>CAIMVM010000140.1 GCA_903844895.1 uncultured Pseudomonadota bacterium
ACAAGTTTTCATGGGCGAAAGCAGATCTGGATTTGAAATGTGCTCTTCTTACTGACCCATAATTTGGAGGATTTTAATTGATAGAAACGTAAATGCATCATAGGACTTAAGAAATTTAGTAAAAAGAGGGCCAGCTTGTCCCGAATACACGCCCAGGGAGATGACGCCTCTGAATTTTTGGAGACTTGCCAACAGTTCAACCAGCATCGAAGAATTGGGAAATGAACAGTCAACTTGTTATGCACAAGTTTGCGTAAGTTTCATGTAGCGGTTTAGGGATCCTTTTAGCTACGCCTTACATAAATAGCTTATAGAACCGCATAAGAAAAAAGGCCCAGTTTCCCGGGCCTTTTCTTTATCTAGACAATATAGCTTCTGAAGAAACTCGGGGACTTAAATCCGTTTTATCACTTGATGTAAGAAGCTGGGAAAGTTGCAAGGAAACCAGCGTTTTAGGAATCCAAAATGTCGCAGCTAACTCATTGACAATATTTTTCTTAACATCAATCTTGGACATTTCGGCCTTCAACATCGCATACGGCATCAAAAGATTCGTCGTAATGACTAGCTCTTCAAATTCAAGCAGTTCTTGATCTCGTTCGCCAAGCTCAGGAAACCTTTCACGCTCACCCTCGCATATGATGCGAACCAACTCTTTAACCATGGCATGTCTTGTCTGGGGCTTCAAGTCTCCTTTAGGAAACTGAATGACATACTGACCGGCCTTTACCCGAAGAATTCTGCTCATGCGGTCAATCAACTCCGCAGGCTGTAACGATATAAAGGCAAAAAACCTTACTACTTCAGGAACATAGAGTGGTGCTGCTCTGAAATCAGCCTGTTTGAGCAATTGGGCGGCAAATGAAATCGCGCGCTCTTTCACAATCTGGACTCGCTCCCTAGGGATCCCATTCAAATTGCGAAGCACATTTTGAATGGATCGAGTCTCTTGGTATTCAAACCAACCTTCGTCTACTCCGATATTACCCGACGCGATGTCAAAAATAAGAGTTGGCTCTACTTTTAAGACTTCCGCGATCTGATTCAGAGCAAAGACTGACTTCACACTTTTTTCACCGCGCTTCCAATGGCTGCAGTCGGAAGGGTTATATTCAAGAATATTCCCTACGTCCTGGTCATTGATTTTCGCGCCCTTTTGGTCCACCAATACTTTATGAACAAACTTGAATAAGTTCACAGAGCTCAGGAACTTCACTGTTCCGCTGCGTCGCATTTTCCCTCCTGCCTGAGGAATCATGAATGGGTTGTTTAGTATGTTTTAATCATAACCAGAATTTACAGAGACGTCAAGACCTTGACATCGCAATTTCACATTTCAGACTTTCTCGCTTCCAAGAAATCTTCATAGAAACGGCGTCTGACTAGCCCTCCGAGCATTGTTAGACCAAGCAATTTAAAAATCCCGAGGTACAAAATAAAAGCGACATATAAGAAAGAAAGAAGCCGCAGTGGGCCCAAGTTCAGTCCTAAGCCCCCGGACAAATGAGGATTCATCATTTTATAGCTGATACTACACGCGACAACAAAAATAGCGGCAATAAATAGGTCTGCCATATGAGAGAGGACTAGAGACCACCAAGGCGACCGATAATATAATTCTCGTTTTATGGCATTTTGAGCGGGAAGGTTTAGGGCAGAATAGGATTCGCTTGTATCTGTGAATTTTGGACTCACGGGAATCTGTTGTGAAACCACAAACTCGCTCGCACCTAGGGAACGATTGCGAACGGTGCCAAGACCTAGGCCAGGACTAAGAGCCTGAAATTTGTCTTTAGTCAATTCTTTTGCGAAGAGTTCGAGGTCTCTTCTAAGGGCTTGATTTTGGTCCAATGGCCACCTCACTTCTTGTAAACTAGTATTACATAGAAGCGGTCCATCTGAAAACCCCCAGGGAATCGAGCGAGGTTTTACTTTCTGATTTGACCGTACATATCTTTGGATTCCTGCCATCCCGGAGTCTGAGGTTTCTCCGCCGGGCTGTGTAAGCTGTCTACTAGGCTGCGAATACTTGCCATAGCTATTTCATAGGATTCGTGATCTAAATTCATCAACTTTGTCCTGAGCTGCAACCAGTCAGAAGAGCGGCGAGACAAGGCAGCGGCATCTAGGGCGTCCCTTAGAACACCGTCAAAATAAAACTGCACTTCATTTAGTTTTACTTTTTTTCCCGCTACCATACCGCCCCCACAATGACTCTTAAGTCGGCAGTTGCCGTCTAAAAAAAAGAAGATTTTAGGGAATATCTTACCTACTTCGCTTTATGGCCTTAAAAAGCCATGCTAGGATGCTTTCAAGCCTTATGCCTAGGAGCAACCGGTGCGCGAAATCATGATTAAGAACAACTTGACTGGTAAAAAAGAAATCCTAAAGCCACTCACACCCGGACATGTAAAGATGTATGCCTGTGGCGTAACCCCTTATGATTCCTGTCACATTGGGCATGCGATGCAAGCAATATTTTTTGATGTCATGCGCAGGTTTATGGAATTTGCTGGCTATCGCGTCACCTATGTAAGAAACTTCACAGATGTAGATGATAAAATCATCAATCGGTCAAAAGACCTTGGGATCCTCCCCCTGGAACTTTCAGAAAAAATCATTGCCGAAAGCCGATGTGACTTAGAAGGCCTTGGAGTCGCCAAAGCACATCATGAGCCAAAAGTTTCGGAAATGATTCCTGAAATCATCGAAATGATTCAGACTTTGATTGATAACCAGGCCGCTTACAGCACAAAAGATGGCGACGTTTATTATCGAGTCCGTCAAAAAGCGGACTATGGAAAGCTTTCCAATCGCAAGACCGATGAATTGCGCTCGGGTGCTCGAGAAATCGTCCAAGGCAGCAAGGAAGACGAATTAGATTTTGCATTGTGGAAAGCCGATGAGACTCCAGGCGCTTCCTGGAAGAGCCCTTGGGGTCTGGGCCGACCAGGCTGGCATATTGAATGCTCCGCCATGAGCAAAAGATTCCTTGGTGACTCCTTCGATATTCACGGTGGCGGGAGAGACCTTATTTTCCCTCACCATGAAAATGAAATCGCCCAGTCTGAATCGGCAAACGGCAAACCTTATGCCAGCATTTGGATTCACAGTGGTCTATTAACTTTAGAAAAGCAAAAGATGTCCAAATCTCTTGGAAACTTCATCTTGATTAACTCTTTTTTGAAAACCTGGCCCGGGGAGGTTCTTAGACTTTCCTATTTAAGCCATCATTATTCTTCTGACATCGACTTTTCTGAGAAACTTTTTGCGCAAAATCGCAGACGCCTTCTTTACTACTATGAAACCATCGCCGACCTCCAAACGGCCTCCGTCGGAGCAGATGGTGGGCAGTCATTGAGCGGTTTCCATCCGGACGAGCTCCTTGCGGAGTTTCAACGGGCCATGTGTGATGACTTCAATACGGGGCAAGCCATAGCTGGCCTTAATGTAGCCATGAAAAAAGCCAAAGGCGTTTTGCTTTCAAAAGAATCCCCACTTCGCGCTAACTCTGCAAAGGCCTATTTGGAAGCGTTTAAGCAGGTTGGTTCTGTACTTGGAATTTTAACTTCTGACCCCAACGAATTTATCGCAAAGCTAACAGATCTTGTCCTTCCTGAGCTCAAGATTACCCGTGAGGAAATCTCACATCAAATCGATCTTCGCACACGTGCCCGAGACGCAAAGGATTGGCAACTTTCAGATAAAATCAGAACGGACTTACAAGCAAAAGGAATCCTACTTCGAGACCACCCAAAGGGGACACTTTGGAGTATTGAGCCGCCGTCGGAGGTCTAATGCGAACATTAATTTTTAATATTTCTGAACTGGTGACTCTTGCTCCGTTAGTTAAAGAAAATCGATTTAACCGCATTCAAGACGAAGACCTTGGGATTATTAAAAATGCATGGCTACTCATTCAAGATGGAAAAATCTTGGCCATCGGAGATTCTCATCTCCCAGAATTGAAAAATACGATTTGCATAGACGCCCAAAATGGGGTCGTCATGCCTGGGCTTATAGATTCTCACACCCACCCCGTCTTTGCGGGCTCCAGATCCCATGAATTTTCAAAACGCCTAAAAGGGAAATCCTACGGCGAAATCGCTCAAGAAGGTGGTGGAATTGCCTACAGCGTTGCGCAAACCCGAGAAGCTACCGTAGAATCCCTTGCCCAAAACGCGACTCACCATATGATGTCGATGCTCCGCAAAGGCGTAACCACGCTAGAAGCTAAGTCTGGATATGGACTCTCGGTGGAAAGCGAACTTCATCAGTTGAGAGCCCTAAAGCTCGCATCTCAAATGACTCCACAAAGAATTGTTTCTACTTGCTTAGCTCTTCATGCCATACCTAAGGAATCACAAAACGAACGCGCTTACATCCATGAAATGGTGACACAGCTCTTACCTCGCATCACTCAAGAGGGGTTAGCTTCCTATGTGGATGCATTTGTAGAAAAAGACTATTTCTCGGCACAAGAAGCAAAGACTTGGTTTTTAGAGGCCCAGAAGTTAGGCCTCGCTACAAGAATACATGCTGATGAGTTCAGCGACTGCGAAGGCGCAGCCCTTGCGGCATCGCTAGGCGCTGCATCTGCAGATCATTTGCAGTTTGCCTCAGATGATGGTCTGCGAAAGATGGCAGCTGCTGGTGTAGTCGCTACCCTACTTCCAGGAACATCGCTTTATACAGGCATCCCCTTTGCAAATGGTCGAAATATGGCTGATTTGGGTTGTGCCGTTGCCATAGCTTCAGATTTCAATCCAGGCTCATCGCCTTTTGAAAATCTACGATTCTTAGCCGCCATGGCCGGTGTACATTCAAAACTAAAACCAGCTGAAATCATCGCCGGTATAACCCTTGTGGCATCTAAAGCACTCGGCCTCCAGTCTAAAGTTGGAGCGTTAGTACCTAGCTATGAGGCAGATTTAGGAATCTACTCAAGTTCGAGCATCGCCGAATGGCTTGCGGACATGGGGAAGACGGAGCCAAAGCTTGTTTACATAGCAGGAAAGGTCGCCTATCGTAGCTCATCCTTCGCCTAAAAGCTGGAATGTCTTTTATAAGATCCGATCATAACGATTCCTTTTTATTCAGAATCAAAATGATAGCCTCCATGAAAAACTAGAGGCTTCTAGACCTTTGTTATTTAATCGCCTAAAATTAAAGGAATAAACAACGGTATGTCTACCAAAGGCATGGTTCCATTAGGAAGGTCTCCATGAAATTTTTTGTCACTATATTCACAATTGTCTTATGTTCCAGCTGTACTTCCTTGAAGAAAAATTCTGAAGTCAAAGAAAACCCAAACACTTTGGAATGGATCCTCGGTGAAAAAGGGCTTGAGACAGAAATTGTTTTTTTGCAAGGCTCAACGATTCAAAATGAGTTAACGAATATCAAAGCAACCTTACAAGGTGTTTTTTACCAAAATTGGCTCACGGCTTTGCAACTTCTCAAAATCGAAATTGCTCAATTTTCTAAAGCCTCTCCCACTGGTGGACCTACACTCTCCGTTGCTGGAGTTTCCCTTGTCGAGCGCGAACGAAACGAAATCATTGCAGGAGGTGGGCTAAGCGTCTTAGGAGGAGATAAATTAGGAACTGAGCCGAGCGAGGGTACAGATAGTGGCAGCGCAGCACCTGGAGGCATTCTCATTGACCCCATAACGGAACGCGACCCAAGCAAGGGGTTGAAGGCAACAACCGGAACCGGACTCGCCATCAACTTCTACCTGGCCGGTAAAGTTTATGACTTTTCTGGAACCGTAAAGTTTGATGATCTGCAGACAAATAGAAAACTGGAGCCCTCTTTGTCACAGCCCCTTAAATACTGGCAGCTGGCCTTAAGAACTGAAGCGACCGCTCGCATTGATGCCGCAGCCATATTTTCTCTGTTTGCCAAGTTGCCTCCGCAAGTAGCAGATGCATTAGGATCACTGCTTAAAAATATTGGCTCCATAGATGCGTTTGTAAAAGTTATAAGTCGACAAGAATGGATGCCTTTAGCAAAAAATACGAAACACCTTACCAGCTCAGATCCCATCATCAACCAAAGGTTGAAGTCAATCGGAGCGGTTTCTGAACTTTCGGTCCTGATTGCCAATGACATTTTTAAGAAAATCTGTCTCTACAAGGGCTTTACTGCAGCACAATGCGAACCCATCGTCGCCTGGAACAACGGCAAGCTGGTTGTTGATCAAATTAAAAAGAACATCATATTGCCGATCTACAGATGTGAAGCTACTTCCGCCAGAGAAAAGCTAATTCCCATTTACAATCAATATGTTGTCGCGCCTACTGTCAACAAAGAGGAATACGACTTCTTCGCCGCCGACCCCAATCAATCTCCTGTCATCCTCCAAGCCTTTTCAAAAGTTCCCAGCTTAAACGAAACTTGGGAACGAGAGAATTTTGGATTTTTTGGCGGCGCCCGACAAGGAATATTTACGGAAGAAGTACCTCTTAAAGACTGTTTCCTAAGCGAGACAAACCATGAACGTCGTTGTCTTAAAATCAAATACCATGCTAATGGATACGAAGGAAAATGCGCCGAAATTAATAGCGGGAAATTGCGATCAAGCTATGGATTTTCTTTGATCAACCAACCTCAAATCATCTACAACCCTAACTACAAAAGATAAGACCCCAAGCCCACAGATCTTAACTCAAAAAAACACGCCCCTTAGGGCGTGACTTCATTACCAATGGATTCTGGAAAATTTGAGACCAATCTATTTAGTCCCAGAACGATTTCTCAAGAAATTAATATCTGATTTCTACGACTACAAACTCTTTGGCACCTTTGGGGGCCTGAATCTCGACGATATCATCTCGCTTTCGTCCAAGTAACGCTTGGGCGACTGGGGACGAAAGAGAAACCTTCCGAGCTGCAATATCAGACTCAAGATCACCCACGATTCGGTAGGTTCTTTTTTCATCGCTATCTACATCAGCAATAGTTACAAAAGCTCCAAATCTTACTTGATCAGCATTTTGCCCAGAAAAATCAACTACTGTGGCCCTTGCCAGTTTGTCTTCTAGCTCAGCAATTCTAGCCTCGATCATTCCTTGCTTTTCTCGTGCAGCATGGTATTCGGCGTTCTCGCGCAAATCACCATGAGCTCTCGCATCCGCTATTTCTTGAATGACTTTAGGACGCTCTATTTTTTTAAGGTTATCAAGCTCGTTGCTGAGTAACCCCATACCTTCTTTTGTTAACGGAATAGCTTCCATTTTTACCCTTTCTCAATTGCCAAAAACAATAGCACTGTACATGCTGACTTTAACGGATACCCACTATAACAAAGTCAAGCCAGATAGGCAAAGAAAAGAATCGGCATAACCATTTGAAATTATTGCCGATTTTATTAATTAATTCACTTAGCGAACTAAAAGGAATGACTTGCTGATATGGCATAGGTCCTAGAGGAAGCAGAAACCTCGTTTAAAGCACTGGCGCTAGCGCCGGTTTTGGCCGCTGTCCCTGTGCCAGATTGATAGACCGCTCCCACCCCAATCTGGCTATTGGGCTGCACCCAAGCGAGAAAAGCAGAGCCACCGATATAATCTATATGATCGTTATATTTCTTTTGAGCAAGAGAAGGTTTGTCACGATTGTCATTGTTTGTAAATAGACCTAAACGAACAGGAAAAGAGGGAGTGGCGTACCATTCGGCACCCATGGCATAGTTTAAGACAGATTTAAAATTATGATCCAAAACATCGGCATCATTCACAGAGCCATAATAAATAGTATCACCAGTAATCAAGAGGCGGGGCGACGCAAAATAAGCAATGCCTGCTCGACCTGAATATTGCATGGCTGTCCCAAAGGGTTTGGCTGTCTCACTTCGATCAATTTTTGAAGTAATATTTACAGGATACGTCGAGCTTGTCGTCGATCCATTTCTAGCTTCTGATACTACATCGCTAGGCACTGAGTTATTTGGATCTTGGACGCCATCAATGACGGCCGCCGTAGTGTCCTTTCTGGAATCAACATTTTGCTCTAGACCCTGCGTAATCCACTTATTCGCAGTAAGGGAGAGGCCTATCGACAATTTAGAAAGGAGTGCTACTTGAACCCCCAAACTTGGTCGAATAGCTTTTCCTTCCAACGAAGTCCTGACGTTTTGAGTCAAAACTTGGTAACACCTCATACTGGCAGTTGCGGGAGTATTAACCTGAACCTGAGTGAGAATGCTTTTACAGGGTGAGTCTGCGGAATCTTTTGTCACGGTTGAGGTAAATTGACCGCTAAACTGGTAATCTTGGGTCAAGCTACTAAAAGTACCATAAGTCATGGATAGACCAACCGCTACGGAATTAGACAGCCTATAGCCAAGTCCACCAGCTACATTGAAGTCGCCGCCTCGCACTTGCGCAGTTCTGTGAAAGCGAAGACCTTTACTAGAATCAGCTATCTTATCGTCTTGATCCACCAGATCGGAGTCCGTCGAATAGACGCCAAACGCGAAAACGAGACCTTTTGCGATTTTATCGAGCTTTTGAAGACCACCAAAAAAAGAAGGAACAGAGCCGTTGGAGTTCTCTTGATAGTTGAGACCTGGAAGGATATTTTTATAAGTTACTTTCTTCGCGTAGAACGCGTTTGCTGATCCAGAAACATCGTTTGACAAAGCAAAACCTAGGCCTGCGGGATTATAGTAAACTCCCGATGAGTCGTCAGCTACTGCCGAATAGGCACCTCCCATCCCCAGCGCCCTATCTCCAATAATGATATTTTGATAGTGGAACTGGTCAGCATACATCACTTCGGAGCATGTAATGAGAGCAACAAACAGGGGCAACTTACGCATAATTAAAAGTTCCTTTCACTGAACTGTAACCGTTTTTTTTGAATCTTCCTGGAGCAAATTTCTCACTTTCACAAATCGCTCCGTCCCAAAAGCGCCCACAATACTTTTTGCGTCTAGTTCGGTCAAGACTCCCGTCATCGACTTTATCCGCTCTTCAGCCGAAGGGTGGGTCTTCTCTAAAACCGCCATATTTAAAGCTTTCTTTCTCTCGCCAAGTCGCTTTAAAAAGGCAGGGAGTGCATATGGAGCGTAGCCTGCTCGAATCGCATATTTGACTCCTTCTTTGTCTGCTTCATACTCCAATGCCTTATCAAGGCCAGTCTCTAAAATAACACTCATACCAGCTGAAGCTGTTTGGATGATGGAAAGTCCTGCTCCTGAGCTACCTGCTAAATATCGCGCAACAAGGGCCCCCGTTTCAGACTCAGAGGGGTCTGGGCGCTTGCGAACTAAAACCGATTCTGGGAAATCTACTCGCGATTTCTCATCCAATTTTTTAACACGATCTTCCATTTCTTTTTTGTTCATAGATTTCAAAAAATTAAACATATGCTGGCGCCCAACGTGGGCTACTTCATGACCAAGAATCGCTGCAAGCTCAGCTTCGTTTTTGACGTTCTTTAAAATCCCATTGGTTATTAATATATAACCGCCTGGGCAGGCGAAAGCATTGACTTGGTCGGTATTTAAAATATGAATCATGTAACGTCGGTCCGGATAGTCTGAATAGCTGCCCACAAAACTTCCGACGCGATTTACATAATTGATGATTGCCGGATTATCAAGAGCACCGTAGAAAGCCAACATGCGTCCAGCCATATTTCTACCTACTTCCACTTCCGCTCGAAAATCATCGACTTTTTTCTGCTCGGATTCGGACAATAGCTTTGAGCCATTACCTGTGCTATTAGAACTCGTACACCCAGACTGCAGAGCAATCCCCATAACAGCCATGATTAGCGAAAAATAAGTTGCGCTGAGGCGTATCACAAAGTTCACCATAACTGACCCCAATTTTTAGAAGACGTAGAGTAATGTTACATCAAATTCTAAAAAAACACACCCTATGCCCCATAGCCAGAAAAGTCGCCTAGGAGCTCCTTTAGATGAAAGAAGAAGCGACCGAAAGAGCCACTCCTGGCCTCATAAATCGACTAAACTGGTAAGCCTCATTTGAAAGAATGAACGCGCCCCCGCGAGTGCCCTCTTATGTCGCAAAATCTGGCTATGACTTAGCCTTTAGAATGTACCCACAAATCTTTCTCTGAAACGTGTAAACCAAAACCACAAGCTCAAAGATAGCAAAATAAAATTATGAAAAATAAAAAATTCTATTTTTTATTGGAAAGAGTTTCCACCTCTTTGAGGACATCTGCCTCAAGTGACTTCAAGTCCACCGAGGAAACCACCATATCTTCCATGGTGTAGACCATGCGCAAGTTAGGCTTTACGTTGCCAGCAAAAGCCGAGTCCGATGTGTCATCAAGCCCCCTCACACCCATCACCGTAGAGCGAGCGCGATTGTTGCCGGCATCTTCAGATTCTCTTCCCTGCTTAACCGCATCTTTGATTGCATTTGTTACAGCAGATGACACCGAGGAAGAGGAATTTTGCACGGCCATTACCGAAACAAAGCCCGGTTTCCCTTTTAGGGTTACTCCCCAATACATACCCTTACGCTCCGTAGAGGGGACTTTCTCACCTTTTTTAAGTGTTCCAATGACGGACGATTTTTGGCTGTCGGAGTAAACCTCCACTCCATCTTTTTTAGCTTCCAATTCTCCGGCTATAAGCCGATTCGAGATCAAAAAAGCCAAAATTACTAATGATTTCATGGTACCCCCTCCGTAGTGGTGGACTTATAGAAGGTCCTATCGTCAAACGCCCCTAAATGTTGACTCATCCGAAAAAAGCACGCGATAATAGTGCTTTTTGCCCCTTCTTATCAGAAGCCCCTCTTCCACAGCCTTAAGTCCAACTGAATCCTTTATAGTATCCACCTTTTTATCATTAAAGTGCAATCCCCCCTGCTCAATCAGTCGCATGACCTCCTTTTTAGAGGCGGCTATGCCTGCTAACACTAGAAAGCTGCCAACATCCATTCCATCCTTAAAATCTGCCCTACCTACATAAAGCTGTGGAATATCTAGAGGAGCACCTCCCCCCGCAAAAAGGCTAGCGGCTGTATCTTTTGCTTTTTGAGCTTCCTCCTCTCCGTGAACCAACTTTGTAACCTCAAAGGCAAGCCGTATTTTTGCGCCATTGATTTCAGATCCTTCAAGTTTGGCGAGCGCACTAACTTCACTTTCTTGGACTTCAGTCAAATAGTTTAAACACTTGATCACCATATCGTCATCGATGTTGCGCCAGTATTGAAAAAAGTCAAAAGGAGTTGTCTTTTGCGGATCTAGCCATACGGCTCCACCCTCTGTCTTTCCCATCTTTCGACCATCACTCGTGGTCAGAAGCGGCAGAGTGACACAAAAAGCCTTTTCAGCCTCAAGGCGCCTTACCAGCTCAACCCCTCCCAGCATATTGCTCCATTGGTCGTCTCCGCCCAATTGCACCGTGACTTTTTCTGTGCGATAGAGATGAAGAAAGTCGTAGCTTTGAAGTAGCATATAATTAAACTCGAGAAATGTGAGACCCTTCTCTAAACGCTGTTTGACGCTCTCAGCAGTCAGCATGCGATTTACAGAAAAATGACGCCCAATATCCTGAAGAAAAGGCAAATATTGGAGCTTTGCAAGCCAATCTGCATTATTTACCACGATGCCTTTTTGGGGATCCGTTAAATTGACGAGCTTTCCGATTTGCGCCACTTGACGGCCTATATTGATCTCAATCTGCTCCCCAGTCAGCATTTTTCGCATTTCAGTCTTTCCGGTGGGATCGCCCACGATCCCCGTTCCGCCGCCCATCACAACAGCGATACGATGACCGGCTTTCTGCCATCGCCTAAGCGCCATAATTGTAATTAAATGACCTACATGCAAACTATCCGCAGTGGGATCATAACCTGTGTAAGCAGTTCTTACGCCATCCGCCAGGTGGTCCCTTAACTCATCTTCGTGGGTTATCTGAGCGATCAAGCCACGCCCGCCAAGTACTTCTAAAATCCCCATAAAACCCTCAACTCCCTTAAACCAAGATTAAAGCTAGGGAAACATGTTAAAAGTTTATAGGGGACTGAGCAAGGAAGAACAGCCCAAACTTGGCAAGAAACTTGCATAATAAAGCTTGGAGAACGGGCTACGTGCCGTCCAGAAGGAGCCTAAATAAGGCAAATTCTTATATAAGTTAAAGATGACAGCTACCTGCGGGATGTGTTATTTTTGACTTGTTAACGAACGGTCACAAAAGTATACCTCTCCGCCCAACAAAAGGAGTAAATTATGTTACCAGTATTTCGCAATGGAGTACAAAAAGTAGAGGACGAGTTTAAGCTTGTCATTCTCAACCGTAAACCTGAAGAAGCCCCGGCCAAAGATGAGCTAAGTATCAGTAGTTGCGGCGTTTTTACGGATTCAGACGCCCCTGACGCTAAAAACTAAGACCCAAGTAAAATTTTCTTTGCAGGATTCGATTGAGACTTTGGACTTGATTAGGTCACAGGCTCAAAAGACGAATCCAAATCAGGGTAACGATCTACTTTTTGCGTAGCCTATCTGCGCAACCTTTCTACATAGCGCTGCAAAATTTACACACTTTTTTTGCAAAAAACCCCGATACAATAAAATTTGATCGGGGTAACTATGATTGGAATGATCGGCGGGCCAGCAATATCTGGTAAATCAGAGTGGCTCATAAAACATCTCCCTTTATTAAAAGCAGCCTGGATAGGGACTGGCGATACTTCCATCGAGCCGATGCGAGCGAGGCACGCCTATCTTCAAAACCTTCGCAAAAATATGTCTCCTGATTGGGGGACCCTTGAGACCACAGAGTTAGCGGAAACGATTCGCACGACTACATTATCACTAGTAGCCGTCGATAGCTTAACCTGTTGGATCTCGAGATTAGCCGTCGACGCAGCTCAAAGGCAGTCCATTGATCAAGTCGCCCACATCCTGTCAAAAGAATGCCATCACCTTCTTCATATTCTCAAGGAGCACGACTCTTTGGGGAGAGATATCTGGCTCGTGAGCAACGAAATCGGAACGTCCCTTCCAAGTCCCCATCCTATAGAAAGATTGATCCGCGAAGCCAACGGAAGGCTCAATTGTCAAATCGCATCTCTGGCTCAAGAAGTCGTACGTATGGACTTTGGAATTCCTAGCAGGATCAAAGGAAGTCCTAGATGAAGCTAAAAAGTCTCTTTAAAAAAATCTTTCTTCTATTGAGTGTATCTTCTTTTTCAACCTGTGTAAGTTGGCAAGAACCCGAAAGCGACATCGTCATCAGAAAGATCGAAGTAGAGCGAAAACCTAAATTCGAACGAATCCTAATATTGCCCTTAACAGGCACGGTGGATGCCGAAGGCCTTGCATCAGGAACGATCCAGTCTGAGGCACAACGTCTATTTGGTAAAGGAGCCAGCCTAGTAAGCGAATTAGAGCCTATCTACAGAGCCGCAAACGCTGCCGAGCTTATGCCACTTGCTCTTCAACCTCAAATGCTTTGGTTTGAAGACCTTTTAGCAAAGACTTCAAATCAAAATTTAGTTTCAGGTGCCATATATAGATTCCCAGGCATGGAGTTTGGGCTTAAACTAGAAAAAGATCCCGCTTCGATTCTTAAAATTCTTGCTGCAAATTCTCGCCAACTCGAATCCCTTTCCAACGCTCTGCAAAAAAATGACAAAGTCCTATTTCAAGAGATTCTAAATCCTCAAATGGAAATCAAAGCTTCACTTTCCAAGCTACAATACTGGGCAGAAGTCCAGTTTCAACCTAATTGGCTCGTGGCTTTTTACATAGACGGCTCAAAGGACAGTTGGGACAAAGGGCGCTCCGCAACCCTAAAGATCATAGCACTCAACTTTGAAAGCGGTGGCATTAGATTCGCAGGCAGCAGTACTTTGAGTCCAATAGCAATGCCGGTGCAGTACACAACCATGCTCACAGCTCTCACGAATACTCTGATTAGAAAAGTAATGGAATCTTCGGCATTAAGCCGCTGATTCCAAGTTAGAGTTTTATGCTATTTCAAAAACAGTTTTCTAATATTCAGGCCCGAATTTTTAGAACTGACTAAATATCCAAAATATTGCGTCGATTGTCTTGCAAGTGAAAAATCAGCCCTAGGAATCTACATCATTTTTGGCTTAGTCCCCTTGTCAGGCAAAAGGCAAATACACGCGCTTCTCGAAACAACATCAAAAGCCCTTTCAGGATACAAAATAGAAATTCAGACACCCAAAAAATATAAAAATAAGGGGTGAGGTTCCTATTAGAAGACATGTAAACAAGTATCCTTAAAAGCGCAGGTATAGAAATGCAAACACTGGCTTCTGTTGATGCTCGATTTTAGGCGCCTAATTGATAATTGTCATTTATTTCAGCCGGTTAGTCTCTGTCTTTTTGCCGTGAATCAACGCCCCAAGTATGATACAACCCACCTCGCACTATTTAAGGAATCCCATGAAACCAAGTTTCACAAAACCAGAATCTGAAGCCAAAATTGCTGATATGTTTAATCGCATCGCTGGCAACTATGATCTCTTAAATAAACTTTTAAGCTGCAGACAAGATCAACGTTGGCGCCGCGCCATGGTTGCCATGATCCCCCGTCAACCGCACCTTAAACTTCTAGATGTAGCAACGGGAACAAGCGATGTAATGATAGAAGCCCACAGGCAACTAGGCGACACCGCAGAGTTGCATGGTAGTGATATCTCCACTGAAATGCTAAGTTTAGGGAGAAAAAAACTTGACGACCGAAAAATCCAAAATTCTAAATTGAGTCTTATGAGCGCCGAGAACTTGATCTTTGATGATAAGTCTTTCCATGTTCTGACGATTTCATTTGGACTTAGAAATGTTGTTAATAAAGATAAGGCTCTGGCAGAATTTTCAAGAGTATTAAAACCAAACGGGCGCCTGTATATTTTAGAATTTTTTGTGCCTGAAAAAGGATTATTCGCACAGTTATTTCAATTCTATTTCCACAAGGTGCTGCCTGTAATCGGTGGATTCTTTTCCGATAAAAATGCATATACCTATCTGCCTAAAAGCGTTGCTTCTTCGTATAGTATTGCCACACTGACTGACATTATGGCAAACAAAGGTTTAAAAATAGGAACTATAAAGAATTTTATTTTCGGATCTTGTAAAATCGTGGAAGCCATTAAGGTCTAATTGGTGCTCCCTCAATCAATCCAGCCTCACATGAATCCCTTCAAATATTTAACGGCCTCGGAAAGCTCGTGCTAGTTCTCTTTTGGCCGTTTTTTCTTTTGAGTCAGCACGTTTGTCATGGAGTTTTTTACCCCTTGCCACGGCAACCTCAACTTTGACCCAACCTTCTTTAAAGTAAATTTTTAGGGGAACGACGGTAAGTCCTTTTTTTTCTACGGCATCAATCAATTTTGCTAACTCAGACTTATGAAGTAAAAGTCTTCTTTCTCGATTTTCATGATGGTTAAATTGATTACCATGGCTATAGGGGGAGATATGGACTTGTTTAAGCCAAGCTTCTCCTTTGGGAGTAAATCCTACCCATCCATCAGAAAGATTGACTTTTCCAGAGCGCAGGGACTTGACTTCAGTGCCCTGAAGCTCGATTCCTGCTTCAAAGCGATCCAAAACTTCATACTCATGAAAGGCTGACTTGTTACTCGCTATAATTTTTATCGTCACGAGAATCCACCTTTACTGAGGCCTAAACTGCACCCCTTGCTCATACTTCTTTGATACATCATTGTAAATCTGTTCCCAACTTCCTATTCCCAGGCGCTCTGTAATTTGCTTGGAACTGCCACCCAATTGAGCCGACTCCACCAGGTCCTTGATTCCACCTGGTCCCAGCATAGCTTCCAGACTATAGATCAAATAAAGGCTTTGTTGATAGGCCGTTCTAGCATCTTCCGCCTTTAATCCTAAAAAGGAGCCTTCTAGTAGCCTCATCTGATGAAATTTCGAACGCCCCCCTAGAGCCGCGCAGCCAAAAGGGATACAAGCCATACGTTGAGCAAGGCCTTCATCCGTCCAAACGGGAATATTTGCACCTGATTCGTGCAATAGGGCATGGGTAAGCTCGTGCCTGAGCACCATAGCAAAGCGCATCTCTTTTTGGGGGGCTTTCCATGTCTGGCTCACCGGAATTCTCATCCGACCATCAAACAAGCCTTCCGCCCAATTAGGCTGGCCACCAGCCACTCCCGTAAAATCACGGCTTCGATACAGCACCACTTCAATCGTTTTGGAGGGAAAGGGAAACCCCATTTGATTGAATTCACCCAGGCAGTCTTCCAAATAAGAAATCACGTCGTCTAACAAAAACTCTTGTATGCTGGGTTCAAAAGTAATTTGAAAATGGTTTGCTCTTGCCTGAGATTGCCTCTGCGAGAGCTCACTTCTTCGCTCTAAAGCACGCTTTTTATCTTCATTTCCTTGAAAAAGCTCCTTCGCCTCGTCAAACCGTCCATCTGACTCCAGTGCGTCGGAGCGAATACTTAAAACCAGAGAGTCTTTTACCCCTGCCTCCAAAAGCTTGTCCGAAAGACTTAAAACCTCGTCTTTGCGTCCTGCGGCGTGGGCACAAACTAATAGCCCCCTAGAGGCCTCTGCTTCTTCTCGAATCGCCAAAGCTTCATTAAATAAGGGTATTGCCTGCACACATTGATGGTTTCCCACAAAGGCCCAGCCCAATGCAGTGAGCAGCACTGGACTTTGCTGAAATAGCCATTTCTTAAGCATTGGCCCACTGGTACTCTTAAGATGCTCCGCAAAATCATAGGCTTCTTGATATTTTTTTTGCTCGAAAAGCTTTAACAGCTTCTTTTGATTCTGACGATCTTTGCTATCCAAGCCGTCTTTCGTAAAATCACTTTCCATGCTGTCAAGCTTGCCCCAGTCCCCGGGGACTCTGCTTTCAGCGCGAGTATCCTTCGTCTTAGCTAGCTCCTTGAGTTTGGATTCGGCGCTCACTTCCTCCGTGGAATTTGAAGGAAACGACATCTTCAATGCGCGCCATTGCGACTGATCTAACTGAGCCATACCCACATGGAAATCTCGGGATACATTACGAATAAACAGTCCCATAAGTCCCAAAAAAAGGCTTATCAAAATCCATTTAAAGATTCGAAATTTCTGGTTCAGACTTCACCTCTATTAGGCCTTTTCAGACAAAATCTACCCCTCCGGGCTAACCTACCCTGTCATTGTACCAGCTAATAGCTTTTGGTCTAGCTACCAACTCCCAAACAAAGCCGCGCCCCCAGGGAGGGGGACCCCGAAGATAAAAAGAGAAAGAAAGAGAAAGAAAGAGAAAGAAAGAGAGAGTTAGAACCCAAATATAGGCGTTAAATGAAAACTTCTCCTTTGAAGTAGAGCCTCCGCCACCGCTATGCCAGACAGCTGCAGAGAGTCCTTCGGGCGCTCAAAAAATGTTTATGTATCTGAAAAATCGACACTTTTTAATCTGTCAGTAAGAGCGAAAAATCGCACGTTGTCCCCTTGCTAAGATTTTGCTAGGAAGACAAGGTCCCATTTGAAAGGAAGCCATGCTCGAACTAGAAATCCTTAAGTCATCCCTTTCGGCACTCGCGGGAAACAAAGAGCTTGGTTTGGGTGACGATGACGACACCTCAGCGGGATCGAGACTCCTCCAGCTTGAACCTCTGGAAGACCAAAGCTTTAAGACTCTTATTGCCAGTGATGGGCTTAATCTGGAACAAAAAATACTACTGGAACGCCAACTGACTCAAGCTTGGCTCCTTCAACGCCCAGAAAGCCCCCTGCAAATCTACTTTAAACGCATCAAGGACACCAAGCTGCCCCCAACAAAACCAGCTCCCGCAGCTTCAAAACCAGCTCCCTTTGGATTAAAGGTTCAAAAAAGAGCCATTCCTCAGGTAAAGCAAGTGATCGTGGTGGCGTCAGGAAAAGGCGGAGTTGGAAAATCCACGGTGTCCTCCAATCTTGCTGTGAGTCTAGCTCGGCTGGGCCATAAAGTCGGCTTTTTCGATGCGGATATATACGGCCCCTCAGGTCCTACTATGCTTGGCTTAAAGGGCAGCCTTCATGTGGGGGCTGATAAAAAAATAGAACCTCGCGTAGCACACGGAGTAAAAACTGTTTCCTTTGGATTTATGTCGGATGCACAAAACCCTGTGATCTGGCGGGGGCCTATGGTCGCTAAAGCCATTGAGCAGTTTTGTTATGATGTCCGATGGGGAGAAACTGACTTTCTCATTGTTGATCTCCCTCCTGGAACAGGCGACGTCCAAATGTCTCTTATCGAGAATCTTCCCATCCATGGGGCAATTATCGTTACAACCCCTCAAGATATCGCGCTCGTTGACGCCCATAAAGCACTTACTATGTTTGAAAAACTAGAAGTCCCCATTCTTGGTCTTGTGGAAAATATGATGGGCTTTATGTGCCCAAAATGCGGGGAGACAAGTCACATTTTTGGAGAGTACGGAGCAAAAGAATTTTCTGAGGTGAGAAAACTTCCAATACTTGTTTCTATTCCTTTACACCCTGCTTTGCGAATAGGCGGCGATCAAGGCATCCCTGCTTCCATGGTGGAAGGTACCGTGGAGCAAAGGCTATTTGATAAACTCGCTCAAATCGTAGAAGCATTTTAATTTTTTTGCGCCTCAAATCGATCATGCCTATCTTTTGATTTTGGTGTTAATTCAAAATTTACTACGTTCATACGCTCAATAGCTCAAAAGCTCAAAAGCTCAAAAGCTCAATAACTCTAAAGCTCAAAAGTGTCACTTTGATGTTTTGATCTTAAGTTTTTGACTGACATTAAAATTGAGACTTCGTAAGTTTTTGGTCAATTGCTTTAGCCCTATATTGGTCTTTAAAAGAGCCAACCAATTCGGAGTAAATTCACATAGGGAATCGCCGTTTTTCCTAGTTTCTTCACAATGTCTTCCAAGTCCTTTTTTTGTTCTTGGAATTCCGAAGATGACTTTAATACGGAGTCTAAATTTGGATCTTGAGCATTTGCGGAATAGGTACTGCTTGACTGATAGGGAAAATGATATCCAAGTTCAAAGCCAAAACAAAATCCGGACTCGTAAACGGAAAGCCAGCCCAAATGGGGGGTTACGTAGCGGGATTTGATTTGCGACTCTGAAGCTACCACGCCTGATGTGGTTTGATTATCTACTTCAGCAGTCGTTTTCTTTTTCCCCTTTACGTTCAAATCTAAAGCGCCTAGGGCGAGTCCCATAAAAAAGTCTCCCCTAAAGGGATGATACCTAAAACGGACATCCCTAGAATTGACTTTCAACTCGACTTTTTCGAAACTGTTACCGAAATCTTTAGACATTTTTAAGTTGCCTAAGCCTAAACCAGCAGAGAAAGATTTCCCTACCGTCCACTCGACACTAGGAGAAATAAAATAGGGAAAGCTCAGGGATATCGTCGGCCCAAGCCGCCACTGCTTTTGCCGAGGCTTGTCTGGCTCCTCATTCATGTCACCTTCAGTTCCTTCACCAAGCCTTTGATTTTCCTTCGCAACCGTACCATTAACTTCGGCATTCTCGGAATCTATTTCCATAATGCTTCTGGGCATATCGGATGGATCTGGCGCCTTTTCATCAATCATCGGCAAAGCTGGTGGTTCATCAGAAAATAAAGGATAAGGTTCCACTACATTCTCTGACTCTGCTGTTCCGGCAGCTGAATGGGTCTCCCCCCATGAAATAGTAGAAATCCAAAGACCGGCTAGACTTACTGGAAGTGCCTTATGCCACATTTGAGGCTCCTTTTACCGATGACTTCTAATAATATAACGTAAAAAGAGTCCTGATCAAAGTGACCGGGACTCTTTTTTATCAAACTATAGGAAACTGATTTTTAGATCAGTCACATTACTTTATAGGCATAGCCCTTAAAACAGATTTTGGAATGATAAAGTCAGAAATAACGGTAGTGTCTATTTCATTTTCTCGGTCTCCAAGGGTGGAGAATACATAGCTCGCATTTAGTCTATGAAATCCAGCCACATCACCTCTAACATAGGAAGCGCGATCACGACGCTCAAGCCCGCCCCAAGAGTTTTTCACCACGAAATACTTGATGACGCCCTTCTCTAACGCTAAAGCTTTTTCAGCATCAGAAACTTCGCCTTCACCAATGATTCGCTCAACACCTGTGACGGCATCTTTTACTCCGACCACATAGTCTTCAAGTACTGTCGAATGATACCCTTGATTCGCCTTTGGAGTTGCTTTCAATTTTTCTAGACTAAAAATACCTTGAGTATCTAGAGCGCCAAAGTCAACAAACCAATCTAGAACTACTGGCTTGCCTGCGTTTAAAGCCGCTTTTACAAGCTTTAAGATTTCCAACTGACGGTTTGAAAGCTTTAGATTTACGCCTGGCACCTCAGCTGGCTCTTCCTCATTGTACCAATCTAGTGTCGTCCAATCCTGAAACTCAGCCACTGCAGAACGAAGCTTTCCACTGTCGTCTTGACCTATCATAAGCTTGCTTAAAGATTTTGCCTTTAAGGCAATGTCGTCTATTTTGACACCAAATGCCGCATTAAGTTCTGATACAATAGTCTCTTGATCGCGGTTGCGAGACAGTCTCCCTGTCGCAAGACTTTCTTTAATGTAAGCCTCAGCTCTTTTCTGAGTGTCGCTAAATGTTTTATTAGCTTCAGCTGGTATCATCTCTTTTTCAAAAACATAGCCATATGTATTCATGAGCGTTATCGCCCTAGAAACTGAGCCTCCAGTTCTAAGCTCACCGGACCATTGAAGCTTTTCCTGCCAGTCCCGATAGGTGATATAAGTCTCAGAGATATCTAATGCCACTCCCGTATTTCGAAGTGATAAAGATTCAAGCCATCCTACAGCGGAATAGGCCCAGCAATTTCCAATGCTTTGCCACTTAGAAGGCGTCCCAGCAATGTCCACCACGTCCTCATGGGAATTGGGAGCTTTTCCACAGGAAGTGAATCCTACCATGGCAATTCCAAACAATACCGTGCTGCCCAACTTCGTAAGCTTAACCAGTTTCATATCTTGCTCCTTTAAAGGCCCCATTGCTTGGGGCCGCAGGTTATAACAAACCAAGCTCCGCCTGCGCAAGAAAAATAAAGCACAAAGCCCTTTAAATAAGGCTTTAATTACAGACACTTAGAAAGCATTGTTCTGGCTTGGCGGCCAAACTGCCACCACACGGCATAAGGATCACGACCATGCATGCAAGTTTAGCTTCATCTAGGACTATTTGACCCAAGGCCTAATCTGATCTGGCGAAGAAATTTCTATAGGACTCACTTTAAAATTAGCTTTGATACAGCGTTCTTCAAGGGCGGAGCTCTGCAAGGATTCTTGAACTTTTGGCGACTGACTATGCAGTTTCTTTAAACCTTCGCCTTTAGACTCACCGCCATGTAGCACCAAATAAAAACCATCACTCTGTTCTTCTATCGTTCCACACTCTTCCGTTGCCTGATCCAAGTCAGCTTCACGAATTTGACGCGAGGATGTCAGCACTACACCCTTAGCTGCCGTCCAGTCAGCAGTGATACAAACATTTTGTTTTGAAATCACAAATCCTTCTAGGTGAACAGATAATGCCTTATCGCCTACTTCAAGAGATCGACTTTTACCGGACACTCCATCTTGAAATTCAAGGTTCGAATTCTTTTTTAGTAAAGTGCCACAGCGCTCACTATCTAATGCAGAAGAAACTTCAGCAGAAGGCGAAACACACCCCATAACAGCTATAGAAGTAAGAAAAACTACCGGTAAAAATTTCATATTATGCTCCGCTTTTGGCGCTAAATATAAGCCCTATTGTGGCGCTAAATATAAGCCCTATTGTGGCTCTAAATCTAGAGAAATATCTGCAGAATCCTACTTGTCCAACAAAATTTGGGTCTCTTTTAGAAGCTGCGATGGGCGCCCGGCAAAGGTGCTCTTTGCATTTGCTTGCCCCTAGTCGGCTTCACAGTTCCAGGCTGAGTAGACTTGGATATCTGCGAACTTGAGGTCGTCGCATCACCAAATCCAGCTAGAACCCGCAAAACAGTCCGACCCATAGGATCTTTAAACTCGCTAGAAGCAGCCCCTTTGAGAACATAGACGCCCCCTGAACCCTCTAATTTACCTGCAACTTCCATAGAACCTATCGACTCTTCTAGCTCACCATATGGGCCTAAACGTTTTGAAAACTTTAGTTTGATACGGTACTGACTGGTTTCTTTAACAAAGGCGAGGGGCTCTGATTCCACATGATAGTCACTGATGACAAAATGATTCATCTTATTCACCCTGGCCCTAAGAGTTCTCTTAAGATCCCCTGCAGGCCTAGAGATCTCATGAATTTCACCCTTCAAGTTTTGAGTTTTCGCTGTTACAAAAGGCGTCAAATGCAACCCGATTCGAACTTGAGCAGGCTGTCCGTTTGATTGACGATCCTCTGTGGGGTCCGTCATATTGAAAACCCCTTGCGCGGTGGGTGGAACGCTACCTGAACCCAAATTCCCCCCAAAAGCGAAAGCTGGGGCTAACCATAAAAGCAGGTAAAACTTTTCCATAGCGGACCTTTCTATGTGGTCAAAATCTTCTATAATTTATTATACCCCTGCAGGGGCTTCCGCCTTTATATTCAACCCTTAGACGACTAGGCATTATCGATGAATCCAACGGATAACCTTTCAAACTTAATGGGGAAAAATAGAATTTTTTCAGCAAATGAATTTCCTTTTGGATGGTGGGCATTTTGTATCTTCCTCATGATTAGCTCCATCGAGCCTAGACTTTTTTTCTTTGCTAAATGGCACGAGACAAAAAACACCTCTGTTATCCAAACGATCATGGAGCAACAGGAAGCTAGCGGGGAAAGCCTACCCGAAACCATCGATCAGCTAAAAGAACGCGGGCAGAAACTAGGCCTAAATGTTGAAAAATTCGATTCCCTAGGACACCCCTATGAGTTTGTTAGTTTTTCTTCAACGGCCTGGTATGTCTCCGGTTCCATAAACTCAGCTGACAACCGTTCCCCCGGTTGGACAGAAATGTTTCAGGCCACACCATCCCTCAAAGGGGAAAAGTTGGGACCTTGGCCACAAGCCAGCTTAATGTCAGAGCTCAGTTTAGATGGACGATACATAGCAAGGCTGTTTCTTTCAGATACTGAGCCTTATCGACGCTTAATAGTGGTTAATAATAATTCCAAGAAAAGTCCGGTTTGGGTAGACACCATAAACAATGTGGAGGCCTTTAAGTGGATGCCTAGCGGCCTTATATATACAACCTCACTCACCGTTAAAGGACGCTCTGGCGCTCACTTTTATGTTCCCAGTGAAGGTGTTAGCTACTTTTTGGGACAAATAACCGATAGCAAAATGAATGGAATTAGCGAAGGGCTCGATCAGACTCGAGACTCTAGCTCATATAATATAGTTTTGCTGGACGTCCGTGACGACAAAGTCGAATTTGCGTTAAGCAAGGACAATGGATTAGGGATCTCGCCTGAAATTCTATTTCAATCTCGAAAGGCATTTCAGATTAAATCCGAAAAAAATCAAATAGTCGTAAACCAAGTTCCTTTGTTTTTCTCTCCCTCTTTCGCAACATCTTCGCCACCCAACCTAAGCCCATTAGTAGAAAAGTTCCTAAATCTAGCTCTCGTTGGACCAGGTCAAACCATTTTAGAAGAATGGCAGGATAGCGCTGCTCACTTCGAAAAAACACCCTTGTTTGTGGAAATGCTCTGGAGCTTGGGGGCGCTCTACAGAAATGCTTCCATAGATTTTATGGACATGGGAAAGACGTCAGACTCTAAAACCCTAGCATCCTATGCCGCAGAATATGCACTTACTTTATCGCGACGAAAGGATGCACCTACTTGGATGAAAAACTGTGCTTTATGGTTTTGGAGTGAGCATCAACTCTTAAATCGCCCACTTAAAAACCCCGATATAAAGTTAGAATGGCCCACTCAGTAATGTCATTACTTAATGGAATAACCATATAGATTTCCAAGGCCAGTCGAGAACCAGAGCGCATCATCAAAATATATGGGTAATTGAATAATCTTAGTATCTAAAAATTCCTTCCACTGAAGGGCTCCAGTTCCCCTGTCCAATTGAGCCACAATACCTGCTGGACCAGACACCAAAACGGAAGTTTCTCGTAGTTCAAGCACCGACAAGGAATCCCCTACTTTTGTCTTCCAAAGAATCGTGCCATCTTTGGGATTCATGGAAATGAGCTCACCAGTCGCCGTAGTCATATAAACGCCGCCGGCAAATGTTTTAGCTTCAGTGACGGGTGCAACACGAACCTTCCATATGGGGGCTTTATCTGGATTTCTTCGATCAAAGGCCGCCACAAGACCATCATAACGGGCCACAATGATAAGTTGACCTAATATGAGAGGATTTGCAATGATATCGGAAAACCGACCTTCTACCGATCCCAGGCTCGAGCTAAAAGATCGAATGCCCGTTTTGGCGTCAAAGCCTTCCAACCTTCCCCCATTAGTTCCAAGAATAACCATTCCATCATCTATGAGCGGTGCAGCTCCGGTTCTAATTTGAATCCCTACTGATTTGGCAGTGTCAACAATCCACTCTTGTTTTCCAGTTTGTACATCTAATGCACCTAGCTCCTGGGCACCGGTCACAAAATAAAGTTTTCCGCCTGAAACTGTCATACTGCGGGCTACAAGGCTTGGTATATTTGATTTCCAATTCACACTACCTGTACGTCTATCTAGACGCACAACAGATCCATCAGCAAAGGCAACAAAAACCATATCACGACTCAATAGGATAGGAGCTGAAACAGGCACTTCACCCAAATAGGTCCAAACCTTTTGACCTTTTTTAGGATCCATCAATGACACATGACCTGGCGCCATTTCCGCAATAATCCCGTCAGATGTTCCTACAATTCCACCAATATCGATAGCCGCCAATGTTTTATCTGCATCTAACCAAGGGCGAATACTTAAAACCCCAACATGTGCTGGCGAGTTCCGTCCATTCATCTGGGAATTCATGGTGGACATTTCCCAATCTGCAAAGGCTTTGTTGGAAAAACCATTAACCCCAAAACAAATCAACTCCATTCCTGTTATCAACGTCAAAAAAAAGCGAATTTGATGAGAACAAACTGATAGAAAACATTTTTTAAAACCCATAAAGACACCCCTGTTGCACCCTAATCTGAATGAGGGCCGTAAATCATAGTGGTCGATTATTGAACAAAAGATCTAGCAACTTTAGCCTTTTCCACTTCGCTGGATTCTGCATACTTCGATAAAACTTCATCAAAAGCTTTCAATGCCTCTTCCTTTTTACCGGATTCTTGAAGAATACGACCTTTGGCCATTAAGGCATTTGCAGCAAGTTCCTCGTTGGGCTTTGAGGCTAGGGCCTTATCGAGTTCAATGAGCGCCTCATCTTTTTTACCTGTTTCTTCAAGTAGGGCTGCATAGTAGATACGGCCTTGAGTTTGATAGAGCGGGAGTTGCGCTTTTTCCATAATAGGCTTTAAAATCTCGACTGCTTTAGCATATTCGTTGCGCTCGACGAGGATATTGGCAGCTTCCATCCCAGCCCGCCATCCTGCAGGCTTATTCATGTTTTGTTGAGAAAAGGCCTCATACTTCGTTAAGCTGCCACTATGATCAGCTTTAATCAAAGCCATTTTTTCTTGCAGCTCTTTCATTTTTACATCCACTAACTTTTGGTCGCCTTTTGCTCCCTTCATAAAGTCTTGCATTTCCTTTTGCAACGCTTCACGTGGCTTAGATACAGCTTCCTCTTCCTGCTGATATATCATATCAATCGAAGAAAGCTCGTCTCTTAACTTTTGGGCCGACCTCTCAGAAAAATAATTCCATGCATAAAAGGCACAGACTAAAAGCACAACTGGCGCAATGCACAGACCTAAAAGCTTAATATTTCTTTCCATCCAACTGAGTGTCTTAAATCCTTGTACTTGGAAAGCATCGGGTTTCTTTAATTCATTTGGGTTCAAATGCTTGTCGCTCATCGTCTGACATCCTCATATGTTCTTGGAAAGTGCAATTCGTGTTATTATAGGCAAAAGCGTTCTTTTTCCTAGTAAAATTGAATTTAAAGGGTTTAAGCTATGTCAGTCTCCCCGTTAGGCGATTTGTTGGTAAATATGGGGCTTATTACTCCAGATGACCGTACAACGATCATTCGGGAATGCGGCAGGTCATCTCAATCCTTTGCCAAGTCCATAGTCCGGTTAGGGATCATTCAAGAGAAAGACCTACCAGAGCTGCTCACAAAAAGAGCAGGAGCCGTCCAAGCCTCCCCAGAAGATGTGAGATTTCCCACCCGAGAGGCTCTCAACCTTATTGACCGCGGACTTATTGCTAAATTTGAAGTCCTTCCCTTGAAGGTCGAAATGGGCTGCTTATTGATCGCCATGGGCGACCCGCTGGATCGTGATACTGTTTCGCAAGTCCAGTTTTTTGTTCGAAAACCTGTCAAAGCGCTAGTTGCTCACTTTTCTGAGATCCAACTGGGCATCGCGAAGCATCTGGGCGAAAACTTTACACCTAGTATCCCGCCCCTTGCCGCATTTTTAGATCGCCATAGTGTACGAATAGGCACTCAGAAAATAGAACCAGAGGAATTCGAAGAAGAATTAAGCTTGGAATCCACTTCAGCAGAATTTGATTTTAGCGAACCGACTTCGACGAAAAAGGAAAGAATGAATTCGGAAGGAAGCGCAGTGGCTGAGGTATCCAGTGCCGGCTTCCAATCCTTGGATCAAGAAGATGCTGACGTCAGCATGGAATATGAAAGATCTGCTCCCCCAAGCCTACCAGAGGGAATAGCGGACTTCCTCGATTCTGAAAACTCAAATGAATTTGATCTTCACATTGAGAGAGAGCTGTCCGAAGACGATTTGCTTGAGGGCGACACTTCCACTAGCTCAGAAACGACATTAGATGAAAACGCCAATTTAGATGATAGTCTTGAATTCCAAGATGAGCTGGACAAAAAGTCAACCACCACTCATTCAAAAATGGATCGTAGTCTTGAAGGCCCAGACGACCCACCGCTTACAAAAACAATCGCAGGCGCCCAAAAACCCAAGGAGAAAACACAATCTCCAACAAGACCTTCAACAAATCCCGTTCGTATGCAGAATCAAAATACGGATGTTGATGATATTGACATTGACGGCCTAGGAGAAGATGACGATATTTCATTTGACGATGAAAATGAAGCCTCTAGCGCCCCCATGGGAGTGGAAATTGAGGACCAAGAAACTCCAGGTCAAGCTTCATCAACAGCACAACATGATACTGCAAAGGAACCACCTGCAGATATTAGAAGCGAAACCGCAATGTTCGGTGAAGAGTTAAATGAAACTGCTTTAGAACAAGATCTCCTTGCAGATTTACCCATAGATTCGTCGTCCACTGACGACCTTGACTTTGATATTGATCTCCAATCTGAGGCGACTTCTCTGAGTCTAGAAGAGGACACAAAACCTACGAAGTCCAAGGGCCCAAGTTCTCGTATTTCTTCGCTTCTCTCTCAGGAAACCATTAAAGGTGCAAAAGAGGACCCCCTTGTTGATCTTGAAGGGTCTAACTTAGCCGATCTACAATGGGATTCTTCTACAGAATCTTCAAGCTCCCTTTCCGCCGATGTTGAAATAAGCGAGGAAGACAACTTGGATATTGGGGAAAACCTAACCAACCCTTCAAGAGACACTAAACTTTTAGAGTCTATAGATTTCTCTGACGAACTAGAAGATGAGCTTGGTGTAGCCCTAAATCTGAATACGGAGCTAGATTCAAATAAGAGCCTCGACAAGGCTGCCGAATTCACTGAAGATTTCTCAGAGTTAGAATCTTTTGACGACGACTTAGATGCAATTGCAAACTCTTCTTCCAGCAACCCAGAACACACTAAAGAGCACTCACCCAAGAACACTTCTGCTCCCTCAATCCCCCATACCGATATGAACCTAAAGAAAAAAGAGACGGACCACAGAACTACCGTGGCTTTATCTGAAATTGATTCCCCATCTGAATTGTTAGAAAGCGACCTTTCTATTTTTAGTGAAGAAAACATAGACTTAGATAATTTAGATCCAGATGATATAGCCATTGAAAACTCAGGAACAGATGCATTCGAAGATGTATCGCTTTCAGAAATCCCTGCTCCTACGAAGAAGACACTAGAAAGCGCCGCGACACCTAAGTCCCATCCCAGCGCCTTTAGCCAAGTAGCAGGTATTATTAACCATGGGATTACTTCCATTTTCACGGCAGATAACGAAGAAGAGGCGGCAAACGCTATCATGGAAGCAATGACTGCTTGTGGAGCATCCACAGGCTGGTGGATACACCTCTCAGCTAATCCCATCGGCTATTTTTGGAAAGACAGAGAGATTCGAGGGGTAAATGACGTAGAGCTTCAAACCGCTAAAAACTTCCAGGGGACAGAGTGGACTCAT
Source organism: uncultured Pseudomonadota bacterium (assembly GCA_903844895.1). Classification (GTDB taxonomy): domain Bacteria; phylum Bdellovibrionota_B; class Oligoflexia; order Oligoflexales; family CAIMVM01; genus CAIMVM01. Next base: position 28,431 of record CAIMVM010000140.1, read on the forward strand.
AAGAAAGAATGGGAACTTATCTCAATCCCTGTGGGATCCACGCAGGTGGTCGTTGCCGCTCAATGGAACGAGTCAACTCCTCAAGGGACAAAGTCCGCAGCACTTAACTTGTTTAAGCGCTTGGTGGCTATGAGCCCAGCCTAAAAATCCTTAAGTGAGATGCTTCTGTTTATGGGTAAGTAAATAAAAACTCCTTTAACACACCCAACGGCAATCTAGTTTTTGTAGGGAGTTAAAAGACAAAGGAACAAGTTTGGGTAAGTTAACGGCTGACTGTTTCAACCCTCGAACCTGCTTCAGCGCTCTATCGAGAGAACGTCAAAAAAACTGAAGTTCGGACAAATAAAGCGCAACCTCAAGAATCCTCGGGAAGAAACTTTTCTTCTTCTCTTTGCGCCACTGGAGCTTGTTGGAGAATGAGGATCTAGTCTGCTAGTTTCTTGCGAGGCTTCATTCCAACACCGTCAAAACAAAGTCTATTCGCAATTTATAAATCTTGATCACAAGACCTGTAAAAAACCATCAAAACAGGCTTCTTAAAGACCAAAGATCACAGAACAAAGGTTTAAACAGCGTGGACTTCAAATACTCCACGCCTAGCGAGCCACCGGTTCCCATTTTAACACCAATAGTCCGTTCTACCATTTTTACATGTCGATAACGCCACTCCTGAACCCCCTCCTCCAAATCCACGAAGAGCTCCAGCAGAAGAGACTCCGATGACTCTTTCCGATAAATATCTAAAAGTACTTTTTGGACAGTGTCATCTCCCGCATATTCAGAGCGGAAATTTCGATTCAAAACGTGTTTCGGAATATCGTAGCCGCGTACATGTAGGCATCGAAGCAAATCGTCGTAGAGCGATGGTTTCGAAAACTGATCCGCTAATTGAGAGCGCTGCTCATCATTCAAATGGAGGTGACTCAGAATAGCGGTAGGTCGCTTTCCCATAGCAATTTCAAATTGACGGAACTGTAGGGATTGAAATCCACTAGACGTTTCTAATACATTGCGAAATGAAGAAAAAGAAAGAGGGGTCATGGTTTCTAAAATGTCTATTTGCCCAACAAGAGTCTTCATGATTTTCAAAATGCGTTTTAATGCATGTCCTGACTTAGCCACGTCTGCCAAAACTAGATTTTTAGAGAGATAAGAAGCTTCATGTAAGATTTGCTTAAACCAAAGTTCATACACTTGATGAATGACTATAAATAACATCTCATCATGCTCATCATTTGCTTTGCAGTCTTGAGCTCCTAAAATGTCATCGAGCTTTAAGTAATCATGATATGTAAGTGGCATAGGCTCCCCGATCATATTTAATGCTCGAAGTCTTAAGCGTTACGAGACAATTGACAACAAAAAAATCCTAGCGGAGCTAGGATTTTAATGATTAAAAAGCGGTCAGAGAGTTTCTTAAGGCAGACTTTTTGGAAGAGAATTCTGGAAGAATTAAATCTCTAATAAAAGAGGGGGGGGATCTAAATAGCCTGGTTCCCCAGGCAAGGTGGCTGCTCTGACCATCACCTTGCGGTGACCTAGGACTCCATGCAATTGCGGGGCCGAACCACGGTTTTATAACCAATTGAAATGAAGAGGTTATTCTAGGGAGTACCCTCCTAATGCAACAACAAGCTGATCAACTCTTGGGCGTTTGGCAGTAATTTAGACAATGTCTCTATTTAAGGCTAAAAAGTAATTTCTTAAGATCTGCCAGCTTTAGTTGACTAGAAAGGTCGGCATCTTCCAAAAAGAAGCGAGCTTGCTCGGTTTTATCCATCTGTAAATCTACAATTTTTTCCTCAACAGTGTCTTCACACACCAATCTATGAACAAAAACTTTGTCAGATCTACCCATGCGGTGAGTTCTCGCAATAGCCTGCTCTTCCACAGCAGGATTCCACCAGGGATCTAAGATAAAAACGTGATCGGCGCGGGTTAAATTGAGACCTGTACCGCCTGCTTTCAATGAAATCAAAAAGAGATTGGTTTTTCCTGTCATAAATTCGTCGACAGCCCCTTCTCGGTCGGCGGTCGTTCCATCCAGGCGAGACCAAGGGAAGCCCAGGGCCCTAAGTTTAGTTTCCAATCTATCGAGTAGACCCGTCCATTGACTGAAAATCAGGGCTGCTTGGCCATTTTGATGGATCTCTTGTAGAGATGCCACCAGATACTCTAGTTTCGTAGAACTCGCGGAGGTTGTTGAATCTACAAGAAAGGGATCACAAGCAGCTTGGCGTAGGCGCAGGAGTCCCGTCAAAATACTCATAGTAGCTTCACTACCCGCAAGTTCACTTCTAATTTTATCCAGCAGTGAGAGGTAAAAATCTTTCTGGTCGCTTTCCATGGTGCACCTAACAATTTGCACCGACTTTTCTGGTAGATCTTTCCCTACATCTGACTTGAGGCGCCTGAGTATAAATGGCGAGATATTTTCCTTAAGACGCGCAGCATCGCCGAACTTAGAAAAATGACCTTTAAAGTAATCAAAATTACCAAGAAGACCTGGCATGCAATAGTTCATTAAGGACCAAAGATCTACTGCACTGTTCTCAAATGGAGTCCCAGACAAGGCAATGCGAGAGTCTGCCGAAATCTCAAAACACGCGGCACTCATTCGAGCGTGGGGATTTTTAATATTCTGAGCCTCGTCCAAAACAGATGTCTTAAAATTTATCTTTTTAATTTGATCGATATCGGATCTTACAGTGCCATAAGACGTTATATAAATATCCAATGGAATATCCCAATTCCTTGAAGCCCCATGCATAACTCCTATTTTTAGCTCAGGTCTAGCAAGCTTGGCCTCCCTTACCCAGTTTCCAAGAAGACTGGTAGGGGCCACTACGAGGCTTGGCGTTTGCATACTTAAAAGGGTCTGATAGGTCTTGCCCAAACCCATTTCGTCGGCCAATATTCCGCCTAATTTAAGGTTTTGTAATTTGGAAAGCCACTTAGCTCCTTCTACTTGGTAGGGTCTCAACTCAATGGGTGATGGAAACAAAGAAAAATCTTTATCCCAATCTAATGTAAGTTGATAATAATCTGATGTCTTATCTTTCATTGACAATGATTTGCTCAAGGAAAGGACTCCACCTTTTGTTACTTTTTCCCCATTCATAAGCAGGATATCTAAAATCTTCCTACCCTCTCCTTCAAACCAAGATCTGGATATTTGGCACCAACTTCCCTCCGCAAGGCGTACTGCCCCTCCAGAATCCCGACTTGCTTTTATCTGACTTAATGAATAAACATTGCCATGAATCGAGAGAGCAAATCGATCTGCTTGACAAATAAGCTCTGGTATCACGTCTTTGATATTCGCAAAATCTTCCACGGCACTACCTATAAGAGGATAGCGGCCAGCAAAGAGGCGCTTTGCCTCATCAAAGGCCTTCGGAATCTCGGCGCGATAAGTCCTGTTTAAACTGCGTCCTGTAGATCTTTCAAATTCCACTAATGCCTTTAACTCAACCTCTCTAGAACGAATCGGAATCTTCTTGTCTAGAATCTTTAATTCATCACCTTCAAGCCAAGCAGAAACAGGATCACCGTACGCGAGCAAAAAACGATAACAAAGACAGGAGTCCTCTTCCCAAGACTGTATGGCTATTGTAGCTGGCATTCGCTCGGGTTCAGAAACTTCATTTAATACCGGCATAACAAGTTTAAGGCGAGGAAGCTTTTGTCCGAGGAATTCGATTGCCTCCTTTGCCCCCAAGTATTTACCTGTCCGCAATATCTGCTCATCTGTTGTGGAAAATGGAATTTTAACCAACGGAAAGAAAGTTAAATTTAAGAAGAAAAAATCATCAAAAAAAACACCTTCTTCATTATCCAACTTGACAAAAATGCCACCGCCCTCCTTTCTTATGACAAGGCGGAACCCTCGAGGCGACCTATCAAATTGGACTCCTTGCTCATTAAACTTAATTTCTAATTCTTTCAGCACGGGAAATTGGGCAACGCAGAGGCGGTGAGATTCAGATGTTTCAAGCGCCAGCAGTCGCTCCAATTCAAAATCGGCATTCATGACTGAGACTTCAGCGCCATTCAAATCCAAGCTTTTGATACTAGCAAGCGAAGCTTCTAAGGGTTTAGATTCCTCTTTGCGAACTAAAAATCTCTTTAAGTAAAGGGTGCCGCGGGTAGACTCTATTTTATAACTAAGGGACCACTTGGCATCATGGAGATTGGGGATCGATCTCCCTTCGCTTTCCTGCCTCCAGGCCAATAGCGCCGCCACAGCATGGGAGCATGGGCTCTCAGCTTCTAAACAGGTACAGCTCCAATCTAAATCTACGGCATTGAGTCCAACGGCGTAATCGACTGCTTTGGCCTGCTCTCTCACTACAAAACTTCTAATTTGGCCAGAGTAACCTACAAGATAAATACTATTCTGCCTGGAGAGCTCAAGGCCACGGGACCACGTCTTTTTTTCGCTGCTTTCGCGCATTTCATCATACAGCTCTTTCACCTTAAATCTCCGCGCAAAAGCGGAGTATACCCTGAGGCTTTGCCTTTTAAAATGAATTTCACTTCAAAAGAAAAAGCCACTTACCTGAGGGTGGGCTTTGGGAGGATTTAGAGGAGTGAGATGAGGTAGGATGTTGAGAGTTGATCTTACGATCAGGGGACAGGTAAGCTTTTCACTTTAAAGAGCCACGGAGCCGCTCTTCTTGGCTGTTCTTTCACAGGAACCATATGCACATCCTGTGCCAAAGAAAATATCCTTAAAAATCAGGATCGAGTGCCCGAAAAGATGCGTAAACTTGAAAAATCTGTAAAAAAAGTAGCATTTCCTGGCGCAATTGTTTCTATTCGTGCCAAATCTATACCAGGCAACGGTTTAAAGACGTTCATCACAGGCCGCTTAAGTGATTAAGACCGGCAAATGCGCGCCAATCACTCTCAGGTAGATCACAAATTCCGGCCTGACTTCGCTGCCTCTTTCATCCCAAAGGGCGCCTCCTTCAGCCCATAGGGCGCCTCATTCAGCCCATCGAGAGCAGCAGTATACTGTTATTTTTACCACCAGAATGTCTAAATTCTTGACAACCTTCTCTGGTCCAACTTCCGTGGAATCGGTTAAATTTCGATACTTAGCCCCTGGCAAACCGATTGCTAACTCTTCCATGAGGGATTATGCCCTAGGAGTACAGAAATGATGCGATCGCTATGGAAAAACATATTACTTGTGGGTGCCTTGAGCTTCTCAGTAAAGGCATCAGCCTTTAGCCACGACTATATTATGATCAACCGCTCGAGCATCGAATCTGACCTTTGGTTTTCACAGACTTATGGTGTAAGTTCTTCGAGTTTCACTTTCAATTCAGAAAACTCGGCGTCAAAACCATCCAGCTGGCGCGGCGTTTCGTCGAGAAGCGAATTCGGCCTTGAAACCATGAAATTCTTCCAGATATCTGCTGGTGTTGAAATTCTAAAACTCACCAAGCAAGACTCCTCTTCAAATGTTATGGAAGGCGCCAGAGCCTTTAGCGAGTTTAAGTTAGTTTTTTCTGCACCTATATTCAATGTCGAGGTGGGTGGAGGCCTTGCGGGAGGCAATCTTAACTACACAACAAAAGAAACCTCAGCTAATCTATTTTCAACTTCGAGATTCTATACGTTTGGCATTAACCATTACATGACGTCTCGCATTTCGGTTTTCGGTAAAGCCAACTCTAGTATCGAGTCCATAAAACGCACCGGCGGAGATCCAACCATTACAGGAGTGGAAGGTATACTCAATACTTTTAGCGGTGGAATTAGAATTTCAATTTAAAGACTTTATAGACCAAGACTACTTAAATATGTAAAAGTGAACTTCAAAGACGAACTGGCTCAATATGTTTGAAGAAAGAGGTTTTCTTTCAGAAAAATTTTTTCTCAGACATTACTAGCGCCTAAAATAGCTTCAAAGCCAGCGCAACAGGGACTCGTAAGAGTTATAAGATTCACCTTAGCCCATCCTAAATTGAGCCTAAATTCGATCCTCGAATCGCTTGAAGTTTTCCCTCTATGGGAAACATGAAGTTAGCTCCATTACCTTCGCATAAAATGCGTTACATTCTTTAGCCGTTTTGGGAAACTTTCTGAAGAGCCCTATATCCTGACAAAGTTAGACACCTTCTGCACCATAGTCAGAATCAAGGGCAGAAAACTCTTATGCTGGGGATGAGAAGCCTTCTGATTTTTAGCTAGAGAGACTCCAGTCTAGCCCCAAAACATATTAGGAATACCTGAGAAATTTACAGGTCCTCTCCTAGAAGACATTCTAATATCCACTAAATCGATCGCTATTCAAACAAAAGGAGAGGCACCTCGCCAACGAGACATTCCTTTTTTTACGACCATAATATAAAACTTACCGAGCAAAAAGCGCTTCATAGTTGCTCCAAACTAGCATTTCCGCTTCATGAAAGGAAAGGCCTCGCAGTTCACCCAAATACGCTACAGTCTGGCAAACGTCCCTAGGCTCCGATCTGCCTCCTGGGACAGGAGACAAGTAAGGAGCATCTGTTTCAGTAAGGATAGAGGTCGCAGGAAGGTTTCGCAAAAGCTTGCCAAAGGAATCGCTTCGCCTTGCATTAGCAGGAATAGAAAAGCACCAGTTTTTGCTCTCCGCATAATCGATAGCCCATTTAGATTTTCCACTGTAGCAGTGCATATTCACCTTTTTTGCGCCCAAATGGGCTAATACTTCAAACGCCTCACGTTCTAACTTTCTGGAGTGAACGATAATTGGCAAGTGAAACCTTATTCCAATATCGATGAGCGACTCAAAAACAAAGGTCTGTTCTTTAAATGTAGATTCTTCAAGCCAGTGACCATCAAGACCGCACTCTCCTATTGCATGAAGAAGACCTTTTTCAGCGCATTCCTCTATAAAGCGAATCTCTGCACGCACATCAAACTTTCCGACACGATGTGGAAAATCATCAGGGAGAAGATGATTTACAGCATCTATGGGATAAATTCCTAGAGCCGCCTTGACAATAGGAAAGGTACGAGTCATTTCTAAAATCATTCGATTCGAAACAGGCTCCAGTCCATTACAAACAATCGCACCAAGTCGCTCTCCCTCGGCTCTCCCTATAACATCAACTAAATCGTCTTTAAACTTTCCATGAGTCAAATGAGTATGCACATCCACGAACATATCTTTCCCTTGCAAAAAATCATACCCGATCATATATGTGATGCCTATGAAATGGCAAGATAGCTTCTTATAAAATGCTGAGCAAAATTACAAAAATTTAGAACTCACATAATTTAGAACTCATATAATTTCGACCTGACACTTCTAATATGCAGGAGGGCTTTGCAGGGGCCAGCCAAAGGCGCTACCGTCTAGCGCGTGCGGCGACGGAGAACACCAATCCACATAGGGACTATTAGAATCCAACAGAGTTGCGGAAGTTCTGAAGTTCCTCCCGCCAGAGAACAATACCCATACTTTTTTTTGCTCGTTTTTTCCTCTAAAGTAGGTTCAAGACTTGGCAAAGGATCCGGGGAAGAATATTGTTTTGATCTATTTAGATCTTTAAGATCGTTAGAGCTTCCGTCAATTTTTGGCCAAGTAAGAATGTCTTTACAGTTTGCATGATCAAGGAACAATCCTAAACCTCTTTTTTGGCCCAGGCCCATAAAGTCACAAATATTTCTTCCTTGATTGATGGACTGGTCTGCAAGCGCAAATGCTGACAAGAAGTCTTGGATATCACTTGAGGGATTGAGATACCTTACCGCCTGAAGCGTCGTTTCTGCTAGTTCATCTAGATTCTGGTTGTTTTTTAGAAAGAGATCCCACAAAAGGCCTGATACAAGCTGTCCTTGCTGGTGAGGGGTCAACTGAAGATAAGGCTCTGATTTGTAAACGAGATCATTCTTAGCTGACCTTAAGCAAGTCTTATAGGTGCGGCAAGTCGGTGAGTTTTCCGGACAAATGCTCTCACCTAAACATGAATCCTTGCTTTTAGCAAAGGCGAAAAAATCTGCTAGGCCTTCGTGAAGCACAAGTGACTCGCCTACCGTAGAGGTGAGTGATTGATAGATCATATGGTGTGCCAACTCATGAGAGACAACATCCCCATCCGTCGTTAGGTTTCTCAAATGCACACCATCTCCGGTTCCAATGGAAATAGTTGGACTATCTTTCTCAAAGAAACTTCCAGGATCATAAATGGCATTATTTTTGCTACCATTTACCAAAACATTAATATGAATGGTTATCTTCTTTTTCGATAGTGACTTAAATCCGAGCTGATGAAAGTAGTCCATGGCATTATTCACATGAACAAATACGCTAGCTTCTTTAAAGCGATTGTCGCTAGGATCATAGATAAACTCATTCGATGGCTCGTATGCTTTTTTGATACCATGAGTGTCGATTTGAAATTTATCGTTTCCAAGGAAACCGTCCTCTTTAGTTGGGATTGAATACGTCTTTAGGTCTTGATCACTCGCATTTTTAACATAGGCCTGCACCTCTGCCGCAAAACTTGTCTTTTCCAAACGAAACACTTCGTCTTCCGACATCCATAAACGATAAGTCTCGCCACCCGCTCGAACCAAGACTTCCCTTGCTGGATAGAGCCCATCATTTTTTTGAAAAAGACACTCCTCAAGAGACTTAAATTCGTCTGCTTTTTGGGCCGTAAAACGCTTTAAGAAAGCCTCCGAGAGGGATCTTAGAGCCGCCTTTCTTAGCGGAAAGCGGCCGATGATCTTAGTAGCAGGATCCATTATAGGAAAGGAACCCAGTACTAGCGATGTGGGCGTTAGTCCCTGTGGTGACATCGAATGGGAAAGATTTCTGTCATTTAAGCGACTCAAAGTGAGGCTAAATCCACAAATCTTGTGGTCTTCAAGATAGAAATAAGCTTCCGATCTTTGAAAGCTTTCTTGAACTGATTTTTCGGGAGACGAATTCCAAATAAGATTAAGTCCTGAAAGAGAATTTAGACTCTGGAATCGATCGATTGCCCAATCTTCAGCAGACTCACTCAAGGTCCATGAGGTGCCCTGAGCCAAGCCAAGCTGCCTCACTTTAGTGCCAATAAACTCACTACCCCACTCCGTCACATGCCCCTGCCCAAGCGTGATCTGAGAGATCAGGCCTACAAAGCATCCAAAACTCAAGTTTTTAAACATGGGGACAAACTCCTATTACTAGGAGTTTTCGGCAGCATAAGCCTAAAGTTTACTTACCCTATATTCAGTGTTAGTCTCGCCCGTGGCTGAGAGTTCTCATGGAACTTCAAATAAGTCTTAAGGGAGAGACCCTAAATGCCTAAAATTACTTCTGTACTTGGAAATTCTCAGAAACTAGATGGGGGCGCTATGTTTGGCAATGCCCCAAAAACCATGTGGTCGAAGTGGCTTCCCCCTGATGAGCTGGGGCGAATTTCCTTAAAATGCCGAACCATGCTGATTCAACATCAAGGAAAGAACTGGCTTTTAGAGGCCGGTATCGGTGCCTTTTTTGAGCCTAAACTTGCAGAACGATACGGCATCGAAAATCCGCAGGTCCATGAACTACTCGCCCATCTTAAAGATGTAGGCCTATCGGAATCAGATATAGATTATGTGATATTAAGTCACCTTCATTTTGATCATGCTGGTGGCTTGTTAACAAGTTTTGAAGATGCTCAACGCAATGGTGAACGACTTCTATTTCCAAATGCCACCTACGTCGTAGGGAGATCCGCTCTAGAAAGGGCCTTGAGTCCTCACCCCAGAGATAAGGCGTCCTTTATTCCTAAACTCAATCAACTCCTGGTTGATTCTAATAGACTTTTAGTCGTCGATAGCGAGACCATTCCAAGTTCAGACTTTGCGCCATTTAAATTTTTCTTTACTGATGGCCATACCCCTGGCCAAATGCATACTCTGTTTCAAGGCGCCCAAGAGAAGATTTTCTTTTGTGGAGATATCATTCCAGGCATTCCTTGGATTCATATCCCAATTACTATGGGTTATGACCGTTTTGCGGAACAAGTGATCAATGAAAAAGAAAAGATTCTCGAACTAGCGCGAGAACAAAATTGGTACCTTTATTTCACTCATGATCAGGCCACAGCCATGGCTCGAGTGTATCGTGACGACCATGGAAAGTTTCTCCCTAAAGATCTCATTGCTGAGCCAGTTGGCTTAGAAGTTTAAGTAATAGAATTAATGAGGCAGCACGCTGCCTCAACTTAAAACGGCTTAAAGATCACCAGCCAAACAATAATCATCATGAGAACCGTCGGAACTTCGTTCCAATAACGCATTTTCAAGGCGGACGGCGCCAAGGGGCTTTTGTCGCGATATTGTAGCGCGAGTCCACCAGCGTACATCGTCACGCCCGTCAAACAAAAGACGAACAGAAGTTTTAAGAGGAGCCACTCCCCATTAAGAAGGCCTGGCTGTAGGGCGACCATCGATATCCCGGCCAGCCAAGCCACAATCATGGCAGGTACAGCAATGTATCGAAAAAGACGGTACTCCATCAAAACGAGAAGGTTGTGATTATCCTGGCTCGTTTTAGCATAGGTGGCATGATTTACAAAAAGTCGAAAGAGATAAAGAATGCCAGCCATCCAACTGATGACAGCAATGATGTGAAGCCATTTACACCAAAGGTACACCCCTAGCCTCCCAGCACAAAATTGACGATTTTACCTGGGACATAAACAACCTGCTTGACAACTTTTCCTTCAATATTGCGCGCTACAAATTCTTGGGAGTTTGCTTGAAGTAAAACCTCATCTTTGGTGGCATCGATACTCACCGTCAAATTGCCGCGATGCTTGCCACCTATCATCACCCCAATGGTGATGGTTTGATCTTGTGTTAGGGAATCATCAAACGCGGGCCAAGGTTCATAAGCTAAAGTAGTGTGACCGCCGAGCTTCGACCAAAGCTCCTCAGCCAAATGAGGGGCATAGGGAGACAAGATGAGAATAAAGGTTTTAGCGGTAGACTTAGTCAAGCCTTCACTTCGATAGATGAGGTTGATAAACTCCATCATCATGGCAATCGAAGTATTAAAAGATAAACTCTCCATGTCTTCTGTTACCTTCTTAATGGTCTTATGAAGAAACTTGGTGACTTCAGGCGAGTCCGAAGTGAGGCTAATTTTTTCGGAAAGACTTCCATCCTCATTGACATAAAGACGCCACACCCGTTTTAGAAATCTGTTCACCCCAGAGATCCCATTGGTTTGCCAAGGCTTTACCGCTTCAAATGGGCCCATAAACATCTCATAAAGTCGCAGTGAATCTGCTCCCCATTCACGAATCACCTCATCTGGGTTGACGACATTGCCTCTCGATTTAGACATCTTTTCACCATTCTGGCCTAGGATCATCCCTTGATTCACCAACTTTTGAAAAGGCTCTTTTGTGGAAACATGTCCGAGATCAAATAAAACCTTATGCCAAAATCTTGCGTAAAGAAGATGGAGCACGGCATGTTCCACTCCACCAACGTAAAGATCGACTGGCATCCAGTAGTTTTCTTTCGCGGAGTCCCATGGCGCCACGTCATTATGTGGATCGATATAGCGCAAATAATACCAGCAAGACCCTGCCCACTGGGGCATGGTGCAGGATTCTCTAAAATAGGATTGGCCATCTTTTGAAAACTCAATCCAGTTTTTCGCCTTTGATAAAGGCGATTCTCCGTCCCCAGCTGGTTTAAAGTCATCCATTTGTGGCAACAATACAGGTAGATCGCCATCATCGATTAAAATTTTATTGCCATCTTTATCCTGGGCAATAGGAAAAGGCTCGCCCCAATAGCGCTGGCGGCAAAACACCCAATCGCGAAGTTTCCAAGTAGTGGCTCTTTTTCCTAATTCTTTTGACTCTAGCCACTCATTCATGGCCTCAATGGCCTGAGATTTAGATAGCCCATTCAAAAACTCAGAATAAACGCAAACCCCTTCTCCTACATAGGCCTTTTCAGTTATGGAACTTTCAGACTCACCGCGAACAACTTCTAGAATAGGAAGGCCATATTTAGTCGCAAACTCATGGTCACGCTCATCATGACCTGGAACAGCCATGATCGCGCCTGTTCCATAAGTCATCATCACATAATCGGCAATATATATAGGAATGCTTTGTTGATTTACGGGGTTTACAGCATAGGCACCGGTGAACACACCCGTTTTGGTCTTGGAAAGCGCTGTGCGATCAAGATCACTTTTTGACTTAGCTCCCTCCACGTACGCACCAACTTCAGCCTGCTGGGATGGAGTTGTAATGAGGCCGACAAGAGGATGCTCAGGGGCTAAAACACAAAACGTAACCCCGAATAAAGTATCGGGCCTTGTTGTAAAGACTTCAAAGCTTAAGTTCGCTTGGCCTTTTATAGTAAAGAAAAGCTTAGCTCCGGTTGATTTTCCGATCCAATGCCGCTGCATCTCTTTGATCGCTTCGGGCCAATCTAACCCGTCAAGATCCTGAAGAAGTCGCTCAGCATATTCAGTAATTTTCAAAACCCATTGGCGCATGGGACGTTTTTCGACGTCGAAGCCCCCCACCTCACTTTTACCGTCCACAACCTCTTCGTTGGCAAGGACGGTGCCCAATGCCGGGCACCAGTTCACTGGGATCGTGGTTTCATAGGCTAGACCTTGGTTATAAAGTCTTTTAAAAATCCATTGGGTCCATTTATAGTAGGAAGGGTCCGTCGTGTTGACTTCTCGATCCCAATCATATGAAAGTCCGATAGACTGAATTTGACGTCTAAAATTATCGACATTTTTTTTTGTTGTAAGTTCTGGGTGGGTACCCGTCTTTACCGCATACTGTTCCGCTGGCAGTCCAAAAGCATCCCAACCCATAGGATGTAGGACATTAAACCCCTTCATACGCTTGTATCGCGAAATAATATCGGTAGCCGTGTAACCTTCAGGGTGCCCCACATGGAGTCCGTCGCCGGAAGGGTAAGGAAACATATCCAGTACATAGTATTTCGGCTTATTCCTATCTTCAGACGTCTTAAATGTCTTTTGAGACAACCAATAATCTTGCCACTTCTTCTCTATTTGACTTGGATTATACTCGGTAGACATATCCCTCCGTGGCCAACCAAAAAATTGGCACTCTTTTAATATTTAGAAGCCGTATTCTACTACGTCTAAGTCTATTGCGCGATTGAAAGAGACACATTATGATTAACCTTTAACGAAAGTGAGAGAAAAATCATGCTTAAACAAATGCTTAAATTATGTGCAGCGTTGGCGTTTGTATGTACGCTCTCTCCTGTCGTCAAGGCAGAGCCATGGTTAGGGAATCGATTTGCTCAAAACTGCGCAGGCTGCCATGCCCCAGGGCGCATTAATGTGGTCGCTTCAAAACGAAAGTGCACTTTGTCCTGCCAAGGCTGCCATGTAAATCCCAATGGCGGGGGACTGAGAAGCCATTACGGGAAATGGACGGAAGATCGCTGGTTGAGCACCCAAAAGGTAAGCTGGCTTAGAAACAGCATGGGTTTCGCCCCCCGCAAAGATCAGCTCTATGGGAAGAAGCCTTGGGAAAAGGTCAAAGGTCAAATTATGACCCCAAACTCAAAATTAGCTGATCGAATTGTAAAACATGGATTGACCTTGATAGAGACTGAAGCCCCCCTGAATGAACTAGAACATGATCGGGTTGCCAATCCCTACGACACCATTTCAGAATCTGATGTTCAGTATCTCTACCAAGTGCCTCAAGATGATCCCTACCGTCTCTTAGGAGAATCGAAAGTAGATGGGGGAGGAGATATAAGATGGATGGTGAATAATCTTACGCGAACTACCAACGGAACTTCTACGGCTGTGAAGCAAAATTTCCTCATGGGAGCTGATTTTGCCATTAGAGCCAGACCTCTTTACCGAGATTTGCACTTTGTATATGAGTCGCGCATATTGGGCAATCCTGGGAAAGACGCCAAAACTAAAGATAGTTTTGCCCAATCCATGACGCGAAGCGCCTATGGGATGTACGACAACTTACCTTATAATACCTTCGTTATGGCTGGTTTATATCGCCCCTTATTTGGAAATGCGACACCCGATCACACCTCATTGTCTCAAAAAATACTGGCTTCCGCTCAAGATATTTCTGGGGGAATGTACAGGGCCCCGCCATTTACCGCTATCTCCATAGGCACTGCACCCAATGTACCTTTTGCTAATTTCCACATTCTGACCGGAACGGAAGACAGCACCACGTGGAAGAATCTTAGTGGTTACGCAGTAAATGGCGGACTCAGATTTGTAAAGTTAGGAGCTTCTGCTGTCTATAGTTACCAAAAAACTTCAGGAAAGAATGCAACTTCTCAAGACGTCACAACACTTCTTCACTCCCTTAGTCTGGGAATGACAGTGAAGCGTACGACCCTAAATTATGAAACCGTTAGCTATTCAAATGACAATAAAGCAAAAGCACTTCGTGTCGGTGGAACCCATTCATTGGATACCTATACGAGAATTTTTGGGGAAACTTACTTCAATTTAGCCTATACCGTCGCCAATGTAGCAACCGATATTTTGCCTGGAAATGCAGTGCAGATTAAGTCCGGCCTGAGATCGTTTTTAATTCCCGGAATAGATTTACAATTTGGTTACGAGTCTACAACCAACAAATCCACCGAAGATAATATTGAAACAAAAACCGCTGGGATTACCACTCAGCTTCATGCGTTCTTTTAATCCAGATCAAAAAAAGAGGCTCTGCTACAAAAGCCTCGACCAAACGGATGAAAGTTCGTTCTAGAATTCGGAATAGATAAACGAGAGCATGAAATCTACAATTAGAATAGAAACCAATGCAAATACGACGCTTTGGGTGGTTGCCGTCCCGACGCCCTTTGCTCCTCTTCCTGCCTCAATTCCCTTGTAACAACCGATAAGTGATAAGATCAATCCAAAAAAAGCCGATTTTACCAGACCTTCAAAGATATGTTTCGGCTCCGAAATCCACTGAATATTGGCAATATAGACTCCAGAGTCCACATTGAAGATCATTACCCCAATCAAGTAACTCGCCAAAACACCCACAAATAAAAAAACTGCCGTAAGAAGCGGTAGCATTAAAACAGTAGCTAGAACCCGAGGAGCAATCAAATAATTAAAAGGACTCACTCCAAGAACTTTTAACGAGTCTATTTGATCATTGACTTTCATGGTAGCGATCTCAGCCGCCATAGATGATCCTGCTCGTCCCGTAACTAAAAAGGCGCTGACGACAGGCGCCAATTCCTTAGATAGTGAGTAAGATGCGGCAGCGCCAATCATGGATTCAGATTTAAAAACCCTAAAGATTTCTCCAAACTGCAATCCAAAAACAGCACCAATCATCATGGCAGCTAAAGTTATAATCCAGAAACTCTTGTTACCTATAAACTCCATTTGAACCAGAAGGAGCTTTCTAGGTATAGGAAAAAATTCTGTTAGCACAGCCCAAGAAAACAGAACAAAGCGCCCAACAGCTCTAAAGCCACCGGCGCTAAATTGACCAACTACACGAATCGCTTCCATTTATTTCCAAGGATTGCTTACAGAATCCCTTGGCACAGCTTTCTCCGACAAGTCATTTTTTGAAACGAACTTACCGTCAGAAATTTTTCCAAAGGCTCCAAGATCTTCGATCAATACGGACTCACCTTTCTTCAGTGTGCTAACTTGACTCGCACTCGCCTCAGGACTCGCAAGAATTGCGGTATCATTTAGGGCGTAACGTACAACTTTGCCGGCTGCGCTGCTCTCTGTCGCAGTAGGAGCTGAGCCATCGGATGGAGGCAGGCCTGCGTTTGCTGAATCAGCCGGAACAGCTGTTATATCGCTAGGAATATCAGTTGGCGTGTTACTCGGCGCATCTACACTGGCTTCAGCTTCTACGCCACCTAAATCGGAAGCTTGGGGAGAGGCCGTCTCAGCGCCTGCAGCTGGGTCGTCAGATGCCGCTTGATCTCCAGCATTTTCATCAACAGGTTCAGCTTGCTCATCAGCTGACTTGGTGCAAGCAGGCATCGTGGCGATTAAAGTCAAAAGCAAAGTGAACTTAGCTAGCATAAAATTCTCCCCAAAAAGTCGCAGAAATTATATAATCATAACATCTTGAGGTCTATTTTACATCAAACGTAGAATTTTTGTCGCGGAAAAGGGACTCATTTTGAAAATATTCACGCTAATGACAATTTGGGCTATTTCAAATGCTGTTCATGCTGCCTGCCTTAGCGAAACTTCCGGCCCTATAGTCTTGCAAGTCGCAAACTGTGCTCAACTAGAACCTAAAGAGGGTTCCGCCAGCTTTAAATCTTTACCAGACTGGGTTCAAAACCTACCACCAAACCTTAAGGCCAATATTCTAGAGAGTCACAGAGGTCTCCTTTTAGATGGAAAAGTGACTGAC
Source organism: uncultured Pseudomonadota bacterium (assembly GCA_903844895.1). Taxonomy (GTDB): domain Bacteria; phylum Bdellovibrionota_B; class Oligoflexia; order Oligoflexales; family CAIMVM01; genus CAIMVM01. The sequence goes on from CAIMVM010000140.1 coordinate 44,825, forward strand.
TCTTCTGCGGTAACCACCAATGATCGTACGACAAAATTTGCCTTAAAAGGCCAAACTGTTAAAGTCTTCTTACATGCCACATTTAAAATGTCATGCGACTCTTTGAAGTCAAAGCTCGTATCTGGAGTCTTTGGTGAGTCTTGTTGTGATGGAGGCAGCAATGCACCCTGTCTTTGGTCCACCCCCTACTACCTTAAAGCGCCCAAAATTGCGTCGAATCATGAGGTACAAAGATCAGCAACAAGCCCTGACACGCAATGGGAAAAAAATGTCGCCTTAAACTATAAGAACAGAAAATATCAAAAAATCGTTGATCTCATCTATCCGAAGTGGACTGAATACAGAAATGATGTTGAGATGATTTGGTATCTAACCCAATCCCTGAAAAAAAGAGATCAATGCCGGGAAGCCATACCCATCCTTGAAGACATTAACGATCAGTACAACAAACAAAGCCTATCTTTGCAGCACGAGAAAAAAATAGTAGATTCTGTATACCTACTTACACGATGCTACGCTAAAACTGGAAAACCCGAAGAAGCCATAGCCATCCTCGAAGGGATGAGACTCAATCAAAAGCTTTATGGGAGTCAAATTCGTGATTCGCGCCGAAATCCGGATTTTAAGCCTTTGCGGGCTAACAAGTCATTTCAAGCATATTTAAATAGAATTAAGTAAGCAAAAATCACTTGCTCTGAATAAGCCAAGCTTTAAGAGCGGCAAAAGCCCTGGCCCGATGACTGATGGAATTCTTTATAGCTATCGGCAACTCAGCAAACGTTTGGCTGTGGCCTGTCGGTATAAATATAGGATCATAGCCAAAGCCAAGAACGCCAGCACCCTCTCGAATGAGACTGCCATCACATTGGCCATAGAAAACACTTTCCCCTAGGTGAGGGATCTTCAAGATCAAACAACAGCGGAAACAGGCGCTTCTATTGTCTATTCTTTCCATATCCTGAAGTAGGCGCCTTGTATTTTGTCTATCATTGCCTTCCTGCCCGCCGTAGCTAGAAGAATGAACACCTGGAGCGCCCCCTAATGCTTCAACACAAATACCTGAATCATCTGCCAAAATCCAGCTACCTGGAAAAGACTTCGAAGCCTTGGAAGAAACTGCCTGGATTTTTATGCGAGCATTTTCCTCAAATGTGGTGCCTGTCTCATTCCAGGTCAAATCAGGATCAACGTCTAGCGCCGTCAAAATCCGGACCTCGCTGCCGAAAATATGTTCAAACTCAATAGCCTTGTGTCTATTTCTAGTTGCCACTATGATCTGAGCTGGTAACTCCACTTAATTTACCTCCTGGTATCCAATGGTATTAGCATAAAGGATCGACCAATGAATCCTGAAAGTATTGAAAATAAATTAAAAGAAGCCTTTCCTTCTTGCTCTGTAAAAGCCCAAGACCTTACAGGCGGAGGAGACCACTGGTCTGTAACCATCTCCGCTAAAGAATTCCAAGGTAAAACTATGGTTGAGCAGCATCGCATGGTATACAGGGCATTAGGCGACTGGATGAAGAAAGAAATTCATGCTTTGGCACTTAATACATCTGAAAAGAACTAGATAACAAATGTTTCATTTTTAATGAGCATTTTTATAGGTTGTGGCTTTCATGCAGAGAAATCCGCCAGCAGCTGATTTCTGGCATAGAAAGCTTTTATCGTCCACATCTTCTAAGTTCACCCCAGAAATGTGCTGATCCTTTAGGAATTTTTTGCTTAACCTTACCCATTGGTTCCCATTGCAAAAATAGGCTCTTTTTTCTTTGGCATTAAACCCCATCTCACCCTCATTTTGAGAAGAGCATGCCCTCGCCAAAAAGGCAGGCTTTTCCTTATACTCCGACTTATTCGCCGAGGGATGGGTTTTGGCGGTAGACGGCTCACTAGATACTACTTCATGGGCTGAGCTAGGATCCGAAGCTTCGGACTTCTCTGCCGAAGCGGAGTCCAAACCATGAGATTCAGAGGCTTCCGCCCGAACCTCCTGAGCCTCGAAGGGAACCGGCTCAATTTGACGTGTCGGAGCTTTTAAAGCAGCCAAATCAACTTCAGAAGCTATTTTTGAAGCCTCATTGTTCGCAGGCTCATTTCTTTCACAGCCCAACAGCGCAAGAAAGACCAACGCCACGAGTTTTTGGTTTTTAGCTATCATCATTGACCTCTTACAAAAGTACATTCGAAGGCTCAATCGGATAGAATCGCCAAAAATTTAATTTCAGGACTAACTAAGAAAAAAAACCTTGTATATTCTTCAAGTTTGGCGGAAGTGCAAATTCGCCAGTAGTGTCATTGAGCCTCTACTTCAGGATAGACAAATCCATTGCTGCCCGCCTAAGAAAAGGGAAAGGGACTAGGAAAAGGACTACGAAAAAAAACCAGACAACCCAACAAAGCTACAACCGGCTATTATTGCTGCTTTTTCAATATTATTTTTAAATTCCACCAAACTCCAGCCGATGAACCCCCTGTACCTGGCTCAAAGAACTAGGAGAATCGAGGATGTCCCAACGTAGTATCGAAAAAATTTTAACACCACCGGCCGAGGAAAAAATCGAGGCGGAAGGAACTACTTCATTAGAAGAACCCTCAGTGTCAATGGACTTTCCACGCCCCACAAAGCTGACAGATATTATTACAGCAATTTCAAAATGGCAAAAATATACTATGATTATGGAGCCGAAATTAGAGAGAACAGTACAAATATTCTCACCAGCGCCTTTAACTAAAGACGATGCATTTAAAGTCTTCTTAGCCGCACTTCAAACCGTTGGACTTAGAGCTATTTTTATGGGTCCTAATACCTTAAAAATTTCTGAGCAGTCAGGTTCAAAAAGGCAAGTATAAAGTCAAAATGCGGTATAAAACTTTTGATAGCAGAAACCGTCTCCAAATGCAAAAGTACTTTCCGATCTTTGGGGATTTAAGGAGCATATGGATCCAAAACCTGTCATTCTAATTGTTGACGACGAACCAGCCATTAGCGAGCTCATAAACTATGAGTTTTCCTCTCGCTCTTTTGAAGTGCTTCAAGCAACAAATTCTAGTGAAGCGCTTGAACTATTTCACAAAAAAAGACCCCATGCCATTATTTGTGATCTGAATCTCCCTGGACACTCGGGAGAGCATCTCCTCAAAGAAGTGAAACAAGACGCCCCTAACCTACCCTTTATTTTCATAACGGGCGACTCTGTTTTTTCGCTACTTGACGCCTATCGTTGCGGCGCTGACGACCTATTTTTGAAGCCCTTCAAAAGGGCCGACATATCTAATAGTGTGATAAGAATGCTTGAAAGATTTCGCCCTCCTAAAAGCGAAGTCCATAAGTTCGACAATTTTAAAGTTTTTACTTTGCAGTTAAGTAATGAAAGCTCTCTTTTTGAAAATTCCAACTTGCTAGTGGGCCGACTTGGCATTTACGTTTTTTCTGACGACGAGCTCCCCCAAGTTAAAGACACGATAGCCTTGGAACTGAAAAGCCCAGATGGACAACTGGCAATACTAACTGGTTGTGTTAGGTTTATATATTCAAAAAACCATAGGGGATACGGATTAGAAATCTATGATGCAAGTGGGGTTAAATCTACTGAAATAAAAACATTCTTGAGCAATTCAAAAACTTTTTGTGCCTTGCCCCTACCAGATTCTAAACTAGAAAAACCATAAACCAAAATAAAGCGAAGTGTTTCTACAGCAAGCCCGCATTCCTAAATACGTCAAAAGACCCCTTCTCTGTTTGAAACGAAAACTACACCAAGCTCTCCAAAAAACAGGAAATACAAAAAACAGGCAATAATATCCCGTCCTACTGCTTTTGCATAAGGAGGCAGCTGATGTTAAGCCTAGGGCTCTCCGTAGTACTTTCGTGACTCCTGTAAGAGCAAGAGCATTTCGTTCCTTGCAATTGCAATCAATAAACCAAGTTTCTCTAGGTCCTCTTTTCGGATCAAACTCGAAGATAAACTCATGCCTTGGCAATGTGCCTGTACTTGTCTAGAGCCAAGGGTTGCAGCAAAGCCAGCAAACTTGTGCAAATCATTAAAAAAACCAACAAAGTCTTTCAATTCAGCCTGTCTATTTAAACTCTCTAAAACTGTCGGAGTAGAATCTACAAAACGGCCGATTTGTCTTTCTAAAAAGCGCGGAGTTTGCAAAGGGCCAAGTGACAGAATATCGTCAATAACGGCCTGATCGAGCTCCACACACCTAAATTTCACGCCTTAACCCCCAAAAAAGTGGCTGACTTCGGTCTCATCGGAATTTAGACCTTCCTTGAAAAAAATGACCCTTAAGTATTCTCATCACATCCAAGTCTAGTCACCGCTAAAACATTTTAAACATAGATGTCCACTACAAAAAAACAAATCTTGGAAAATAATGGCCCGATAGCGACTTAATCTCTGAGATTCAGCTCAATAGAATAGCCCGTTATCTAGAACTCAAAAGTTAAAAGCTAAAAGCTAAAAGTTAAAAGTTAAAAGTTAAACCACAACCCGTTTTTAGCAATAAATCCAAGAAAAATCTGAAACTAAATCCTCTCAGATAGAATACCACAAAATTAAGTCAAATCAGAAAGCTACCTCTAAAATGCGGGGCTGAAGAAGGATTCTAAGAAATACTGGACCGTGACCCAGAACCTATGATGCCACTAAGAAAAAGGGGGACTGAAAAGCATAATTTCAAATTAAATTAAATACTTAAGCTATTCGCCATGCACCTTAGCTTAACTCATCCAAGCCTTTGCCGATACCTATAGAAACTTATCTCGGATCTGACATGGCTTGGAAAATTTTAATTGCAGACTTTATGAAAGACCCAGAAATGGATCCTTTCTATGAAGAATTGCTAGCATTTGATTCCGAGGTCGTTTTTTCTGTTTCGCACTCAGTTGATGACTTTTCTGTCCATATGGGATCCACCGAACTTGTGGCCCTTGTTGTAGTTGCGAAAGATTTCACTCCTGAAGTCGAAATAGCCTACCGACAGTACCAACAACTTATAGGCTGTCTTCCAGACTTCTTGGCTCTTATCTGTGATGAACCCAATCCTCGCTTTATGGTAAGCGTATTTGAATTTGGGGTCGAAAATATTTTGAAAAAAGATCAATGCGTTGTAAAACTGAAAGCCCTTGCAGAGAAAGTAAAAATCACTCTTGCTGACCCAACTACTCCTGAGCATCATGCGATAAAGCTTGCTGTCGGCATGAAAACTTCCAATCAGTCCCTCATAGCAGAAGCTGGGAATGCTATGCGATCTATAGCTGGCGAAGACTATCGCGCCGCCTATTTTGCTGGACGCGCGCTAGAGGCCCAAGGAGTTTATGCGGAAGCTGAGTCTGCCTATAGGCAGGCATATAGTATTAATAAGATGTTTAGGCCAGGAAGTTCGAGCTTGGCTGAAACTTTAATGGTAACCGGAAAAATTAACGAAGCTGTGACTTTGTTAGAAAAACTAGAAAAATCAAACCCGAGAGATATTGCCAGAAAGTCTGCCCTTATTGCAGCTTATACTGAGCAGGGTCAACCTGAAAAAGCGGCCAAAGCACTTGCCGAAGCCACGGCAATCAACCCAGAACATCCCAAACTCATAGAAGCCAAAGTGAACGTCATGTTATCCGAGGGAAAGTTAGCAGAAGCATTCCATCTAATCCCAAAAATGGAAAATGCAGGGATTCTGTTTGCGAGTCGTTTGAATGACATGGGCATTCAACTCTCAAAGTCTGGAAAAGCCAAGCATGCTCTAGCTTTATACAACAAAGCACACAAAATTGTTAGAACAGATCTTAAATATAAACTCAGCATGAATTGCGCACTCGCTTGTCGTCGCCTAGAAGACTTCGAAATGGCTCTTAAATATCTCGCGAGATGCAAAAAAGAATTTGGTAGGTCCTATGACAAATTAGATCAGCTTATTGTAGCTACAAAAGGCGCCCTTGAAATGAAGGCGAAAAGTTCCAACGAAGCGTCCTGACCGAGCGAGTTTTAACTCTAATAGAAGGCAACGAAGGCACTATGACTACTATAGCAAAAGGATTGATTCAACATACAGTGGTAATTCTAGTGGCGAAAAAAGAGCGCGCTATTACCATGGAAGCTTTGCTGAGCAAAATATCTTGCCGCGTGATTACGACATTATCTCTATATGACGCCCTCAAGACGATTAGTCAGGAAATGCCTCACCTTGTCATTGCTGATTCTGAATTGCCAGATGGTTCAGCCGCCAACTTGTATGATCGTCTTGAGGCCCACCCTATTCTTAAAAAAATACCGATACTAGTTACCATATTGAAAAAGACGAAAGAAGAACTTCAGGCAATTTCAAAGAGAAAATTTGCTGGCTTCTTTTTGGGTATACCAGAACCAAAGCAGTTTCTAGTCAAGACACTTGAGATTCTTTCCAACACAAAAACCTCACCTTTTTTTCTAGATTTGGATTCAACCGAGGCCGATGCAAGACTAAATGTTTCCTTCTCAGGCCGGGTCATCGGGAGAACTGAAGACCAACTTATGATTCGCTCCGGAGCTGATGTAGATGCAAACGCATCTCTAGTATGCGTTCCCTCTGATGTGAAGTATTCTCCGATCCTCGTGAAAAGTGGAAACAATATGAAAGATGACGAGGGAATCATCAATACCTTTCCCATCGGAAAAGTAGCTGGAAAAGGGCGCCTTTGGGTAGATAAAATGCCCTCACTCAAAACCGCAGCTTCAAGCGCACAAAAGCGCACTCTACTTTACTATGATCCGAGTATTGAAAGAGCTGTCCAATTGGCTGAAGTTCTAAAAGGATTCGAAATTGAGTTGAATCATGCGCAAACCTTAAATCGCGCCGCCTCTGCACTGAAATCTAAGCCCGACTCACTAGGCTGTATTTTTCTCTATGAGCTCATGAACGATGCTTCATCGATTGAATGGAAGAAAATCTATGACACATCGCCTCAAGGCACAAGGCCTCCTATGATTATTGGAACAACTTCGCTCAATAGCCGCTCGTCAGCGGAAACAAAGTATATCCAGAAGCCATTTGGGTTAGGACCGCTTATTGAGACTCTAGAATCCTGCTTTGAGCGCGCTGAAGATGTGACTAATGAAGTAAATAAGTCAGGATACGCAGGCATCGACGTCCAGTATCAGGCGCCTGGAAAGCTCATTTGTCTAGACGAAATAGGAGGCGTATTTCAAGTCAAGTTCCCCCTAGTCCCCGGCTCTAAAGTCAAGCTCAATCATGCTCTCTTTAAACTTATACCGAATGATTTTGATGAGGTACTAGTCGCCAATATAGTCAAAGAGCCTAATATGGTGGATACGTGGCAGATCCGCTTTGAAGCACTCAAAGCAGGAACCTCAAAAACCAAACACTGGGAAAAAATCTCTAAAGCATGGGACCTCTATATAAAAACCAATCAGGCGTCTGAAGCAAGCTAAACCTAAACGCCATAGGTCTGATGTCGCATGTGAAGAACGTCTATTGTTTTTCTAAAATTGTGTGGGAATGTCCATCTGCGAGATTTTGTCCGTTAAAATGAGCTCTACTACTTCAAAGAAGCGTTAAAAGTTAGCCGTTAAAACGAGCACAAAGTTTCAAAGAAAAATGTATCCGAAAGACGAGCCATTCCTCAGTTTAAGTTTTTTAAATCTGGACATGAATCTTTTACTTTAGAATCTTCGTCTGATTCGCAGGTTTCCTTTAAGATCCGTAATATGTCACCCAAGTCAAAATTCTTGTCTTTAGACTCCCCGACAATTTTGACTAACTTTAATCCGAGTGGGCTAAAAGTCGGAAAACTCTCCTGACTTGGTTGCACACCATCAATGATTAAAGATTTATTCCCCAAAGTCAGAACTAGGGTCTGGTTTCCTAACTGATTTACAACAGTCTCTATTCGTCCCTTGACGATTTCAGATGTTACATCAAAACTGCGACCTGACATATATTTACCCGCAATTCTAGTTCTTGCCTCAGCTGTTGGATCACTACCCGCTCCTATTCGTTCGCCTGGGGCCTTGGGATCAAAGTCCCATCGATCATAAAAGCTAAATTTTCCTTCAATTACTATATTCTTGAAGGGGGGAGCCCCCGCGGGCTTAGCGGCAACTGACGGAATATACTTTAATACGCCGTTAAAGCGGATGGTGAAAACACCAAGCGTGCCACCTCCAGATATTGCCTGGATATCAAAGCTCTGCTCTTCAGACTCAAGAGGAACTGTTAAATCTACCACCGAGTTGGAGAAGCGAACAAGCCTAGCATAGCCCTCGGTATTCTTCTTCCAAGATGGCCTCGCATACAAGTCTGCCATTTCTTGAGCTGTAAGCTTTAGCTCTTTAGCTTTGCAGTTCATGTAATTTTTAAATAGATTTTTGGCAACATAGTGTGCCGGTAGCGAAAGCCACAGATTTCTTTCTAAGGGAGTTTGAAAAGGCGGACAAATCTGAATAACGGTACCTTCGAGGCCGCTTTGAGCATCTTCTGAAATCCGACAAGAGGACGCAGCAATAGGCACAACCAGACCGACAATGAGTCTCTTTATGAAGCGGGGCAATAGCATCATTTTAACCTTCCAGCAAAAAAAATCGCCTTGTAAATGGACTCGTTTGAATTTCGGTACATGCATATGGTACTGCTACCTACTATTTTAATCTTTCCCCCTTCGCAATGCACAACAAAAAACAAGTTTCAGAAGAACTTTGACTACTTCTAAAGATTTCGCAAATCCGTCTTAATCCGCGCCAAAATGTACTTGAGCCAATTCCTAGGCTTTCAAAAAGGAAAATTCAAAAAGGAAAATTTTACCGGTGTGAATTCTTACAAGTCTCATAAATAGTGATTGCAAAAACGCCCTAATAGAAGTCATGCCTCCCTACCCGCAGAGACCTCCCTTTAAAGAAAGTAAGGTTTTCTTGACGAGGCAGAGATGTTTGCAGGTTCCTGCTGGGATTGAAGAATTAGAGGCGATAGCTTAGCCTCCATCCAGACATATCCAAAAGCGAGAAATCGACACTATTATTGCCACATAGCTCACATTATCTTAGTCAGCTTTGAAATATAAGTAAGCTAAGTGTCGAAATTTAAAGACATTAAACCTGGCCTTTTAATTGCAGGTGCTGTTAGCCCAGAGGGGCTTGCCCCTTGGTGGTTTTAACACTTACGGCAAGACAAACTCACCGGCTTCCCAAAAATGTAAAATGAGGTTTCTCTATGATGATTTCAAGATACTTTGCCTCAATAGTGATAATGGCAGCTCTATGCTTCGTGCAAAAAAGCTATGGATCGACGTTTTGCGCAACTGCCTCCCGCAAGATGACGGATTCAACAGCTCAGCTAGACAAAGCACAAGCGTCTAAGATCTCTAATGCTATTTTGAATCGCCTCAAAAAGGGCGATACCAATCAATATGTACCCCTAAACGAAGATACATACATGGGCTTAGAATCCCTTTTTCCAGAAGCCAAACTGCGCGCAGGAAGAACATTCTTTATAAACGCATGGGATTTAAACCGCCTTCTTGAAATGCAGTCCAAACTAGATCTCGTCGTCATCGGAAAACTCAGTTCAGATCAAATCAGAAAAGTTGAGAAAGCTCTTGTTGGCACAGGCATTAGGCTATTCTACTTAACTTTCAAAGACAATTCCGATATGAAATCTCTTTCTGAGCTATCCGGTGGAACTCAAATCATTTTGCCACCATTTTGCGACTAGAAAAATCGCCCGTGTCGCATTGACCAGCAAATCCTGAGCTAAACTGGCCCGAATGAATTCTAGCAGGTTACATCTTTTCAACAGTCTTGATGCCTAAAAGCTTGAGACCGCGACTAAGAGTCTCACCAAAAGCGGCTACCAATCCTAGCCTACTTTCTATTAAATCTTTATCTGAAGCCTTTAACACCGGAGTTTCGGCGTAAAAACGATTGAAGTCTTTACACATCTCATAAAGGTGATTTGCAAGCGTCGATGGCCGATGATTTCTAGATGCTGCTACAACTGCTCCGTTAAAATCATAAATCGATCGAATCAATACCTTTTCTGCTTCTGAATCCACTCTATCTAGATTCTTCAAATTCGGGGAATATCCTTCTAGCGCCCCTTTTGCCAATATTGAGCGAGTTCGGGCGTAAGCATACATTAAATAGGGACCAGAATCCCCTTCGAAATTGACCCATAGTTTAGGCTCAAAGACAATTTCTCTATTTGGGTCCATCGACAACATACCGTATTTAATTGCCCCTAACGTCAGGATCTCTCCAGTTTCCTTGATCTGTTCGGGAGTCCAATCACCAACATATTTTTGAAGATGTCGACCAATTTCAGACTCTACAAAATCTTTTAACTGACGGAATGTAAATGAATTGCCTTTCCTTGATGACATCTTCCCTTCAGGAAGCACCACCATGCCATAGGCCAAATGATAGCATTGTTTTGCTTGTTCAAATCCCATCATTTCTAAAACCTTAAAGAGCTGCTTAAAGTGAAAGGTCTGTTCATCTGCAACGACATAGATCGACCGCTCAATTTTAAAATCTCTAAATTTCCTTCTCGCAAGCGCCAAATCCTTCGTAATATAAAGAGAATTCCCATCGCGCTTTCTCGCCAAAAAGTAACCTAACTTAAAGTCCTTTAAATCTACACCATAGGCTCCATCTGACTCCGTAAAGAGGCCAGACCTAATCCCTTCATCAACAATCGCCTGACACTCCCCGCTAACTTCTGATTCATAAAAAACATGGTCAAATTTCACACCGAGCCACTTATAGATCTCTTCGAAGCTTTGCAAGCAATCAGCTCTTGAGGACTTCCATAGTTCAAAATCTTCACCTTTCTGACTTTCGATGCTCTTTAGAATCTCAGAAATTTCACTTAGGAAAATTTTCTTTTGTTCTTCATCTGCGCCGTCAAGTTTTATCGTAGCTTCAATATATCTTTGATTGTACCACTCAGCCTTATTGGTTGCTGCAGCTAGACTACTGGGATGCTCTCTCAGATAGGCCTTCATCTGCCAGATACATTTAGCAACGTGGGCTCCTTCGTCGCCAATATAGTTAACCGGTACAACAGGAAAACCATTATAACGATATATTTGAACGAGACTATCTCCTAAACAAACATTCCTACCATGACCCACATGAAATTCTTTATGTGTATTAGGCTGAGAAAACTCAACCATGGTTTTTGCCATCTGATTAGTTGGGGAATCCGACAATATATTAAAAAAATTTCCGTTAAGGACATTAGGCAACGTAAATTCGGCCATCTGCTTAGGATTCACAAATATATTCAAAAAAGCGCTTTTCACTTCAATGCGCTCGATCCAAGGATTCTTTGAAGCTCGCAGTTGATCAGCAAGTGCCTCAGCAACAACCGCTGGTGCTTTACGAAGAGACTTGGAAAATCTGAAGCAAGGAAATGCAAAATCACCTAATGCAGACTCTGGCGGTTTTTCAATGCTCAACGCTAACTCAGCCAGAGTTTGTGTATAGTCTACACCGGCGTCCAGAAATAGCTTTGCAGCACTGTCAAATATAGCTCGAGAGAGATGGTCCCGAGCGGGATCGTGCGACTGCACATCTAGCGTCAGCTGTGTTGATAGACCAGAGTGGGATGAATTCGGCATGGCTTAGACCTCCAAAGAGACGATGATCGTAACATAGCAGACAGGAAATTCAAATGCGGATCAGCCGTTAAAGGACGATACCTATAACCATCTCATGGGGTTAAGTCGTCAAAATCGCACCCTCAAAGGATCTCTATCAAGACACTGCAAAAGCTAACTGGTCAATAATTATCCAACTTCATACTATATCATAACCGACAAAAGGCTTGTCATACCTGACAATTTCCAAATAATCTGATAAGAATGAGTCCCGACCAATTAGGAGTACAAATGCGGGTAATACGCGTTGGATCAGCATCTATCAATACAACTCCACTAGATTTCAAAAACAATGAACTTTTGATATTGGATGCTATAAATAGAGCTAAAGATAATAAAATACAATTTTTGTGCCTACCCGAGCTCGTTATTTCAGGATACGGCTGTGAAGATGAGTTTTTAAATTTAGGAACATTAAGACATTCCGAACAAATCTTGAAAAATTTGATCCCCCACACTGCAGGAATGACAGTCGCAATTGGTCTAGCTGTATACCATGAAGGAAGCCTCTACAATGGTGCGGCCATTGCAAATGACGGCAAACTTGTCGGGATCAACGCCAAGAAATTTTTGCCACGCGAAGGCGTGCACTATGAGCCGCGTTGGTTTGCACCATGGCCTAAAGGTCAAGTAAGTGAGATTGAGTTTGCTGGATTTACTGTCTTGCTGGGCGATCTTACCTATAAAATTGGCGAAATAGGCTTAGGAGTTGAAATCTGTGAAGAGGCCTGGGGGCCGGAATCGGGCATAGAAGCCCATGTGGGAAGATGTGATCTTATCTTTAACCCCTCCGCGTCACACTTTTCTATCGGGAAAGCAAAATTAAGGGAACAGCTGGTCGCAGATGCCAGCCGCTCTCTGGGCGCTTGTTATATTTATTCCAATCTAAGAGGACTAGAGGCTGGTAGAGTGATTTACGATGGCTCTTCTATGATAGGTCTCAGCGGAAATATTGTAGCTCGAGCCGAGAGATTTGGTTATGAGACGATCTCATTAGTCAGTTATGATTTGGATCTGGATCTCGTCAGAGTCAATAAGCTTAAATCTAGATCTATGAAGTCAGCAACAGGTGATGTGACAGCTGGAAGAACAGTCCACCTTCCGAGGCGAGAGGATTTAAAAAATACGACTGCTCCCATTTTCTCAAAACAGTCTATTTTGACGGTTGAAGAAGAGTTTCAAGAAGCCGCTATGGTTGGTCTTTTCGACTATCTTAGAAAGACTAAAGCCAAAGGATTTGCTATTTCGCTGAGCGGAGGATGCGACTCTTCTGTTTGTGCCTACCTTTGTGCAAATATGTTTAAAACTGCTTTCGATGAGCTTGGTCAAGCCAGGTTTTCTAGTTTAACGGGAATCGAAGCCTCTTCAAGTGAGGAGCTCATCAAAAAGTCTTTAACTTGCTTATATCAAGCTTCTAAATTTTCCACCAACACGACAGAAACCGCAGCTAAATCACTTGCTCTCGAGCTCAATGCAAACTATGCACGATTTGATGTTCAATCCATTATCTCGCAATATATCGCACTTGTAGAGACATCTTTAGGCCGTCCCTTAGATTGGACTCATGATGATCTTGCTTTACAAAATATCCAGGCCAGAAGCCGAGGCCCTGGTGTGTGGATGTTAGCCAATATCGAACAAAAGATTCTTTTATCCACTTCGAATCGCAGCGAAGCCTCGGTAGGTTACGTTACTATGGATGGAGACTCTGCGGGAGGATTAGCTCCGATTGCAGGGGTCGATAAGGTATTTTTAAAGAACTGGATCCACTGGGTACTTGACAAGAATCGTCGCGGTTTAGGTCGCGTGAAATCCTTTGAACTTGTGGCTGCTCAACAGCCGACTGCAGAGCTTAGACCTTCCGTGCAAACTGACGAATCGGATTTAATGCCCTATGAGGTCCTCGGTGAGATCGAACGACTTATGGTGCGAGATAAGATGTCTACAGAGGAAATTATAGGCATTCTGGTCGTGGCATTTCCAAGCTATACTCAAAATCAACTCGAAGTTTGGACTCAGAAGTTTCGCAAACTTTGGCGGACGAACCAGTGGAAGAGAGAGCGCCTTGCCCCTTCCTTTCATTTAGCCGATTACAACGTAGATCCCAAGAGCTGGTGTCGTTTTCCTATTATTTCAGGCTCTTGAAATTTCGCTGGCACCGGCGGGTTTTAAGAGCTTGTTTTACTTGCAAATGCAGACATTTCGCCTGCTAAAAGCGGTAGGCTCTCTCTTAAGTTTATGCTAGATTGCCCCAAACATTGTTCAATTGCCGCACTAGGAGGCGCTCATGTCACTCATACCTTTAAGATCTCTTCTCGACCACGCCGCTGAATTCCAGTATGGAGTGGGTGCATTTAACGTTAATAATATGGAGCAAATTCAGTCAATCATGGAAGCCGCCCATGAGACAGATAGCCCCGTGATCATACAAGCTTCACGCGGCGCTCGAGCCTATAGCCAAGATAAGTACCTGACCCATTTGATGATAGCAGCTACCGAACTTTATCCACACATCCCGATCGTCATGCATCAGGATCATGGAAACAGCCCAGCCACTTGTTTCAGTGCCATTAAAAACGGCTTCACTTCGGTTATGATGGACGGCTCACTCAAAGAAGACGGAAAAAGCCCTGGAGATTTTGAATATAATGTCGCTGTTACAAAGAAAGTAGTCGAAGTAGCTCATGCCTTTGGCGTCTCCGTAGAAGGGGAATTGGGCTGTCTGGGATCCCTTGAAACTGGGCAAGGCGAAAAGGAAGATGGCCACGGCTTTGACGGAGTTCTTTCCAAAGACCAACTCCTCACGAGCCCAGATGAAGCCTTAGAATTTGTAAAGCGCACCGGAGTAGATGCTCTAGCGGTAGCTATCGGCACAAGCCATGGTGCCTATAAGTTTACACGCAAGCCCGATGGCGACATTTTATCGTTACGCACCATTTCTGAAATTCATAAGAAACTTCCCAATACGCATTTAGTCATGCATGGATCTTCATCGGTTCCTCAGAACTTGCAAGACCTCGTAAATAAATACGGCGGTAAAATCAAACAAACTTATGGCGTTCCCGTTGAAGAAATTCAGAAAGCTATAAAAATAGGTGTGAGAAAGATTAACGTAGACACCGATAACCGCTTAGCCATAACAGCTGCTATCCGTAAGGTTTTCGCTGAGAAGCCTGAAGAATTTGACCCAAGAAGCTACCTGAAGCCTTCCAGGGAAGCCATGAAAGCCGTCGTAAAAGAGCGCATGGTGCAGTTTGGGCAGGCAGGACAAGCTTCTAAAATCAGGCAAGTCACTCTTGAAGACATGGCCAAAAAGTACTTCTCTTAATAAGAGATAATTTTCCTTGATTTTTTTAAATCATGGAGCGCTATTGTTGTTAAGACAGGGACTGACTTCGTTGAAAGTGAGTCCCATCAACAGACTACTTTTGGTTTCGTTTTGGTCCACAAGACGATCGGGCTCCCTTAAAAGACCTATTTTCTGAGGTGTGTTTGGCACATTTGTCCAAACACACCTTTTTATTCGCAAAGAAAACGCATCGTCCCATCTCTACTGTCATGCTTTATGTGACCTTTGTGACCTATTGAAATTCTAGTGAACAAACCTAATGATAGTGTCGAGTCTTTCTAGCAAAAAGCCATAAGAATTCAAATTAAGGCTTTGTCTATGGGAATTGAGGAAAAGCTAAAAATTGAAGTGGCGGAAGCAATTGGTCTCTGACGGGAAAAACTATTTTTTGGTTTTCTTTTTTGGGGCCGGTTTTTTGCCTCTTGGAATACGATTCCCTTTATCGACGAGCTCGATTTGAAAATTTACTTTTAAGGCTTTAGAATCGACAATTTTTTGGAGGGGTTCTTTAACCATGGCGGCAAAAGCCATTCCCATTTCTCGCCCAAGTACAGTTATGACTTCATCTTTTCCTTTACCTGCGGACTTCAAAACTGCTGAGAACAGCTCTTTCACTAAATCTTGTCGATCTTTTGCACTATCAAAAAACATATCAGTCCTCTAAAAGTTTTGAAATGTTATCTAAATCCAAGTTTCCTTGAATAAACTCTACTCGCGGCTGTTCCGCAAAAATTTGGTTTTTAAGGCGATGAGAGAGCGCCTCTGAGTCTTCGTCATGAAAATCGTGATCAAGAAGACGGGCTATCGATTTTTGATCTCTAGGACGAGCCGTCACAGCCGACCATCTTTTAAGCTCTTCTTCAATTTGGATGTTCCTTAATGCCCTAAGACGATCTATATTTTCACTTGAGTTCGCCTTAATGATTCTAAGTCCCATATAGCCTCCTTAAGCTCCGTGTGTAAGTATCCCATAGGGCTGCTAAGGCTCATAGGGAAAAGGATGCCGATCTAGTAAGGTCTCGGAATCATTTTTACCGCCGTAAGGAGATAGTTCTAAATGCCCAAAAAGCCTATAAAACAGCTTAAGACCTCTACTTGGGAGCGAAGACTTTCCATGGTGGGAGTAGGCATAAAAGGGAGTATTTTTGCAGCTAAATATGCCCTTGCGAAGGCCAATCAAAGCACCCCTCTCGGTGACAGCGCTCTATTTGGTGCAGCTGAGCTTTTTGCCACTGAACTTGATAAGCTAAAGGGGAGCTTGCATAAAGCTGGACAACTCATGAGTGTATTTGGGGAATTCTTTCTTCCTCCAGAGGTCACCAAAGTTTTAGAAAAGCTGCAAGCACAGTCCACTCCTATCGAGTGGAGTCAAATCGAGAAGTCGTTGATTCGAAATTTAGGGTCAGAGACCTTAAAGGAACTTGAAATCGATAGGACACCGTTCGCAGCAGCTTCGATGGGCCAGGTATATCGGGCGAAATATCGAGGTCAAAATATTGTTTTAAAAGTCCAGTATCCTGGAATTGATAAATCCATTGTGAGTGACATCCAAACTCTTAAATTACTATTTAAGATTACAAAAATATTGCCCGACAGCGAAGCCTTTCAGGGTGTTTTTGATGAGATTAAAGCTATGCTTATCAGGGAAACTGACTACAATCTCGAAAGAGAAACCATGGAACTCATGAGAAGTAAACTTCCAGAAAAGGGACCATGGATCATTCCCAAAACCTACCCAGAATTGTCATCCAAAAGAATTCTGGCTATGGAATTTATCCCTGGAGTTCAAATCAATGACCCCATACTTCTTCAACTATCCCAGGAACGACGCAATCTCATCGCCTCTGCGCTTTTGGAATCTCTTTTTAATGAGCTTTTTGACTGGCGCCTTATCCAATCCGATGCTCATCCAGGAAATTACTTAGTTCAAATTTCTGAGGCAGGCGACAAACTTGTGCTTTTAGATTACGGCGCAATGCGCAAACTTCCGGAAAAATTTGTGTCGCAGTTTAAAAAAATGAGCTTAGCCGCATTGAATCATGACAAGGACAATGTCATAAAATTTGGAAAAAATCTTGAATATCTTAGAGACGAAGACGACGAGCCAGCTGAAAAGATATTTTTTGATATTTGCTGTAAATCATTGACAGGTTTTATGCCCGAAAATGAAAGTGCAAGCATCGACGGAAGCATTTGGTCCAAAAATGATTTCCATTGGCATGAAAATCATGTCGTAACCCATATGGCCGGACTGGCAAGTAATGCTATTTTCAAAGCTAAAATGCGTCCCCCACCACGTGAAGCCATTTTTCTCGACCGCAAGCTTGCAGGTATTTTTGCAATTTTGTCGCGACTTCAGGTCATCTATGGACCCGGAAAGCTGCTTAGGCGTTACTTGGAAACTTAGTGGATTCTTACTATTCTAGCATGACCTACAACACTTTCAATGGGTCGAATAAGCCAATACTTACGAATGGTTACAACAACCCCAAAGTCTCTAAAAATAGATGGATAAGAACTACTTTTTCTATTTTTTTTCTCATGACAAATAGTCGAAGATAAATACATAAAAGAAGGAGACGCTCATGATGATTGTATTTAGAGGACTAAAAGGATCAAAGGCACTAAGAGATGAGATCCAAGACAAAATCGAATACTTAGCAAAGAAGTTTCCGTTTATTCACTTAGCTGATGCTAGGGCTGTGGTGAGTATGGAAAACTCTCCTTGGAAGCCGGGTCGCGATGCCTATGGCTTTAAGGTGATCGTACCACGAACTGGCCATACTCCCATGGTAATTGAGAAAAAATCAATGGAACTCTCCCATGCGATTTCTGAAGTATTGGACGGTATTTTGGAGTCAGCTAGAAGGGGGCAAGAAAAGGCAGGATTTAAAGCCACAAGCCGCATTGCCAAACTTAAACGAAGACTTGTTGCATAAGGACTGGAGTATGGCTTCATAACTACCTGCCCCAAGCAATAAGGCCCCTTTCTAGGATTCCTCCTACAATCGGGCCAATCAAAGCATACAACCCCAAATTTCCTGTGGATTAGGAAAATTTTCAGGGTGCCTAAAAAAGACTTAGGCACCCTTTTTCTGCCCTATAGCAGCGCAACCCATCGATTTTTAAACAAAATACGAAAAAGACCTCAGCTCCACCGCACTCCTGTTTCACGTGCCACTAAGATAGGGAACGTGCTATTTTAAAAGGGAATTCCTTCATGACTTTCGGATTGGTAAGCATCTCATTAGATTTCTAAAAAAAGGCTGCCCAAGCTTCCGAAAAAGAGTGAAGTTAAGTTGCAACTCCAAACAATCTCGACTACTTGATTCTCACAAAGTTAAAGAGCCTAAGGGGCAATACATGAACGTCTCCCTATACATCCATATCCCTTTTTGTTCCGCTATTTGCCATTACTGTGATTTCGCTAAAACGGCCAACTGGGATCAGCGCATTTCAGATGCATATTTTAGTAATCTCCTTCAACACGTGAAGACTTGGGTACATTGGATGAAGGCAAAACAGTACACCTGTCCAACTGTTTTCTTTGGAGGAGGAACGCCGGGTCTTTTTACTTCGGCGTACAAACCGATTTTAGAACTTATTAGCCCCGTCCTATCCAAAAATGCGGAAGTATCATTAGAAGCCAATCCAAATAACATCACAGAATCATCACTTCTGGCTTGGAAAGAATGCGGGTTCACTAGGCTCTCTCTGGGAATCCAGTCTTTTCAGAAAGAAAATCTAAAGTTTTTAAGTCGAGATCACTCAGAGGAAGAGTCGATCCAATCCATCAAATTAGCAAAAGCTGCGTTTCCGAATCTAAATATTGACCTCATCTATGGAATTCCTGGTCAAACATCAATATCTTGGCAATCTGACCTTGAAATGGCTTTGTCCCTCGATGTCGGTCATCTTAGCCTTTACAATCTTACTTGGGAGCCCCAGACCGTCCTTGGGCGACGTAGATTAAGAAAAAAAATTGAACCCTTGGCAGAAGACACTGAATTTTCGTTCTATGAGCTGGCTAGAAAACTTTTGAATCCACGCGGGCTCCATCATGAAGAGGTGAGCAATTGGTCTAGGCCAGAGTTTAGCTGTAGGCACAACTGGGTGTATTGGACAGGGGGCTATTACATCGGAATCGGTTCTGGAGCCCATGGATTTTTGCCAAACGACTCTCCCGTGGGACTGCGATACTCCTACCCCAAAAATGACCGCACTATGGACAAACTAAACCTTGCTCTTTCTGAAGATCTTGGAACATCTTTGGAAACTTCAGGTCTTATATTAGATAAGGAACGAGGATTTGATGATCTTCTTTTGGAAATCATAGGCTCATCTCTAAGAACGTATCAAGGCGTGCCTATCGATTGGCTAGAAAGTACCTGTAGTAAAAAATTAAAAATTGAAGGAGCTCTTAAAAACTTGAGGAAAGATGGTCAGCTGGTTTTAAAAGAGGGCTATCTCACGATAGATCCTAAGCAATGGTTTATGGAAAACTACTGGGCTGGAAAGATTGTTGAGAGTTTGAAGTAAACATTCATCCAAGAAAAAGCGTGACAGACCGCAGCCACATTAATCACTGAAAATGAGTGACATTGCACATCTTCCGCCAAGGCATTCAGCCCTCACCTGTATAAACGGGATGGAGAATATCCGCCGGCATGGAATGTTCAATGTATGATTCGCCTCCAAAGACTCGCTGTAGCATCTGGAAGATTCTATGACTGCTGCAACCTACTTTATTGGAATGAACACTGAAATGAGATTTCCGGTTCTTATACCGCACTTATCTGAGTTAGGCGGTCCATTAATAGCGCTATACATGGTCCCTTCTTCATCGCCTTTAATCATGATATCACCGTAGCCGGGCCCTGCACAAACGCCCGGACGACTTGCTAATCCACAACGTCCAGTCACGAGCACAGTTCCTACTGGCAACTTATCCACTATATTTGGATCTCTCGTTTCAATTTTCCTGAGGCGAAACTCGCTTTCATTAATTCTTGGGTTCCAACCATCTGAAAATGACCTCGCGCATGATCCTCTATTAAGCGGCTGCCAATTAGGTATACGGCCAAGGGCACGTTCTAATACATCTGCCACAAACATATAACAACTGGACCGCGAATACCTTGCTTTGGACTGATTTCGAGCAATATTTGCAATCCGATTTCCCCAATCCCTATCATACCCTTCAAACAAAGCATCGATGGGAGGTTCTGCTGACCTAAGACCATCAAAATGCACCGCATACAAATAGCCTGTTTTCCCCAAAAGTGCGCAATCATTTGGGTTTACCTCGTAAGAGGCAGGAATGGAGCCAGACGCACCCGCGCTCAAGTTAAAGTCTTGAGGCTCTATGTCTGTTATTTCAGGTTCGGCTATCCTTACGGGGTTAGGGGGATTCAACTTGGAAGCAGGTACAATCTTGGGTTCGCCGCTTTGAATCGTTCCTTGCGAACTGCTACCTGAGCCCGTTGGATTTGTTGCTTCTGAACTCATATTTGAACCTGATTGAATGGCCGAAAGAAGGACTTGAACATGGGAACCGTCAGCAAATTTTGTATATCCTTGAATCAAGATTTTAGTGCCCTTTGAAATGCTGCATATCTTGCCAGCTTTAGATCCCGAATTGCTTTCTGGTTTTTCTTTAACAACTGTATCTTGCTTGCTCACTAAAGTGAAAATTTGGGGCGTCGAATCATCAGATTGTCTTACTTGATTCCATTCGGTAGATTTGCAGGAAGAAAATCCAAACAACAACACTAAAACTACACTCATTTTCATAAGCAGTCCTTCTCATTAAACGTCTCGTATTGCGTATCGGCAAGCGTCCGGTGCACTTTATTAATGAGGTCAAAAAAAAGCAAAAAAGCTATAAGCCCCCAAAAATATGCGACTTATTGAACGACAAATTACGGCTCTCCGTCGAATGGGATCCATTGCCTTTGTACTAAGGAGTCGTTCATTCCACATTTTAAAGCGCAAAAATCTTCAAAACTCTCAGAACAACATTAAGACTATCCACAATTGAAATGCCCTCTAGTCTACAGCAAGGATCCTAATACCTGTATAAGCACAGCCCGGTAAATGTCGAAGGAAAAATTCTCGCTAGCGAATTGATGCTTCAAACAGGCTTTTGACTTGATAAAACAGAGAATCTTTATAAAGCCTGTTTAAGAACCAGAATTTAACTGGCACCCAAAAAAGCTAGAAATGCTTGTTTCAGAGCTTCGGCATTGGTTACACTTTTAACGCGGTCATCACTACCGGCAACATACTTTACAAATTCCAGTGGATCGACGATTGGAGTCTTCCCGATAAATAGGGGATTAATGCCGCTTAATTTAGGTTTTTCACTTCCAAGCAACACGCTAAAAATCCGTGAATTCACCTTGGCCTTTATAGCATCAGCACTCGATAGAATTTGTTTGGAAGTCCCTACTGTCGGAACTCCATCGGTAAAGAAAAGAACACTGGTCACCTTCTTTTTCTCTATTCTTTGCAACTCATCCATCTTCTTAACAGTTAGGTCAAAAGCTGCTGCAGGATTGGTGTTAGAATCGTTACGACATATATCTGAACGATACTTAGACCGAAATTCATCGTCTGTTAGTCCTATAAAATCATTAGAAGTTGACTTAAAATCAGCTGTATTTGAAAACGTAACAAGACTGACTCTTGCATCACCAGAGTCCCCAAGCACCTGCTTTAAAGAATTTTTAAAAGACTTGATGGCTTCAAATCTTAAGCAATCGGGATCCGAAGTTCTTAAAGAACCTGAAACGTCGACAATTAAGTAAGCGTCTAGACTTTCACCTTTTTTTGCAAATGCACTCGCATCAATGGGGGCATTAGCATCCTTGCCTAGGGAGCCATCACCTCCGTCACCACCAGTACCGTCACCACCAGTACCGTCACCAATCGAGCTGTCACCTACCCCCCCGTCAGAGGAGTTGGGCCCCTTGCCTTTGCCAGAGTCTCTTACCGCGTTACTGCCATTGAAATCGGACTTCTCACTACAAGCAAGGAAATAAAAGCTGCACAAACAAGCAAAAATAATTTGTTTCACAGACACCTCCAGAAAGCTTATCGGCTAGCATGGGGCCCTCACCCAATTTTTTTTAATTCCGAGAAAAATGCCATCATATTGAATAGAAAGATGAGATAAAAAGAAAATAATTCTCTCAACCTCATAGTCGAGAAACTCGTCCCAAATTTTTTTGAACCAAATATTTTTAAAATAAAATAGGCTGATGTAGCTCGACAATAAGCCTTTTTAAGAGTTACCACCGCATCGCATGTGAAAATTTTAGCATCGCATGTAGATACCAGGCCCGACAATGTAAAGCCATGTTGCCTGAATAGAGTTCAGGTAAAAAAGTCAATCATGGCGGCTAGTAAGAATCGATTTTGCACTTCGGCTACGTGAAAATAACGCCACGGTCAAATGAAATCCCAACCTCTCGGCTGGGCAACTATAGAAGAGCCCATTCCGAATGGCTTCCTCTAGAAACAAAACGGAACACGCTGATTTAGCTCGACAATTTGATTGAGGCACTTTTAAATAAAGCACTTATAAATAAAGCACTTTTAAAGTGCTTTTAAAGCACTGTCACTGGCCTACAACCACTATCTTAGATGACAAGCCACCTGCCGCCCTGCAACAATTTCTCTGAGCTGGGGGGTCTCTTTACGGCAACGATCTTCGGCTATAGGGCATCTCGAAGCAAACCTACAACCTGGCTTTGGGTTTACAGGACTTGTGATTTCACCCACCAAGAGCTTGTGACTCCGTTGCCTTTCTTTTTCTGGATCAGGGTAAGGATTCGAGGCGATGAGGGCCTCTGAGTATGGATGAAGAGGGCTCTCAAAAACATCTTTAGATGGCCCTAGCTCGACCAGTTGACCTAGGTACATAACAGCCATGCGATCGGAAATATGTCTTACCATATGCAAACCATGGGCAATAAAAAGATAGGTCAGCTTAAACTCATTTTGCAAGTCTTCTAAAAGATTTACAACTTGGGCCTGGATAGAAACATCTAATGCTGAAATAGGTTCATCACAAACGATAAACTTAGGCTCTATCGCTAAGGCTCTGGCGATTCCGATACGCTGCTTTTGGCCCCCTGAAAATTCATGGGGAAACCGGCTTGCATGTTCCGATCTAAGCCCAACACGCCTCAGCCAAAAATGAATCCGTTCCGTACGCTCCGATGCTTTCCACAAACCGTGGATATCCGGACCTTCTGCCACTATATCACCAACCGTCATGCGAGGGTTGAGTGAGGCGAAGGGATCCTGGAAAACCATTTGGACTTCTCGAGCGAATTTTATTCGCTGTGCCTGATTTAGTTTTTCTGGAACCTTTTGCCCGTTAATGTAAAGTTCACCTGAAGTTTGCTCATACATGCGAACCAAAAGACGACCGAGGGTCGACTTTCCACAGCCTGACTCACCGACGAGCCCAAGAGTCTCGCCGTTTGCAATGCTTAGTGTGACTTTGTCAACAGCATGAAGAAACTTATTATCACCCAAATTAAAGTGCTTTGAGAGATTTTTGATCTCCACGAAATTTCCACTTGTCTGACTCATGCCTCAACCCCCTGCTCTACATTTACTTCAGCTACTCCCGCACCCTTACGGTGGGCTTTCGCCATGCCATGATGCAGCCAGCAAGAGACGCTGCCATTTAGAATTTTAAATTCAGG
>CAIMVM010000141.1 GCA_903844895.1 uncultured Pseudomonadota bacterium
AATTTTTTACGTGAGTCGGTGTAGTAAGCAACTACTTTGCGTACGTTGGTAGCACCTTCGCCTTCAAGCTTTTTAAGGAAACTGTCGTTGGCTGCAGTTCCGGCTTGAAGAATTCTTTGCTCGTCAGCAGGTGTAGAGTATGAAAAAGTGATCTTATTTTTCTCTGCCCAGGTCGTTTTGATGAGGTTCTCAGACTTCATGAGTTCAGTTGCGTAGCGAACACCGTACTCATTGCGCAGCTCCACCAACATTTTTTGTGTTGCAGGAGGCAGAGCATTGAATTTCTTAGCAGACATAAAGAAGCCTGAACCAATTACGCCACCATTACCTTTAAAGCCTGGAGGATTCATCATATGCACATTCTTGACAACTTCATTGAGTTTGAAAACGTTGGATAAAAGTATCACCATTTCGCCAAGTGCATCTATGGTTCCACGGTCCATAGCAGGATACATATCAGAGAAGACCATGAAGACTGGATTCCAGCCTAGATTTTTATAGAAATCGGTACGAGCCCCACCATAGGTTCTCAGCGTCTTTCCTTTGAGAACATCCATGTTAGTGAGCGCCGTTTTTGTACCGACTGGACCATGCCCGCTGATATGCGTCATCAAGGGAACGATATCGTTCTTTGCAAGTTCTGCTTTCAGATCAGGTTGGTTATCCATGGTTTCGAGTTGAGCTTTGACTCCAGCAACATAGTCTTCACCATAGTTAAACATGTGATCCAGGGACATGAAGTTGGGTAATTGCGCTGGATAGTAAGAACTATTTACCCAAGCAAGGTCAGCAACTCCAGACTGGATACCTGGTAACGCATCTGCCCACTTGACAAGTGAGTCTGACCAGAAGTATTGAATTTTTATTTTTCCACCAGAGCGTTTTTCAACTTCGCTTCCCCACCATCTGTGCAAATCACCAAACCAAGACTTTTCGCCAGTTGCAATAGCCATCTTCCACGTCTGGGGTTGTAGTTCTTGTGCTAAGACGGTAATCGGGAAAGAGCTCGCTATCAGCGAAGCAGTAGCAAGTTTTATAAATAATCGTTTCATATGTGAACTCCTAAAAAAAAAGTTAGAACAAGGGGAAATTTAACCGATGCCGGGGTCTTGAGCCTTAGGCATAGAGCTGATGCCGGCATAGCTTTCTCGACCCGAGGCCAAGAAAAAAGCTTTGATTGCATTGATGATCAATTGCAGTGCCATCAAACTTAAGCCAAAAGCAAAAAGAACTTTGAAAGGCCACAGTGGAAACCGAAGAACTGCCATGCGGTACTCGAGGACTTTGACGGAAGCTTGGGCAATTGACCAAGCAGATAGTGACAGGTAAACAAACGCAATGGCTGCTAATAAATGTCCCATACCTTCAATAAAGAATCGCGTTTTTGGATTCAGTCTGTCTGTTGCAAAAGTCACATTGACATGGCCGCCCTCTAGGGCAACCAACGCCACACCAAAGTAGACGGAGACCACCAGAAGCGCTTCAACCAACTCTACAGTCACAGGGAAAGGCATGGATAATTTTCTGCCAATCACATTTATGGCGATAACAACAGTCATGATGACCAGTGGCACAGCAATGAGGTAAGGAATAAACCTTCTGTAAAAGCTCTCGTAACCTTTGATTAAATTTTCCATTCAATTACTC
>CAIMVM010000142.1 GCA_903844895.1 uncultured Pseudomonadota bacterium
CGATTGTCGCGATAAAGAGTCTACGATCTGGATCATTAAGCCTCGCTATTAGTCCTCCATGGGTGCTTTGAGGCACAGGCATTCGATCCCAAAGTTCCGGCATCGTTTCGTAGTGAAACCGCGATAGAATCTCCTGAAAATTGACATAGGCAGCGTAGTCGCTAATTTGTAACCTGCGAACTGAAATATTATTTCTCATTCTTGTCTCTTTAATCTGTTCGTTGCCGAATTAGCATACACAAATAGTCAATCTTAGTTCATCCTCTAATTGCAATTGGATATTCGATCAATTTGAGCCTGATCAATTAATGCTCACTCCAAGCGTTTAAAAAGTATTTGAACTTAAATTTGATAACGGGGCCTTTTGAAGGCTAATTTCTAGTATTTGATTTCCTGCAGGAAATGCTATCTAGCATCGGCTTTATGTAGTTTCAGAGTGACTTAAGATTTTCTTGCAGATTTCTAATCTCATTCAAGCTCAATAAATCCGTCGAAGGGTTCAATTCATGTTTTGGGGAGGATTCAGATTGTAACTTTATCCCAATCCAAGCCCTGTATCTAAGTTTGCCTTTTCTAAAGGCATTCTTGCTAATCTGTGCCTTGGGAAAAATCGCCCTGACCTGTGAAGAAAACTCTTTGACCTTAACCGGGTCTATTTGTTCCTCGCGGCAAGCGTCTTCGTACTTTCTAAATAGATCTTTGGTGCCTATTTGTGAACCAGGCGCTTCACATAGATTCGACTTAATGAAGTCTGCCTCAAAACTAACAGCGTTTTTGAGCTCGATCTTTATTTTTTTCGATTCTTCAGTTTCACTAAATCCATTGTAAAAAATATCGAAAAGTCCAGTTATCGCCCAAGATAGTATGCCTGAGAGTTCGCCGCTTTCTCGCCAAAACTCAGGTTTTGTTAGCCTTTTGTCCTGCTTAGCCTCATCCAATACCTGGCGATCAAAAACAATTACAAATAGCCTTCTCCATAGCCCTTCTGAAGTATCGCTAAAATTTGGCATTTCATTTGTGGCAAAAAGTAGTTTTGCTTTAGATCGCATACTAAATGGATTTTTGAACTTCTTTTGAACCTGTACCTCACCGCCGGCAACAATGTCCTTGAGTAAGCCAACTGAAACTTTATCACAATCCTTGGCGGAAATTTCTTCTACGATGTTGGCCTTCCTGCCGTTCAGCTCTGCCAAATTGAATTGCCGGTCGCTTCTAAATGATTCAAGTGGAACTGATGAAACGTTGTCTTTTCCAAGCAATGTTCTAAGGACGGTGCAAACCACGCTCTTTCCATTGGCACCGCTGCCAAGGAGGATCATAAACTTGTGGTATGATACGTCGTCCGTAAGAGAGTATCCAAACCATTGCTGAAGAAGACGAAGCTTTCCTTCATCTGGTAGTATTTCTCGGATGATTTTGTCCCAGGTTGGGCACTGGGCAAATTCCTCAAATTTGAAAGGCAGGACAGATGTAGAAAAGAAGTTAGGCGTATGCTCAACTAATGCGGCTGGGTTTCGGTCAAACAGTTTTTTTAGATCCAATATGCCGTTATCGCAGTTAAGCAGGCATTCAGATTGTCCTTTCGAGCCGTTAATCCAGCTGTTCAGGCCCTGCTGATAAGGAAGTAGGATTTTGCCTTGGATGTCAGCAATCAAGTTATTGCGTAAGGTTTTTCCTGCGATCTCCGTCAATTGCTCGTTTAATAGCCAAGCACTCACCTCTGCTTCAAAATCATGGTTAGGTATTTCGTGATAGTGCTTTCCATTATATTTGTAGATCGAGCCCTTAAAATATCTAATTAGAAGTTGGCTATCTCTTAGGTAGCCCGAAGACTCTAGAAAAACATCAACTAGTGCTTCCTGTTCCTCCCCTGACTCTATTGCCTCAGATAATTGTTTAGATTCATCCAGTTCTGTCTCTATAGGGAGGTAGGATTCCTTTAGCTTTTGGTTCTGATATTGTGCAAGTAACCCCAACAGAGGCTCTTTCATAAAACCAAGTTTTCTAAGCGATTTCTTTGCTTGCTCAAAATGGGGAGGGGAATCCCTTTCTAATAGGTCAAGGGCCTCAAGTTCAGATTTGTTAAGCTTTAGAGCTTTTCCATCCTTAAAGGCGATAGAAAATTCTGATACAATTTTCACCGCGTTTTCAATTCGGTTTTCATGCCTTTCAATTTGGCCAAAAATGCATTCCTTTACCCGCTCAATCCCATGACTTACGTGGAGGTCATTGAAGTCACTACTGTTTGATTCTTCATCAGTAAACGCTGGAAATACTGCGCAGCCTTTTACCTCCTTTGCTGCTTCTAACGCTTTCTTCCTTCCCGGATTATGAGGATTGGATCTATCGTCATCGCCTGCAATGACAATTTTTATTTCATGATATTTTTCACGTATTAGATTAGCAACTGGAACAAGGTTTCCAGAGTCAAAGGCAACAAACACAGGTAAGTCTGTAGCCATATGGACCGATGCCCCAGTTGCAAATCCCTCACTTACCAAAACGGTTTCAGTCTTCGCCGAAAGGTCGCCTAACAGAAAGAAGTTCCCTTTCTTCTGCGTGCCAGGAAGAAATTTTTTGGGTCCTTCTTCTGGAATAAACTGTAGACCCACTATTTTGCCCTCAAAGTTACAGACCGGCACCACCAAGGAGTTAGACTCCTTGTAGGTACTGACCTTGGTTCCAAATCGGCATACTTGCTTCTTAGACAGATAAGGGTGTTCAGATTCTACACATTGGCTAAATATCCAATCCGCTTTTTCTGAAGTTTCTTTTTGAAATCGAGTTCTTTCTAGAACTTCCAGTTCACTAGCTTGGTGTATCAACTCTCTAATCTTTTTTTTTTCTAAATTAGATTCTATAAACTTTGTAGTGTACCTGTCTCTCTCTCCTGTGGCCCAATCTCCAAAAAAGATCATTCGGTAAATCCTATTGCGGCGGAAATTAAGGGCCAATCCATAGATGAATGCAGATTTATCTCCCGGCTTTTTTGGATTTCTTGAGAATCGTCGGATTTTTCGGTCAAATTTTAACTTAGATTTGTGTTCTAGTATTCCATTCTTTTCTAGCCATGCATCAATTGCTGCTTCATCGTTCATGGGTGTCTCCTCTGGTATTCTTCACCTGGGACGAGATCCATTCTTCGATCTCATTTTCAAGCCACCCTACAGCACTTAATCCTAGCTTAATCGGCTTAGGAAAGAGTCCAGCCTTTATGTGGTTATAGAGTGTAGAGCGTCCAAGACCTGTTTTGTTTTTTACTCTGGGTAACCTCAGAATTTCACCAATCGGAACTGTTTGATGCTTTTCTACTTTCATAATTAATCCTTCAAATTTTTTTCCAAGACCGCCTTGGATGAAGGGGTTATGAACTTTTATTTGATAGGTTTCATTAGTGCCATGCTGGCACTAGGAAGTGCCACTCGGCAAAATCTGATGCGATTGCCGTATTTTTCCTAATCAAATTAGTGTTTTAAGGGGGTGAAAAATAGTTTTACCCAGGAAGGATTTTGGTGGGTCTACTTAGTAGGGAGCTTGTCCAGAGGGGTCCAATTTTTAATTTTCACTGTTTCATTTTGTGGGTCTTGCCTGATTTTTCCCAATAGTCCCGCAGAATATCTTACATCCCATCCATAGACGTCCTTTAGTTCGTCTTTAATATATTTTTGTTGAATACTTTTAGCTATCTCTGGGTTTCCATAAAAACGCCACGTAATTTCAGCAAGAGCTTCTATAAAAGAATTCCGATATGGTAAGTTTAAAGAAATCCCACCGATTTTTCTTTCGTAATCACTCTTTTGAAAGTTTCTGAAATCATCATCAATTTTCAAATTTCTATCAATAGTCCAATTTCGAAATTCATCAAGTGAAATCATGTTATAGAGTATATTATTTTCATCTCTTATACAAAACTCAGTTTTAAATTCTTTAGGATTGCTATCAGAAAAAGCAATTGCACTTTTTGTCCGAATTTGAAAATCGGTCAGAAATTTTCTAGACACGCTTGATTCCGACAGTCCTTGCCAGCTTACAAAGTGATGTTTGTGAGGGTGGAATCGAAAAACAGCGTTGGGACAAAAGCCGAATGATAATATTGAGGCTTCCCAAAATGATACCGCGTCAAGAGAAAACCAATCCTGAAATTTTGGACGTTCAAACTCTTTTTCTAAATCTAATTCTTGACCCTTGCTGATAAGATCATATTTTGCCTTTAGCTCATCTAGGAATTTTTCAAATTCTTCCAATTTTTCTTTCTGATTTTTATCATTTTCCATTTTTCAATTTCTCCAAATAATCAGCCCATGCTTGCATCATTTTCTTCCTCTCAGGCAAATGTTGAGTTCGGTTATAGGCACGTCCTAGCGCGTCTCTTACAGCGTGAGCGAGTTGATGCTCGATGAGATGGGGAGGAAAGCCCAAAACTTCATCTAGGAGAGTACGAGCCATAGCCCTAAACCCATGGCCACACATTTTGTCGCTTGGAATGCCAAGGCTCCTAAGAGCTGCTAAAACTGCATTGTCGGACATAGGTCGGTCATTAGTCCTGGCAGAATGAAACACAAAACGTCCTCCTCCTGTCAGAGGTCTAATCTCATTTAAAATTTCTAGCGTTTGTCTTGAGAGTGGCACTATATGATCTGTCTTGGTTTTTGACACGGTAAAGCGCCACTCACCTGATTCCATATTGATATGAGCCCACTCAGCTTGTCTAAGCTCTCCAGGTCTTACAAAGACTAGTGGCGCTAGTTTCAATGCGGTGGTAACGATTGGAGAACCGCGATAGCCTTCAATGGATCTGAGTAATTCAGCGACTTCTTTTGGTTCGGTTACCGCAGGAAGGTGATCACCTTTGACTTGGGTTAAGGCTCCCCTTAGGTCCCTAGACGGATCGCTGGCAAGGCGTCCTGTGGCAATGGCATAACGGAAGATTTGCCCGAAATTCCCCCTGGTTCTGTGGGCTGTTTCAAAGGCTTCTCGGCCTTCGATCCGGTGGAGGACTTTTAAAAGATCAGGTGGCGTTATGGCATCTACAGGCATCTTTCCAATGTAGGGAAAAACATCCCTGTGAAGACGCTGGGAGATTCGGGTGGAGTGATTATCAGCCCAAACTTTGTTTTGCTTGGTGAGCCATTCCTGTGCCACTTTTTCAAAATGGTTCTGATTAGATTCTATACTGGCTGCTTTTTCCTCACGTCTTTGATCCATCGGGTTAATGCCATTAGCGACTAATCTTTTGGCATCTTCTTTTCGGTTACGGGCATCTTTGAGAGAGATCTCAGGATACTTGCCAAGTGAGATGAGTTTTTCAGCACCATCAAAGCGGTACTTCAGACGCCAGAGTTTGCTGCCTGCGGGGGTAACTTCTAGGAAGAGTCCACCTCCGTCAAAATACTTTTTTGTTTTCGTCTGAGGCTTGATGCTCTTTACTTTCAAGTCTGCCAAAGCCATTTTGGGGGTAACCTCTTTTGGGAATATTCAACTTACCCCCAGATCTACCCCCAACTTACCCCAGATGTCAATGGACTTCTCGGGACCCCGCGGGACGGGGTCTTTAGTTAAGTAATTGATTTTGTGTGTTTATTTGGACTTTGCGGGACCCCCTGGGAAGGGGAGGTGGTGGAGGTGAGGGGAATCGAACCCCTGTCCGAACAAGTGATGGAAGTAGCGCTACATGTTTAGTCTAATGATTTCATGTCAGCGTTTGGACGTCCCATAGACAAACTTCCAAACACCCAGCCTGATTGATCTCGTACC
>CAIMVM010000143.1 GCA_903844895.1 uncultured Pseudomonadota bacterium
GACCAAAAACTTCAGAAGCATGCCGAAAAAGCTGCCCGATTAACTTCTTTTCGGTTTCTCGAAGCCTGCGGTAGCTAAGATCTTCCAACGAATGTGATTGGGTTTTCATCAAGCAGCATTTCTTATACTTCACACCACTTCCGCAAAAACATGGATCATTTCTTCCCAGACTCATACTATTGACCCCTTCTTAAAAGATACAAGCGCTTGCAGTTACCAAGCGACGCGCATGGAGTGTAGATAAGTCTTAAACTTCCCACAATAGACATTACAAAGATTCTTCCATAGGCTACCTCTAACCTAACAAATTTACTCCTAAGTTTTCTAAAGGAGATAGGACAAATGCTATCTTACTTGAAGGCGGGCCCATTTTTTTGAGATGCCATGATGTCCATGGTCTCTGCTGTAGGCTTAAAGATGGAGCAGAACTGACTCGGGCAAATCATGCACAAGTATAAAAGGCGAGGTTCTTTGGAAAAATCGTGGGATATTTACTTTATTAAGCCTTTGGCAGCACCTGTCATTCTTCTTTATCAATTATGGGAACCTAATAGATTTGATGTCGCGCTCTTTTTTCTGCTGCTTTTTTGAAAATTGTCTAGAACTCAAGTTTGTAACTACCTAAAAGTAATTTAGACCAATGAAGATGAGCCATCTTAAGATAAGCCACAGGAGCCTGTCCAAGTGGAAACCACATTATCTTAACTAGCCGAACACTAGATGTGTTGGTGTTCCATCGAATCAAATTTGAGACTTTGGCTTGATTCACAAATCGGAGGAGGAATTTCAAACCTCCTGTGATCCCTAGTTTTTCTTTAAGTCTGCTTTAGTTTCGTAGTTCACTATCAGCTCACGAATGGCGCTGGCCAGATAGATGGGCAGATTGATCAAGCTTGTAGCTCCTGACAGAACTTGAGATGGAGGACGTGAGGACAAGATGATGGACATGGAGGGGGTGTATCGGTCCATAAAGCTTTTGAGACTTTTCGCCCGAATTCTGCTGCCCGACTTCACTTCAAGGGGAACGACACCAAAATCACTGTCAAGAAGGAATTCTAATTCGGCGCGACCCTCACTCCAGGCATGGTTTGTGCAAGTTTCCCTTGGTGATCGAAGAGTCGCAAGTAATTCCTGGGCGACAAAATTTTCCGCAATAAAACCCTTATAAGTACCAAATCCAAAATCTATAATCAAGCCAGGGGGCATCGCAAGCATGCTTGCAAGAACTCCACAGTCGAACATGTATAATTTAAATAGGTTCTCTTTGGTAAATGCAGAAATGGGCGAATGGGCGGAGTGGCAAATAGGAACGCGAAGGACCATTCCTGCTTTTGCCAACCAGTCGATGGGCCCTGCTAGGTCGCGATAGGAGGCAATTCCTGGAACGACATCTTTAAACCTATAGCGGCTTGTGGATTCGTCTAAAACACTGGCGAGTTGTTGAGGCACACTGTTCCAAACGCGGTCGATATGCATAGCGTTCACCTTCCCAGCGTGCTTTGCGATATCAGCGGAGTATGCCGTAATGAGAGTGGAAAGCTTTTGCCTAGAGGCAGAGAACGCATTGTGACTTCCTTGGATGCCACCTTTTTCCAGCCATGTAGCCACTGACTCGGGCAAACCCCCAGTAATGAGATAACTTTTAAATAGATTCCAAAATCGTTGGTGAGCGACTTCGGACATACCGAAGGGAGCATGAATGGCTTCACGCAAGGACGAAATCTCTCGAGCCGAGCCGCTTGCTTCCACAAACTCCACAAAAGAAAGAGGGTAGAGATTGAGAATATCTACCTTACCTACGGGAAAGGCGGCTGAAGACAAATGAAGGCCAAGCAAGGAACCAGCTGCAGCAATCGGCACACCAGGTATCTCATCGCAAAAATACTTTAGAGAAGTCAATGCCTCCGGACACTCCTGAATTTCATCAAAGAAAATGAGCTCATTGCCTTCTGGATCAATGCTTTGATTCGAGACAAATTCAAGCTCTC
>CAIMVM010000144.1 GCA_903844895.1 uncultured Pseudomonadota bacterium
AACTCGCATTATGGCCCAAAATCACGGCATCGCTCTAAGGCATTGAGCCCCAACTGTTAGAAGGCGAGAGCCTCCCCGATGGCCGCTTGCAGTAGTGTTTCCTGTCACTCCCTTCCCCCGTACTGGGTTTTAGATTTGATAATCTCGTGAAGCCTTTTCTCCCAAGGTGCCTTTGTGGCAAGCTCTCTGAAACGTCGCTGTTTGTCGAGAAGGCTTGATGCCCCGTCGATCTTGAGTCCGTTCATGAGCAGGTAGGCGCAGTACACCCAATGCACGTGACTCGTCAGCGACTCAAAGTCTTCAACTCCTGCATCACAAAGCCCAAACTGGCTTTTACTGGCACGATGAAATAATTCCACC
The DNA here is from genome assembly GCA_903844895.1 of uncultured Pseudomonadota bacterium. GTDB lineage: Bacteria > Bdellovibrionota_B > Oligoflexia > Oligoflexales > CAIMVM01 > CAIMVM01. The sequence continues at coordinate 361 of CAIMVM010000144.1, forward strand.
GACCAACGCAGCGAGTACGTTTTTGAAATGACCCCTTCCGACAGCTTACTCCTAGAACATGCGAAATACCTTCGGCCCTTTCCTTTGGATTTTTCTGAGCAAACTAAGGCAAGCTTGCGGCTTACGCCTTTGATAAAGCCTTCCAGTTTGCGCGCGCGGAACTTCCTCCGCTTTTTACCTCCATCTGTCTTTAGACAGACTGTCGTCCAAGGGGCTTGTTTTCGCGAGGCCCAGAATAAGTCGTCGATACGACGCCATACTAAATTTTTTTGAGTTTCGTGATTTTGGTAGTGGCACTGCGGGAGGTTTTTATAGCAGACACAAAGTCCCAGCCCCGGTTTAGAATGGCATTTTGTATATCTTTGTTGTCATAACCGCTATCGGTCAAAACGACCACTTCAGAGTCGGTGTAGGAGCCGACATAAGAGGCAAGATTTAAGGTTTTGAGATAGGCCTCTATATGCTCATGCTCGGTTTTGTATTCCATGCCGCGGCATTGGCACTCGTTACGGGTGAGATAAGCTATGGGAGGCAGGGGGATGGTTTGTCCGTTGATGTAGAGCACAATATTTGTCCATTGGTGACCTACAATAAACCCTTGACCATGGTTAAAACGCTGGGCGTTGTGCACGTGTAGTGAACTTCTTGGATGCAGGGTTGCATCGATAATGATCGCAATGCTCCAAGGAGCTCCATTGACCAAAAAAGGCCGGTTTTTTGCGGCAGCCTTTGCGTAAAATGTAGCCAGGTTTTTGAGACAGAGAACAGCAAATGCCTTATGGGTGCTAAGTAGCTTTGAAAACTGACTTTGGCTTATGCCAGAGATCGAAGCTGCGAATTGCTGGGTATGTTTTGGAGCCTCGGTCATTAGCGATAGCAAATAACCGACGACGACAGATTGAAGATTTTTTGGAATTGGGAGCAGACTCGAAACAAGCGTTGTGATAATAGTTAAAGCCATCTGGGCCCTCTTTTGTGTTATTAGGATGTGGTAACCCAAAGTAATCACAAAAGATGTGGTCCAGTCATCCACTTTTTTCAGAATAATTCGCTTGTTAAGTTCCCGTCATTGATTTCGGAATCCTCAGATCGACGCGGTAACCCTCCTTTTATTCAAACAACGAAGCCTCCGAAAGCTTGCCACCCAAGCTCCTTGGCAAATAGGCTACGCAAGATTATTAAAGCTAAAATCCAGCACGGAAAATTGGTCGGCTGCAAACGCTACTGCAAGCGGCCCTCGGGGAGGTTGTAGCCGTCTAACAGTTGGGGCTCAGCAGTTTAGAGCGATGCCGTGACTTTGGGCCATAATGTGAGTTAAACACTATCAACGAGCTTGTATTAATAAAGATAGAAGTTGGGCAAATGACTACCTTGCAATCGAAGACGCCAGGTCGCTAGCTTGGAGTGCTGCCCACAGCGCTAAGTCTCAAAGAATAGCGCAAGCATTCGCTGACTTAGGCAATCAACTTTATTATGCATTAAGAGCAATATTGAAAGAAAAGCTAGAACTTTTTCCAAGTAATGCAGCGCAGTATCATCGTGCAGATCTCGTAGCCTCGCACCAAGTCGCTGGAAATACTTTACATACAATTTTAGAAGAAATGATAGTATCCAGGGATTTATTTTATGAACTAACCAAAAAACGAGTCCATGACTGCAATATCTATGGCACCGACTGTTACAACGCTAGCCGACAAGATGTCATTTATGAAGCCTTTCTTGGATTAGGAGGAAAAATTTACTTCTTATTACAAGACATCTTGAATAATGAACTAGATCGATCCATGGAGCTACCTAGAGTATTTGAGTCTCATTTAAGGAATTTGGCCAGACAAAATAGAAATTTGAGTCATGCTATCGTATATCCCAATCCCACTGCGGCATTGATTGCGGTTAGAAATATAGATTCTATTACAAATCATATTTGGTCTGAACTAAAGCAATAAATCTACCAACTGCGTCAAACCATAAGGCGGCTATCCTCACTTTAGGCAGGACATGTATCTGCACATTCGCCAGGGTCAAGACCCAAAAGAGTTTGTAGTTGCTATGTTTGAAATGAAGATCTTGCTTCGAGTGAGTTAGCCAGACCGAAAGACTGGGCAATCACTGCCCTGCTCTGAATCCAGACAATTTTGACTCGAATAAACGAATGTTGGGCAAATAAGCAATTATATGGTTTGAATTTGCGCGCCGCCTCATCGAATCCTTAGTTTATACCCCGGAAGGACTAAAGACCCACTATGTGACTGCCAAGGATGCTGAGTTGGATTTGCCAGCGTCCCAAAGCAAAAAGGCTCCGGAGTCATTCCCCGGGGCCTTGCCTTTTAAATCTAAAAACCAATCAACTATTTCAAGCGGTCTCGACGGTACACAACCGGTCCGTGGTTCGCCTAGACTTCGTACTGGTGGCCTCGGACCAACAACAGACGAACCGCTCAAAATCGCACCTAAGTATCAAGATACAATCATGTTTTTTCCTACCACAAAAGATCGCATTTTCGAGATTTGTGCCCCACTTTACTCCCAAGGCATGTCTTTAAGAGAAATTGCTAAACAAATCGACTTGCCGAGAACAACCATCAAAGCTGCATTAATTCCGGTGGTTTGCCAATGCGCAACACAACTGAAGTGAACAGTAATGACTTAAAAGGTTCGCGGCCCATGAAAGCTGGTGCTGTTCCCTATGGCTATGCTTACCTGGAAGGGAGACCCGTAAAGGAGTCAAAGGAATATAAAGTCGTCCTTCAAATACAAAATCTTTAGCAATCAGGTAAAGGATGCTCAGCCATTGCCAGAGCTCTGAACGACCAAAAAATTCTAACCCGCGGTGGAAAACGTTGGGCCAAAGGAATTGTTTCAAGAATTATAAAGCGGCATGAAAACGAGGTGGTATGGTGCCAGGTACCAAGTAATGATTTACTTTAATTATTAAGTCATAACTGTTATACTTTTGTGGAATGCTAGTACGAGGCTTCTATCATGAAGGTTAGTTGGGATTCTGCTAAGAATGATTTACTGAAACGAACCCGTGGCATTGATTTTAACGATGCACTAGAAATGTTTAGACGAACCTATGTCGTTCAAGCAAAGAATGACAATCCAGAACAATATAAAGCGATTGGTTTTGCGAAAGGTGGTGTATTAATCTCATTGATAGTCGAAGTCAGATACGACGACCAAGGTGAATATGAATGGTTTGTAACTCTCTGGAAAGCAACAAAAGATGAGGTGAAGATCTATGAAAAAGGTGTCTAAGAGTAAAATCAAAACAGCAACTATGACTATCGACGAAATTGAAGCTTTGGCGATTAAAGGCAAAGATACAAGTAAGTACTTTTCAAAACCAAAGCGCATGCCTCCCAGAGAAGTGCATAAGATGACCTCACGCGAGGAAATCTTGAAGGTGAATGTTGATGTTACCGAATCGTTTCTGCACGAGCTTGATGCAATAGCGACGTTCTTAAACATCTCCAGACAAGCAGTCATGAAGACATTTTTGAAGGACGGTGTTGATCGTCACTTTCTTGCAAAGCAGGCAAGGAAGGCCAGTGGGGAGTGAAAATAGCCGTGCGTTCGTCTTAACTTTTTTAATACTTGCTAAACAGTGGCAAGGCCTTACAATGTCTCGGTTCGTAGCACCTTGGCAATTCAGCGAATTCTAGAATAAAGAGATCGAATATTTGTTTGAAAAATTTTATTATATATAGAACGTTAACAAAGCGTTCGATTGAAAATCTCGAGCCGCAACGCGATTGGTTTTTAGTTAAATCACATCTTTAGGATATTTTTGGTAAATTCTTAAAAAGTTCCTTGATCGCCTGGGAAATAAGTTTGAACTAATTTTAGGAGTGTCTAATGCCAATAGTTTCTATTTTCTTTGGAATTGTGGTGCGAATGTATCATGATGATCATAATCCACCACATTTTCACGCTACATATGGTGAATTCGAAGCTGTTTTTGAAATCAAGACGGGCAAGTTAATTGGAGGTAGCCTAACTCCGAAGGCAAGGAAACTTGTCGAGGAGTGGAGAAAGAAGCACTTGGCTGAGCTAGTAGCTGCTTGGAATGCTGTTACATTGATGAAGGCGCCTAAACGAATTAAAGGATTGGAGTAATTTGTGAAGCTAGGAAACAAAATAAAAAAAATAGTTTCAATTGATTCTGAAAATTTCAGAATTAGGCTTAAATTTACTGATGATGTCGTAGGGGTAGTAGATCTAAGTCATTTATTTTTTAAACCAAAGAATTTAACAGCAGAGATAGTTAAGGGTAATTTATTTTCGAAATGTTATATCGAATCTGGCTCGTTAGCTTGGCCAAACGGATTTGAACTTTGCGCTGATTCTTTAAAAATGAATTTGAGGAAAAAGGCAGAATCAAAGGCTAGCTAGGTGGCTTGCGTCTATTCACAACACCTCAATGCCGACCGCCCTGCATCTATTCAAAGTATTTCAATAGTTACTAATCGAATATTCAGTTGAGAATCCTTAGAATGTATTGGTTCGTCGCAATGCACCGACGCAGTGCGTAGGTTCAAAGAATTTTCCTACTTACTAATCGAAAATTCAGTGGCAAATCCATAAAATGTCTTGGTTCGTCGCACGGCTCTGGATCTATGGACACTTTCCATGGGTTCAACTAGCATCGATGAATTGGGAAATGAACAGCAGGCTTGTATGAGCAAGTTTGGTGCGCCACGAGGTGCACATTTGACAACGGGTTAGAATCCCGTCGGGTAAGTGGCGACCCACCACACCCGTACCTAGGTTTAGGTTTATGGAGGTGACGACATGGATCAAGCGTAATCAAGGGAGGCTGCTGAGCCGCAATCCGCAAGGGTGAAGCTATTGAGCCTCGTAATCTCTACCGAAGTGGCTGGCGGCCTCAAACTCCCGTCCAGCAATATCTGAGCACCCAACAATGGGCATGGCTGCTTAGGCACTTCCGGGGTCGTAGGGCGTGGCGCAGCACCATAAGGCAAATGTGTAAACGTGGGATCTCTCGCGTGCCTCCAGGATGGAGTACTGGCAAACAAGTGTAATAGCGAGGATGCCGGGAAGCATAATAAAGCGAGAAGTCAGATGAGGCGTAGTACTCCGAGTACGGGAAAGCCGTACACATGGGGAAGGCCAATGGGTTAAATCGACCTTAAAGAGGGAACTTAGATGGAGCCAACAGAGCCCCAATATTCTACGACAACAAAATTGGCAAGGATAGCTTGGCTGTCTGAACGCGACCACTTAAAGAAGTATGATGCCCTCATGCATCTTTTCAATAAGGAGTCGCTTACAGCGTGTTTCCACGAGCTGGATGGAAAGAAGGCAGTGGGATACGACAAAGTGAGTAAAGATGAGTATGGTGAGAAGCTAGACGAGAACCTTGAAGTCCTTTTAGAGAAGATGAAGAAGATGGCCTACCGTCCAGGACCGGTGCGAGAAGTACTGATCCCAAAAGAAGGTAAAGCCGGATCTTTTCGTCCCCTTGGAATTGGTAACTTCGAGGACAAGTTAGTCCAGAAGATGACGGCAAAGGTCCTCGAAAGTATATTTGAGCCCACCTTCCTTGACTGTTCCTACGGGTTCAGGCCTGGACTTGGTTGCCATGATGCGATTCGAGGACTTAACAGCTATCTTTACGCTAACAAAGTGGAGACTGTAATAGATGTTGACTTGGCAAACTTCTTTGGGACCATAGGAAGCGGCCTGGTAGATCTTGCGCTCAAGCAGCGGATTAACGATAAATGCTTTCTGCGGTACATTCAACGAATGTTAAAAGCTGGAGTACTTTCTCAGGGTGAACTTACTATAAGCGACGAAGGGGTACCGCAGGGATCTCCCGCGAGTCCAGTCCTATCAAATATAGTGGCTCACTATGTGATCGATCTTTGGTTCGAAAACACCGTAAAGAAGCACTGCAGAGGGAAAGTCGCCATGTTCAGGTACTGCGACGATTTGGTCATTTGTTGCCAACACAACTCAGATGCGGTCCGAATTCATAAAGGACTTGGTAATCGCCTAACGAGGTTTGGATTAAAGCTTAACGAAGAGAAGACGCGGATGGTTAGCTTTTCCAGAGAAAAGCAAAGCCGCGGGTTAAAGCAAGAAAGTTTCGATTTTCTGAGTTTCACCTTCTTCCTCGGCAAGTCAACGAAAGGATTTGTGATTCCCAAGCTGAAAACGAGTCGCAAGCGACTCATTAGTAAGCTAAAGAAAGTTACATCCTGGATGAGGACCAATCGGAGCAGGCACAGACTCCCTGACTTATGGAAATCCTTCTGCGCAAAAGTAAGAGGTCACGTAGCCTACTATGGGGTGTCCTTCAATCAACGAAGTGTTTCCAGCTTTATCCGCGCAGCTACACTTATCTTCTTCAAATGGCTTAACAAGCGCGGTGGAAGAAAACCCATGAATTGGGACAAGTTCAACCAATTCATGAAACGAAACCCCCCGCCCAAAGTCATAACTCATCACAAACTCTACATATTACAGACAAGCAAATGATTTGATCAGGAGCCCGTTGCCTTAGTAGGGCACGACGGGTTCTCACTGGGGGTGCTGCTAGGCGACTAGCGCATCTACCACCTC
>CAIMVM010000145.1 GCA_903844895.1 uncultured Pseudomonadota bacterium
GTAATGGAAAGTCTTGTTAAATCAAAACTGATTTTGTTGACAATTGCCCAGATTGATATCGAGCAAAGTAACTCCATGGTGGAAATGCTTTTTCATAGAATGAAACATTTATACTTATACAGGATCGTTCTTTCTAACTTTGAATCTTTGGTGACCGGAGCTGATTTTTACCTTCATGAAAGTAACACCTGCATTCCCCACTCAGCCTTAAAAGGAGCGATACCTGAAGAAGTTATCACTGGTAAGTAGATAGAAGACAGAATTACTGAGTTCAAAGAGAAAATAGTCGCTGCCAGAAAGTTAAGACTGGAAGCTAACCGAGCAGTTCGCTGCACTCCCTGCCTAGCCTAGATCCTCCTATTCAGGAGGGGATGGTAGGTTCCTTAAAATTCTTACAATGTCCTTGCAGCATGCGGGAACTATTCAACTTCCAACTGCCCATGGCGCGAATATTCATTAGCATACAATGCAAAGGTTTTGAAATGGCGCAGGGCAAAAGCCAAGAAGGGCCCTTACCGGGAGTGGGTCGATAGTGCTTCGCGAGAATTCTCCGCACTGTCTCGTCGTCAATCGACATTCCGAGCACATTACCCACAAAAGTTGGTTGCGTTTTCTCGCAAGGGACGTGAATTTTGCCCGTCGTAAGGTGCGCGCCACATGCCTGAGGCCGCGATTTATCTCACTGACGTACTAGTGCCGCTAGTACGTGTGCGACAATTTGTTGTGACATTCCCACCGCCGCTACGCCTGTGGCTTGCGGGTTTCAACGAGCTTGCAGGAGTTGTGTGTGGCAAAATTATGGATGCACTTAGTGCGCATCTCCGGCGTGAAAGCGACAATCCCAAAGGCATGGCTGGTGCCGTGGTGTTTATGCAAAGATTCGGTAGTGGCTCGAATTTCAACGTCCACCTTCATATCATCGCACTTGACGGAACCTATAGTGAAAAATCCACGGGCCGCCTAAAGTTCTACAACGCAAAAGCTCCAACAGGAGAAATAACCGAGCGCCTGGCAAGCGCCATCGCCAAGCGCATCAACAAACATCTCGTCAAAAAAGGTCACTTGGAGCAAAGCGAAGATCTGATGCTCGTGGGCACCACGGAAGATTTGTTTTCAAGCGCCAACGACAATCTGCATCTCCCCGCGCAAGCGGCAAGTGCTTCGCATCGCATTGCTTTCGGACAAAATGCCGGAACCCCGGTGCGCAGATTGCGATCATCACACGCGCTTTGGCCATCGGAAGACGATGTTGAGGTTTCATCTACGGCATGCATTAGTGTTGGTGGATACTCCGTGCATGCTGCCACCGCCGTGAAAAGTGATGAACGCGACCGCCTCGAGAAACTTTTTCGCTATCTGGCGCGGCCGGCTATTGCCGAGGACGGGATTTCAATACTTCCGAACGGTGACATCAAATTAAAGCTCAAAACACCTTGGCGAGACGGCAGTGAATTCTTGCTTTTTACGCCAACAGAGTTTTTGGAAAAGCTCGTGGCGCTAGTGCCTCTGCCCAAATTCCATCTAACACGCTACTATGGCGTATTCTCTCCGGCCTCTCCGCATAGAAAAAATCTTCCCGACAGGCCCTCGCAAAATGTAAAAAATACGAGTGAAACTACCGACGCCGAAGCACCTCATAAATCAAGATCTTTTAGACAATTCAGGACGTTTTCAAAAGCAGCCGTAAAACTCATTGCTCCTGGGATCGAATCCACCGCGCTGACCCATCCCTTTTCAAGGCGTTCAGTGTTCAATTTCTTTAATTCTGAATAAAAAGAGTCTGGAAGTTCTGTTGATCTAAAACCAAAGCTTCGTTTGAGGGCTTCTTTTAATGTCGGGCCATCTACTTTAGGCAAAAATAGGGCGAGGTCATGGACATCTTTAGAACGTGAATTTTCATCGCCGTGAGAAATCATCGCATGAAGCTTTTCCGCACAGATGGTTTCAATGGGATAGACAGACCAGCTGATGTCTTCATTATCAGATAGCAAGGATGGGGTCTGTTGCTTTTGTGGGCCAGGAGTAACCGGGTCGCCAATACCTAAGTCAAAATGAATGACCTGTGCCTTTTTTAGGTTTTTTAATACATCACCAATTCCTGCTCTATAAGAATGGCGAATTCCCCCGTACTCCCCCTGGGTGGCAAGATCAACCTGACTTTCAAAACGAAACCATACACCGTCATCCCATTCAGACTCTGCCATTTCTTTCACGCGTTTAAGAGTTTCATCTATATTAGAGTTTATAATTAGGGCGTCCAAATCCACTGTGTAGCGAGGGGACTCATATATTTTAAATCCTACAAATCCGCCCTTGAAAACGAGGTGGCTTGCCAATTCTTTGTCTGCGATTAAGCGTGCCACCAATCGTTCAATCATAAAAACGGTTTCAAGATCTCGAGGCTCCACGCCTAAGCGTTTTCCGAGAACCATAATTTTTTTTCTTATCGATGTGCCTTGTTCTTTTTTAGTCACTCTATTGACCCAATTATGGTTTCAAAATATTTGGTAAGATAAGAATTTAGTCCAAGCTCTTTGGCAGTCATTCCAATTTTCCTGAGTGTTGTTTGTTTTTGTTGGATGGCCGTTCGGCACGCATGAATCGCTGTTCGCACACCAATTTTACTGGCAAGTTTGAAGCCTTCCATAATAGCCCGCTCAATAGACGCCACTTTATAGCCGTTTCCGACCACAATGCCCTTATCAAGTGGGATTTGTGTTCGAATCAAGCGGTAAGAACGCTTGCTGGTTACTTTATGAGAGGGAACGAGTACCCATGTCTGTTTTGGAGCTTGATCGACAAGGTTGTAATAAAAGAGGGCGGATAGTCCGCCAATAACTGCATCGGGGCCAAATTTTGCACAGGCAATTTGAAAATCGTATTCACGTTCAAGGTTGGCTTCCGGATGAAGGAAAATACCTCGATCCAACCGTGTGATTTTTTCTTGTTTCACAAGTATAGAGAGGCTTTGCTGGCTAATCCCCAACTCCTTGGCTTGAGCAAGGGTAAAAATGCCAATTTTCTTGAGTTTGGTTTCTTGGTTTTTGTTCATATTAGTATGATCAGATGAAATTTAACATTTTTCAACAAAAATGTTAAATTTCACAATTTAGGCGATGGCGTGAATTTTTACATTTCTGCAGAAAAATGTTATTTTCCACTCCTTGCCACTCACAAAATAAAAGATGTTTATGAGGCCAAAAAAGCCACTATCGTCGCAACCTGATGTTTTTATTGATTAATAGGCTGCTTGAAGAGCCTCTCCATAAAAATTGAATCCTCAAAGTTCAATCCCAAAAGTTACATGTAATGTCCCTTCTTTGAGCAAAGTGCCAAGCACAGCTACTACAAAATCAAAGCTCTTGCCGCTGGCATTAAGAACCCAAAGTCAGGCGCCAAAAGCTTTACCCAGCTTGCAGGCTCTGCTTTAAACTTAAACCCGCACCTACACATCCTGTTCTACGATGGCGTGTTTTCAGGGATCAGTCAAAACGGTGCTGAAACTTTCCGCTTTCGAAACCTAGAAGCCATTACCGACAAAGAAGTCGAAAAACTCCTTCTCGAAATCAGCAGTAAAGTTCTTAAACTTCTTAAACAACATGCCTACATAAACCAAGAAGGGGAGATGGTAAACTATCCCCTTAGTGACAGTCTCTTTAGAGACCATGAATCCCTTGCCATGGCTACTTCTTCATCCATCGTGGGAAGGATTGCCCTGCGCCATCTCAAGGTATTTCCTTTTTTTTTCAGCGAATATTGGTTAAGTCCTAAAATCCTATTCCTTGTCTCCTATATTCCTTTATGCCTAAATAGGCAGGATCGATATCGATGGAAAGATCAGACTACCGCCGTTAAGACCATCGTCTGAAAAACTTAGTAGCTGCTTCGAACGACCTAAAAAAGTTTGAGGCCTATGGGATCTCCAAGGTGACCCTTCGAAAATGGAAGAAAAAAAGGAGTTCGTGGGTTTTTTACGATTCCTGAACTTGAACTGAGCGCCTCCGACCTTATTTCTGAGAATCTGACCTTAAAAGCGAAGCTGGCTCAAGTAACTGCTAAGCAAGAGCTAGTTCTAAGCACCATTAGAATCTTTGGCTTTCAGATCCAGTACAAAAGACTTCCTTACTCTGGAGCAAAAGAAAAGAGTCTTAAGGCGATTAAGACGGCTTCAGATTCTGTTCCACTTTTTGATTGCCTGTCAGCCATAGGGCTATCAGCAGCTAGATATCATAACTGGTTAAAACGTGAGGTTAAGTGTCTTCCCTAAGATAGACCGAGCTGCCCGAGAGTGTCTCCTACCGGACTTATCAGATCTGAACTTAGAAAGATTCAGGACCTTTATACATCTAAAGATTTCAGCCACTAGAGTATGCATGCTTTAAACTAGCTTGGAAAAAAGACAGGTGAAGTGATGGCATCTCCTTCAACCTGGCCACGGGTGGTTCGGGAGCTGGGTCTGAAATGAAATAGAACTCGAGTCTACCCAGCAAAACCAAAGATAGGCATCAGGGCTTCTGCTCCTGGTCAAATCTGGCATTTGGATCAAACTATTCTTAGGTAAGGTGACGGAAGCAAGGCATTTGTTCCATGTGTCATCGATAACGATTCAAAGTCCGTCTTGGCCTGGAAAGTTTCTAAAGACTACGGGGGAGTTAGAACTAAAGAACTCTTGGACCCACATTGAGCAGGTACCTGGTCTAGAAATTTAATTTACAATTGAACCTTTTGTTGTTTTCAATTGGTCCGTTGTTTCTTAAAATACGTCAATTAAAACAAATGATTGACGAGGTTTTTGTGGACCTTTTATCTGTGGA
>CAIMVM010000146.1 GCA_903844895.1 uncultured Pseudomonadota bacterium
CCACTGCAAAGGACATCAATTCCGGAGCCGTCAGCAAACTTGCCCCTTTTGGTGCCAATATCCCAGCCATGTTTTTTGATGAATATGTGTAAGCCAGTATGGCTAACTGACTTTTCAACAAAGCCATGAAGGCTAGCGAGAATATCCTTGGCAAAGGGCTTTAAAGAGTCGCCGATGAACGCCTTATCTAGGTCGACGCACATGTAATCGGTATCGTTTAGAACGAAGCCTATACCATGGAAACGTCGCTCAGAGGAGCCTAGTGCCAACTCCTTTTGTAGTAGTGCCTTAACCGTTTCAAAGGATGAGCGGTTTGAAGGATTACCCCACGCTAATTCATAAGTTTGACCCTTACGAATACCTACCGGGACCTTGTCATAATTGCCATCATTTCTTGGTGCCAACTTCACTAGAACCCAATTTTTAATCGCTCGAAGCTCTTGTGGCATTTGATCTAATTTCATACAGCCTCCTTTACAACGGTTTGACTGTAAAAACTTTCGATCCAATCATCCACATCAGATTCTTTCCAAACGCTAATCGCTGGAGAAATCTTTATTGGTTTTGGAAATTGCCCCTTGGATATCTTGCTCCAAAGTGTGCTTTTAGCGAGGGTTGTTTTATTCGCTACGTCGCTAATACGTAGTAGTTTGATACTTGATTTCATTTCCACCTTCTCCTTTTTAGTTGGGTAGGAGAAGGTTATTTACTTATGCGGTTATATAAAATTCATGACATATGTCATGTCTTTTTTGTTGAAGCACTCTCTCCAGTTCTGTCTTTAAAGAACTTTCTAAGCCTGCTTTCTGACCATTCCGTTCTTCTTTTCATTTCTAGCTCTTCCTTTTGCAGGGCTGGACTTAATTTTTTCTGCGCTTTAGTTAGTCTGGGCTCTTGGATATAGGCTGGTGTTGGATAAATTTTTAATAGGTAACGTCTAAACTTCGTAAAGTCTTGTGACTTAAACGGCCTACCTAGGAAATCCTCGAATACGCTCAACGCTCTCTCTAGGTATTCAATATTTTGAGCCTCTAATACGTTCCTATTTTCTGTGCGTTTACTTTTGCTCCTCGCATTCTTTGCGTGGATTTCATCTAATTCAGATTGCAGAGTTTTGTTTTGATTTTTTAACTTCTGAAGCTTTCTCTCCATCTTTTGTGATGAAAGTTGCAATTCCTTAACTAAGTCGACTAATTGAGCCTTATTTATACGCTCATATTCTATAGTTTGATCAATCATATTTTCTCCTTAGCTCGCCGTTTAAGCAGCCTTCAATTCGATAACATTTTCATGGACTGTGTTGCAATAGTCTTCCCAATCATTTAATAACAGTCTCCGTTTCTCTAGCAAGTCTTTTCTTCGATATGACCGCTCAACAGTATTGGTAATGGTGTGAGCTAATGCCATTTCAGCCACTTCTGAGGAGTGTGTGGTTTCCTCTGAAACCCAGTCCCTAAAGGTTGATCTAAATCCGTGTACCGTTGCATCTACCTTTGCTCTACGAATCATCATGGGCATTGCCATATTGGAGAGTCTCTTTCCATTTTTGGAAAATAGGTACTTGCTATTGGGATCCATTACTCGTGCAATTTCTAATATTTCAAGCGATCGCTTGCATAGTGGTACTCGATGCTCTTTCTTGGCTTTCATACGTGAGCCCGGAATGATCCACACATCATCGTGAAGTTCGCTTTGTAGACCACCTATAACCTCTCCCGTTCGAGATGCATTAAGGATTGTGAATTCCAAGGCAAGTGCAGCTATCGTTGCCATCTCACGTAAGTCAGCGATTAGGGCAGCAACTTGTCGATAGGGTAGTGCTTTGTGATGCTCCACCTTTTTAATCTTATTGGGCGCCGGAAGAATCGTTTGCAAGAAC
>CAIMVM010000147.1 GCA_903844895.1 uncultured Pseudomonadota bacterium
AGTACCTTGTGAAAAACTCACAACATGACTCCCTTCCAAGCTTCGACAGTCAGAAGAATATTTATTTAGAATCGATTCCCGCTCTTGCGAAGAGATCCTAGGCAGTGTCACACAACCTAAAATCCCACAGCAATAAAACACAGTCTGTAACAACCAAAATCTGGTCATTTCTTAGTCTCTTGGATCAAATCGAGATAACGCTTTTTAATACGCTCTCCGTCCTTATCATTTTTCAATTTTGACTGCAGGCCTTCATAAATATCTAACGCCTCTGTTTTCTTTCCCATTTTCCATTTCACTTCAGCAAGGTGTTCGGCAATCACTACCTCTGTCAAATTTTTAGCAATCAAAGGAGCCAAAACTTTTTCCGCTTCCTCAAATCTCCCTAATCTATAGTAAACCCACCCCAGAGTGTCGAGATAATATGGGTCGTCAGGCTTCAAAGTAAGTGCCTTTTCTATCAATGATTCAGCCTCAGCCAAATTTTCATTTCGATCCGCAAACAGAAACGCTAGAAAATTCATAGCCGAATGATGAGTTGAGTCTAGCTTTAAAACCTTTCTTAAAGCAGCAATGCAGTCGCTCACTTCATCTAATTTTTCTAGATAGACCGCTTTTAAAAAGTATAGCTGCACATTTTCATGGTCTGTCTTAATCGCTGCATCTAGAATTTCGACAGACCTCTCTGAATTACCTAGCTGAGAGAACGCCGAGGCATAGGCGGCACTTATGCGAGGGGTAGGAGTTATCGATTTATCAATGCTGCCCACCAACCTAACAATTTCTTGAAACGCGCCTTCTTCTACGAGACCATCAATCTGCAGTTCAATAGACATCAAATAATATTTTGATGAACTTCGAATTTGATGATACGACTCAAGAGCTAAATCTTTTTTTCCCAAGAAATAGTAATTAAGACCAAGAAGCAAATGAATCAAATCGCTCTCTGGAAAATTCTTCTTAGCTTTCTGAAGAACTAAAATTGCATCATCTTGCTTCCCAAGTTCTGCTTTAATATAAGCTCGTTGTATCTCGATGGAGTGTACAGGCTCCTTACTAGTAGCTGATAGTTTATCAAAAAGTTTATTGGCCCTTTGAAGTCCGTCAGTTTCTCTATATAGATTCATAAGCTTTCTAGCTACATCAGAATCTGGCCGCGCATGACGGAACATTTCTTCAAAAATCGATATAGCTTTTGCAGTCTTATTATTTGCCTCAAGACAATAGCCGTGAAGGCCCAGGAATTCCGGATTGTTGTCGTCTAGTTCTAAGCCTTTGGTTGTCTCTACTAGAGCTTTTTTATACTGTCGATCTGCAACCAAAATCTTAGCATAGACAAATACTGCAAGTTGCGAGCTGGGAATTGCCTCTACAAGTTTTTTCGCCCAGTGCAACGCTTGCTTCCTATTTTTTGTAGCCTCAAAGTAATCGACAAGAAGCAGATAAGGCCGTTCCTTTCCAGAATCCAGCTCAATTGCTTTTTCTAATTCTGCTGCCGCTTTTTCTGCCATCCGATTGGTAAAAAGAATTCTTGCATAAATCGTCCTTAAAGCTGCCGACTTAGGATAAAGAAGAACCATTCTGCGAGCTTCTAAAAGTGTATCCCCTGAGCTTTCTCCAGCATCTAAGCTAGCTATCATGACTTTTGCGCCCGTATAGGAATTTGGCGCCATGTCATAGGATTCTTCAAAGTTTCTCTTCGCTCCTAAAAAGTCCCCTTCGAGCTGCTTATATTCACCCACCATAAAATAAAAAGACGCAAACGACTCTCTTTTTTCCCGAGACCATATATCAGGATTCGGAGACCGGTTCTCTACAGGCTCTTTTATCGTGGTCGGCGCATTTATAGCACCTCCACCATTCATGGGCCCTTCCATAGTGCATGCCCCAATCAGGCCTACTAGCAAAAGAATACCCCACTTCATTCGGCGCCTCCTATGAGCATCGAACTTTGCTGATTGTAAATGCTTACATAGCTAGCTAAGTCTGGTGGTGTCTCATAAAGTACTTCTACTAACTGAAGTCCTAGTGCTGGGGCGGTACGCCCCGCCTCTGCACGAACTCTGCCTGAAAGAAGCTCTTTTACATTCGATTGTAGTTTCCCTGAACTTATATCGATACTCGTTCCGACAAGATTGCGAATCATCTGTTTTAAGAAACCATCTCCAAGAACCCAAATATTGATCAGTTTACCTCTTCGCTCAACTTCGATACCATAGATCTCTCGAATGGTAGAAGCTACATCGGTCCCCGCATTGGAGAATGCTTTAAAATCGTGCTTTCCTACAAACTCGCTAACCACTTGCAATAGTCTGTCAACGTCAACCTCTGACTTTACTTCCCATACAAACGGGCGACAAAAGGGGTCTAAGCACTCGCCAAGCCAAATGCGATAGCGATATATCTTAGCTTTTGCTAGAAAACCTGGATGAAAGCCGGAATCAGCAACCTCAACCGACTGAATACGAATCGTTTTTGGAAGAAGGCCATTTAAACTGCGATGCAGTCTAAACAAGTCTGTTTCATCAGGCACCTCGACCGTACAAACTTGATGCTCCGCGGAAACTCCAGAGTCTGTTCGCGAGGCTCCTGTTATGCGAAGCGGAATTCTTACAGCTAGAGCCAGAGCGCGTTCGATTTCATCTTGAATAGTATTGCCATCTGGTTGACTTTGAAAACCGTAGTAGTCTCGGCCATCATAAGATAAGTCTATGCGAATCCTTTTCAAAAATATCCCTATATAGCTGAGCCAAAGACTAACATAACCCCAGAAAGGCTCCTGGTTAGATTGATTCCTTTTACTGTCTTTTGCTCATAGACCTCTTTGAAAGGAGCAATATACAAAGAGTCTATCCCTAAAGCGGGCTTCATAGACTTAATGGATCGACTGTCGAGAAAGGAAATGTCAAACATCGCTGAAAAACCTTTTACAGTCCCGTTGCGCTTGCCTTTTGAGATCAGAAGCTTAGGCTGTTCGCCGGAAGTTTCACTTAATGCTTGGCTTGTTGATACTTCATTGTCTCTCGTCTCCTCAAAGGAATCGTATTGTCTGCCTGCCCACCCCTTGAAGACGATCCAATGCCAGGGAAGCGGGGAAATAACCCCTTGCAGCGTTAGTACGTTCGAAAGCACTGTAAAAGACGAGCTACCCGGGGCTTTTGTACCCGTAGCTGTTTGTCTAGATCCTTTATCCGTATAGTAACTAAAGCGACCACCTATCCCAGCTGCAGCATAGGTATGCCGAAGAAAAAACCAATCAACACCAAGATCTAACGTATTGGAAAAGCTACCATAGAAGTCTTTATAACCATCAGCTTTAGAATAATTTGACTTAGCAGACCCAAGTGAAATCATCCAAGCTCCAAACTTAACCTTGCCGTCCCCTTTGTCAGCATAAACTGACTTGTGCTTAGCCATATCGATCTTAGAAGCGGGACTATAATAAACAGGAGTCGAACTAGGAGTTTGCTGTTTACCTGGCAACTCTTGGCCCTCAGTCAAAGCCTCCGGTTGAGTTTTAATGGCTTGGTCAGCGGCCCCAGAGTTCTCGGAACCTGTGGGGCTTTTAATACCCACTGCTTCATTAGAGCTCTCCTTCGCAATTTCCTTAACGCTTTCGCTCTCCTCAATCATTGCTGGAGCAGCCTGAGGACTTGATGTATCCGTTTGAAAAACCTTTGGCTCTTTAGATTCAGTTGTGGCGTCTCCCGCCTTCAAAGCGCTCTCTGTTTGGGCAGCATTTGATGAGTTGGCAGGTGCTTGAGAATTTGATCCGTTTAAGGATGACTCATTTAGAACCTCTGGAGCAGGCACAGCAGCACCTAGGGAACTATCGAGAGCATTTGAAATAGAAGGTTCCTGGGATTCTTTCTTAATTTCTGTATTTGAAACGGATACTTCCACAGGACTGATGCTCTCAGGAGGCAGACCAGGAGCGGCTGGAGTGCCAGACTTAGAAGCATTTGAAGCATCTAAGGGCGTTGCGTCCGCGGAAGTGGCCGTTTCCGTTTTAGAAGGAGCTGATTGAGATAAGTCGCCGGCAGATTGTTTTGACGCTGCTTCTTCAGCAAGCCCTAACCCACTAAAGTTCAGCAGAAGCCCTAACCAAAAAAATCTACTCATAGCCATCCTTCATTTTCTTTTGGCAACTAAATACTCAAGAATCTGAACCGCGTTTGTGGCTGCGCCTTTTTTTAAGTTATCAGCCACATTCCAAAATTGTACCCAACGAGAACGTTCTTGACCATAGGGCAGACGAACTCTTGACACAAAGGTCTCTTTTCTACCTGCTACTAATCTTGGGGTCGGCATGCCGGAATACTCATCTCCCACATAAAATTCTATTCCTTTAGCATCTTTAAACACAGACTGAATTTCTTGCCTAGAAGCCTCTTTTGTAAGCCGAACGGCTAAAGTTTCACTGTGACAGCTAAAAACGGGAACTCGAATTGTAGAGGCCATCACTTCTAAATTTGGAATTCCCAAAATTTTTCTTGTTTCAAGAACCATTTTAACCTCTTCCTCACAATGCCCCGTCGCATCAATGGGGCCAATTCCAGGGAGTAGATTAAAAATAATCGGCTGAGCATATACTTTGGGCACAGGATCTTGAAAACGAAGGTGGCTGGAAACCTGGTCAGCCAACTCACT
>CAIMVM010000148.1 GCA_903844895.1 uncultured Pseudomonadota bacterium
GAGCACATTTCAAATCCAGATCTACTTTCGCCCATTAAAACTTGTGGTTTTTAAGCATTTCAAAAGCGTTTAGATCTGATATTGCAATACTTTTATACTGGCTCGAGTGGTAGCTTGACTTAAAAAAGTCGTTTGAAAACTGCAACAGGCAACAACCATACATATGTATAGTTTTGCCGTCAAGTGTTTTTTATGTTTCTTTGAGATCTTTCTTCCCGTAAAGGCTTGCAGAAAAAACATGGATGGTTTCTAGAATATCAAAATAGGTGAATCTGTTTATCTGATAGGATTCTATCCAGTTTTACCCCAGTTGGGGTCCTCGTGATTACCGGCAGTTACAAGACGGATGATCAAGTTTGAGTAAGTTTTTGACTTACTGTTTCAGCCCTCTAAAATTAAAACCCTGAATCCTACAAAGTATTACAGCCGCGGGTTAAAAATTGAACTTTAGCCAGCTGCAATTAGAGGACTGCCTTCTTTCGATATTCCAAATTGCTTCTCACTGCGCAATGCGGGCCTCAAGGTAGGCCAGGACTCCCTCGAGATTGCCCCACCCTGCGGAGCAAACAGCTTAATGTGACTCTGCGCTTTGCCTGCTAGAATGGGCTGGTTCTTTAAGAGATTTTAGACCACTTGTTTATAAATAAAAAAGCATTTTAGCTGCGCCTAGCAAGCGATGGACTAGCATTTTGCGGGACTTTCTGGCAGATTGATCCCTTAACTTTTCCTGGAGACAGCACCTTTTATGAAACCATGGGTTGTACTTAAATATGGTGGTACAAGTGTTTCCAATATCCATAATTGGAACTCCATCCTCACTCGCGCTAAGCAATGTGTCGCCGCCGGCGAACAACCTATTATCGTTTGCTCTGCCGTAAGTGGTATCTCTAATAAATTGGAGCTAGCGTTAAAGCAGGCCCTAAAAACACAGCACGAAGCCGCTCTATCTGAGATTCGAGATATTCACCACCGACTTGCGTTGGAACTAGGAATTGATGATTCCATTATCGATAGCGAGCTTGGTGAAGCCGAACGTGTCATTCGTGGAGTCAGTTTAATCGGGGAGATTTCCCCGCAGACTAAAGCCAAAGTGATGTCAAAAGGAGAGTTGATGTCGACTCTGTTGGGGGCTGAGTTTTTTGCAAAATCAGGGGTCTCCACCAAATGGCTCGATGTAAGAGACGTTTTGACTTCCTCCCATCAAAAACATTCCAGCCTCTCTCAACAATATCTTTCTGCAATTTGCGACTTTTCCGTAGACCAAGAAACCCGCGACTTGTTTTCTAAAATTGAAGCTGATGTCATTATAACTCAAGGATTTGTTGCTAAAAGTCACGAAGATGCGACAGTCCTTTTAGGACGCGGCGGGTCTGACACTTCAGCCGCCTATATTGCAGGAAAGCTTGGAGCCGCTCGACTAGAAATCTGGACCTCAGTACCTGGCTTGTTCACGGCAAACCCTCATCAAATTTCCTCTGCTAAAATGCTTAAAACTCTGAGCTACGAGGAGGCGCAGGAACTTGCTTCAACGGGAGCAAAGGTTCTTCACCCTAGGTGCATTGAACCCGCTTGGGGAGGAGAGATCCCCCTTCATATCCGCTGGACTGATCGTCCGGAAGTCCCTGGTACAATTATCTGCGCCAAAGCCCCACAAACGCCCCAAATAAAAGCCCTTTCCACAAAAATGGGTCTTCAAGTCATTTCCATGGATTCTGTAGGAATGTGGCACGAAGCAGGATTTCTTTCCGATGTCTTTCAGGTGTTCAAAAATCATGGAATTTCCATTGATCAAGTAGCCACATCAGAAACCAATGTCACCATAACGTTTGACCCCATATCCAATGTTACCGATGAACGTCAACTTGAAGCCCTGATGGAAAATCTGAAGCCTTACTGCCACCCTCGAAGAATAGGTCCCTGCGCGTCCTTATCTCTTGTCGGCAAAGGAATACGGTCTATTCTCCACAAAATGGGCCAGGTATTTGAATCTTTTGAAGACAAGCAGGTCTATCTCCTGACCCAAGCGGCAAGTGACCTCAATATCACGTTTATAGTAGACGAAGACCAAATTGAAAGATTACTAAACAACATTCATGCCCTCTTCTTTGATGACGTTTCGAACATGCCTCAATTCGGTCCTAGCTGGTCTGAATTAAACGCAAAAACGTCTCAAGCCGCCACCGCACCTGAAACCCCCTGGTGGCAGTCGCGTTCAGAAGAGCTCCTAAAGCTGGGAGCCGAGACCACCCCCCAATATGTTTACAGTCGCGATACGATCCTTCGAAGAGCCGATCAGCTAAAGGCCATGACGGCGATTTCTAGAGTTAACTATGCCATGAAAGCTAACAGTCACCCTGAAACCCTAAAGCTGATTCACTCAAAAGGAATTTGCTTTGATTGTGTTTCTTGGGCTGAAATTAGCCATCTTCTTGAGGCCATTCCAACCCTCAAAGGTCAACAGATTGTATTTACCCCCAATTTTGCACCTATAGCAGAGTACCGCAAGGCTTATGAGCTAGGTTGTTTCATCAATCTTGATAATTTATACCCTCTAGAAAATCATCCCGAGGTATTTTCAGGCAGAGAGATCATGGTCCGCCTGGATCCTGGTGTGGCTAAAGGCCATCATAAGCATGTGCATACCGCTGGCTACCAGTCTAAGTTTGGTGTGGACTTAAGCGAGTTAGAAAAACTAAAAAAACTGGCTTCCGATCATAAAGTTAAAATCACAGCCCTCCATGCCCATGTAGGCTCGGGGATACGATCTCCTGAAACTTGGAGTGAAATCGCTTTTCAGCTTGCAGAAATCGCTTCTGGTTTTCCTGATGTTAAGATCCTTGATTTAGGCGGTGGTTTTGGTGTCCCAGAAAGACCTGGACAAGATGCCCTATCCTTGCCAGAAGCCAACACCCTTCTCCTGACTTTTAAAGGTAAGATTCCTCAATTCGACTTATGGCTAGAACCTGGAAGATATCTAGTTGCGGAAGCTGGAGTTCTCTTAGCTAGAGTCACGCAAACAAAAACAAAAGGCCCCAAAACATTTGTTGGCGTCGACGCAGGCATGCATAATCTCATCAGGCCGCCCCTCTATAATGCCTATCATCATATTGTGAATCTTTCTAAAATTGAGAATGACCTCACTATCACAGCAGACGTTGTTGGGCCTATTTGTGAGTCGGGAGATGTCCTAGGCCGCGATAGAAAACTTCCTTTATCCAAGGAAAATGACATCATGCTGATTGCCACAGCAGGCGCCTATGGCCAGGTGATGTCTTCAAACTACAACCTGAGAGGACCAGCTCGAGAAACCTTCATTTAGTCAGCTTTATCAAAAAAGGGTGTCTTGCTTTTGGCGAGACACCCTTTTTTAGGCCTATCAGTTTAGTGTAATAGTTTTTTGCAAACGATTTAAGAGCTAAGGCAAGATCTGCCATAGAAGGAAACGTTGCTAGGTCCCATCCAAGAAAGTTTACAATCGAGAAAGCCTGGGCAAAAAAAAGACTCTTTCAAAGCCATGGGAACCGAAAAATTTTAACGCCTTAAACTTGGAATGAAAATGTGCTCTGGCACAAAAGCTCAAAATTACGAACACAAATCTATCAACAGGACAGAGGCTGAATTAAGGCCGCAGCCAAACGATAGTTTAAGAATGGAAGAGTTTATCTGATCCCATCCAAATAGCGGGGAAGACTTCCTGCGAGGTAGTGCGGAAGATTCGCAAGCTTGTAGTAGGTTCCAGCTGGCGTTTTTTGATTCTCAATTTTTGGCGCCCCCGACCAAAAACGGACCGCCAAGGGACAGCCCGAGCTGTCAACAAACTGATGAAGAGAGCGCAAAGAGCCGGAGGCGCCTGTCTTGACTTCCACGGGAACAGTGCGCCCTTCATGAACAAAAATATAGTCAATCTCGGCATGGGATTGGTTAGACTCACGAACCCAGAAACAGAGGCTGCGCGGCGTTGTACTGTTGAGTGTCGCAAGCTCCTGCCCAACAATATGTTCCGCTATCCTCCCTTCGGCAACGCCAGATATATCCGCCCCGTGAAGCAAATGTACCGTTGTATTACAAGCATGATTCATAAGTCCTGTATCAAGGAATTGCAGCCGCGGCCTCTTACGCTGGTTTGCAACTAGAGGAGCCTCCCATGCGGTGATGGGATAGATAAGTTCAACGAGAAGCGCTCTCTCCAAAGTTCGCAGGGCATCACCCATCTCACGGGAGCGAATGTTACTATTACCGAACTTTTCGAACACAATTCTTTTGCCGGCCTCAAGGGGAGCCATCGAAATGACATGCTGCAGCAGCGACCCGAATTCTCGGCTTTTTGCGTACTTTCTCGCGTCATCGCCATAGCTCGTCAAAAGAGCTTGGAGATTATCTTTGACAACAGTCATATCTTGGCGCTCACACCAATTCGCTACAACCTCAGGCATTCCTCCCGTCATTGCGTAGCGTGCAAAGAGCGCGCTCAGCTTTGCGTGGGCGTAAGGAGCTAATGGAACTTTTGTCAATTCTTCGCAAGCCTGATGCTCACCAATGGCACCGAGAAACTCGAAAAATGACAGAGGGCGCATAAATCTGTACTCCACGCGCCCAACTGGAAAAGAAGCTTTCTCATCGTTAATGTAATGTTCAAGCATGGATCCTGCAGCGATGACATGGAACTCAGAAAATTCCTCCTTAAAGTAACGCAGCAGTGCTGTGGCGCGATCTGAATTTTGAATTTCATCGATAAACAAAAGAGTGTCGGAATTATTAATGCTGGCGCCTTTTTCAAAAAAAAGTGCGCTAACTATTTCCTTTGAAGACAAATTGCTCTCAAAAAGACGGCGTTCCGAAGCCTGATCCAAGTTGAATTCCATAAACTGGCTGTAGCTTTTTCCGAAGCGACGCACTGCTGTCGACTTTCCCACTTGGCGGGCTCCTTGCAGTACCAGAGGCTTTCTTGATTTTGAAAGCTTCCATGTTTTCAGGGTGTTATCAAGCTCACGGTCAAACATAGGACCCCACGTAACAAACTAAACCCATTTTAAAGCAAAGATTGTCACAAAGTAAAGGCAAATTCACATCCTGCCGTTAATACGAGCGAAATCAGTAACACAGGCTCCCCAAACAAAGCTCTTCCAACGACAACCTGAGAAGCCCAGCCTAGAGAATCCTGCTTAGCTACTTCTATTGAAAAAGGGTGCCTTGCTTTTGGCGAGACACCCTTTTTTAGGCCTATCAGTTTAGTTTAATAGTTTTTTGCAAACGATTTAAGAGCTAAGGCAAGATCTGCCATAAAGGGAAATGCTACTTTTTGGGTGACCTCTTCAGGAGGAAAAACGGTAATGGATACCGCCATTCGTCTTCCGTCGTCGGACTGTATCAGACTTGTATCTGTCCATGTTTTCGACCAAAGGGCAACTCCCCCTTTGCTGATGAGGCGACCATGCTCACCGACCAATTCATTCTTCTTGGATTGAAGAAACCGGTTCCAGTCATCGGGATAATCATATCCCAAACTCTTAGGAGTTTGAGACATAATATTGAGAATCCAATTCCGGTCCCCTTCCCGAATATCAAATCCATGGGTGGCAGTGGGACTGGCAAGAAGTTGGAGGATGTCTAAAAGATTTTCTTGGGAAGCACAATTTCCGACTTTTCCAGGGGCTTCTTCACATCGAGACGCCATCGAAACCGGACGTCCCAGTCTTTGTATAAGCTTTCCTTCTGTTTTTACCTCATAGGCGGGAGATTCGACAAGAGTCCCCTTACCTAACATCAATCGTTCTACGGAAATATCATGAAATCCCAACTGATTCATTCGGGAATGAATGGCATCAAATCCTAAAAAAAGCAGCAAACGGTTAGTGGCTTCATTATCCGAAAGCACTTGCATCATTTGCAAATCAGATTCAAAGGTGTTCCATTCCGCGCCGACAGCTCGGTAACTGTCAGAAAGTTTTAAGTCATTTTTCTTCAAGTCTTCTAAAACAAGGGCTGCAATAGCCGTTTTGACGGTGCTAGCCGGATTAAAAAAACCATCGTCAGAGGCATCTATTTTTGAATTCTTATTGGAATCCTCGTAGCGACTGCCATAATCCATACGAATGCGATGGCCATCCTTCCATTCCCAAAAAGAAAACTTGATCTTCCAGTTTTTCACGGTATCCATGCGCCCTGTTTTAGTAAGCAAAGTCTCTATATCCGAGCGCGGCACAAGAATGTCTTCTGCTTGGGCAGCAGGACTCACGACGCAGACTGAAGACAATAGTCCGAAGATAGGAGCTAGGCCTAACGCCATCCCTGTGCGTAGGAACTTTATTCTAAAC
>CAIMVM010000149.1 GCA_903844895.1 uncultured Pseudomonadota bacterium
GCTTATTCGCCTAGCAATTCAGATGCGCGAAAGAATTTTAATTTATGAGGGAACCATCTTTAGAAGTAAAGAAAGGGAATTCGGAAAAAGTTCCGAAAGAGGTTCTAGTGATGCCGAAAAACCAGAGTCTGAATCTGAAACACGATCTCAGGGCCACTCGGTGATTTCGCGCTGGGTTTGAGGGCCGTTGTCTGTAAACCAGAACCGAAATTTACCCACAAAAGACCCTTCGAGGCCTGCTTACGGCAAGGCCAAAATCGCCTGAATTTTCTTACACATGGTCTATCCTACAAGCACAATTTCTCCTGCAATCCACCCATTCTTGAAACGATCACTCCTTGAATCAAATCAATCATCCCATTTCGGCTGGTTGGCAGGGCACAAGTATATCTAAGTCTACCAATAACGGGAGACTCAATGAGGAATTACGTTATGAGAAGATTGTCGCTTAGAGCAATTATTGCAAACACGTTAGTTTTTGGTTCTATTCTTTCAACTTCTCCAGCTCTCGCATCGGAAACTAAAGTAACTGGAGTGCTTTTCGGAATTGAAGATTTTCCTAGTGGAATCCAAGTAGACATGCAACTTATGTTGCCACAGGAGAACAGTCTGTCAGAGATTCTAACGGAAAAAACCAGGGCAACTAACGTAGATGGGGGTGAAAAACCATATTACTGTGAGACTGCACTATTGTCTGAAAATAGTGACGCACACATTTCCCTTACCGATTTGAGTACTGGCAACTCAATTTCTGAAGTCATCGTTCCTGCATTCTTCGTCCAAACACTGCGCTCGCGGACGCAAGAAATCTCTGTCTGTCGTCCACATGCTTACCCCACAATTCTTGAGGGATTAAATCTACCTGGTCTTGCATCATTTGGAGTTGAGTCAGCCAGTGTCTATATTGGACCTATTGGACCAGTTCGAGGGATAGCGTTGCCCAGCGGGAAATTCTTAAACTACGCGATTTCTGGAAAAGCCGCCTGGGAACAACAATTGCAAAGCGGTACAGAAGTGCAATATCAAAGCAAAAATTTTGAACTGCATTCCCTGGAATTTCGAGCCGCTTTGAACACTGAAGATCGTGGATCAAACTTCGTCATTCCAGGTGGAAGAAAAGTGCCTGTTCAATATGTTGGTAAAGCTGTCAGCTTAATCCCATAACGTCACTCGTTCTGATTTTGTCTCGTTGAAGTCTGAAAGTTGGGCGTATTTCGGCGAAGCCGGTCAGCTATTTCGGGGCAAGCCGGTCACTCAGAGTTGATTGCGACCGGAGCGTAGCGACGCGGTTGTTATTTAGTTGAATTGGGAGTCTGGGTCAACCCAGATTTTGTCCTTCTCATAGATGCTCTTTTGATATTGATTTGATGGGATCTATGGATGATTCGGTCTAGCAGAGCATCAGCGATTGTAGGATCAGGGATGAGCTCATACCATTTTGAACTTTCTAGCTGACTTGTAATAATGACCGAACGTTGACCATGGCGGTCATCCATGACTTCCAGTAGGTCCTTAGCTTCGTCAGGTTGCAGCCTTGATTGCCCGAAGTCATCAAAGAGTACTAAGTCTGTCTTTTGGATTTCTTGGAGGAGTTTGTCATAGCTACCGTCATTTCTGACAATTTCAAGGGATCTGAGAAATCTTGGGATACGGAGATACTTTGCCGTGTAATTGGATCTGCAGACGGCCTGGGCTATAGCGCAAGCCAGGTAAGTCTTACCAGCACCAGTGGGTCCGGTGATGATGATGTTTTGGTGGCCTGTGATCCAGTCGGCTGAAGCAAACTTTAAAATTGTAGTTTTGGCTAGTCCCCGGCTTGGGTCATAGTCAATGTCTTCAATACAGGCACTTTCTTTAAACTTGGCTTTCCTTATTCTATTTTGGAAGCTTTTATTTCGCCGCACCACTTCCTCTCGGTCTAAGAGGAGCTCAAAACGCTCATTAAAGTTCAGTTGAGAGATGTTAGGCATAGCTTCTTGCTCTTCTAGACCTTTGAGCATGCCGCTGAGGCGAAGGGCCTGTAATTTACTTGATACCTGGTTCGTTAGCATGAGGACTCCCATAGATGGTTTAGTTGTAATATGCTGGTCCACGAATATTGTCGTGGCTGATAGCTGCTGTTTCTTCTGTCTTTTTGGTGGCCACAGTGGCCATGTCGAGGTTTGCTGACAAGATGTTCTTGATACTGCTGTAATAGGGAGTGTTGAGGACCAGGGCGCGAGTACAGGCATTTTCAAGTCGTTCCTGACTGTATTTTTTCCCTAATCGAATCATTCCCAGAATTACTTTATAGGACTGCTCGGGGTGCTGACGACTGGCGATAATCACTTCCGCGGTTTTCTTGGTCGAAGGACCTGCTTCCCCAACCCAGTTAATCATCCTTTCTGGAGTCCATTCCACATGGGCTTTGTGCCTCGGGGGCATGTGGTCTTCCAAAGTGGAATATCCGCCAGATCTGATTCCCCGAAGATGAGAAGCGATCTGTTCCCCCTTATGAAAGATCTTTACGGTGGTGGGAGTGTAACGAAGGAAGACTTCTTTTCGAACATATTGGTAAGGAACACTGTAGCTATACCCCTCGAGCTCCACGTGGTAGTTGATGTTGACCCGGGCCAGCTTATACTCACAGATCTCATAATCCGTTGAGGGAAGTGGCTTTAATGCAGGCTTGTCAATGGATTCAAAAAGTGAAAAGCGGCTCCCCTCTAACTTTTGAAACTTTTTTGAATTGAGCTTTACCAGCAGTTCGGCGATCGCGGCATTAAGTTCTTCCAGTGAAAAGAATTTTCGGTTGCGAAGAGCCGCAAGAATCCAGCGAGAGACCAGTAAGACTCCTGCTTCAGCTTTTGCCTTGTCTTTGGGTTTTCGGACCCTTGCAGGGATAATGGCCGTGCCATAGTGCTTGGCAAACTCATAATATGCTGTGTTTAGGACCGGATCATACCGGCATGCTTTGTTGACCCCTGATCTAAGGTTATCAGGGACCAATATGGCGGGAACTCCTCCGAAAGCTTTGAACATGCGGATATGGGAGCCAATCCAGTCAGGAATGGTTTGGCCCCAAGTTGCTTCGGAAAAGGTGAAGTTGCTAGCTCCTAGGACTCCTATGAAAATTTGTGCCTGGCGGCACTCACCTGTAACTGCGTCCCAAATCGGCATAGTCTGACCCGCGTAGTCTATAAATGCTTTTTCACCGGCTCTATGGGTATTTCGGAAGACCAAAGTCGCGGACTTTAGCCATTCCTGATAAAGAATGCAGAACTGAGTATACTGATACCCATGGGGATGAGCTGCTTTGTACTCAATCCAAAGAAGCATTTTTGTAACGGACTTCTTTTTAAGTTCCCCATAGATATAGAGCCAGTCTGGATCGACCTTAGCAAGGTTTTTAAGGGTAAAAGGGGGATAGAACAAGACCTCAAGATCTGCCTCTGACAAGTGAGCTGGCAAAGGCCATGAAAGCTCGGTAGCTTTGTAGCGAAGTAGGCAGTCTCCAACTGTAGACCGACCCATATTAGTGCTTTCGGCAATCTCTCGGTGGGTTAACCCCAAGTCAAACCTAAGTCTTAAAACTTCTAGAATTTTTCTCATGTGTAGCCTCGACATAGCCATCCTTGATCTCCCAATTTAGGGATAATCAAAGATTCTAACTGGTTATGTCGCTACTTGGCTCCTGAACCACACACAATCAACTCGGTGACCGGCTTGCTCCGAAATGGCTGACCGGCTTGCTCCGAAATGGCTGACCGGCTTGCTCCGAAATGGCTGACCGGCTTGCTCCGAAATATGCAAATAGCGCCCCAGTTTTTTTGCTTCTAGATACTTCTCAATACAAAATAGGGAAAATTTGACGGTGAAATTTTGGTTAAAAATACTTTTAAATACAACTCTCTACCTCTAAATATTACAGGTCACTTACCCCCTGTTTGCATGGACGGCATGGGCGGGATGATGTACTGTTGCTGGCGTAGTTGTGGCGGTAGAAAACTGAATTCATCTGCGCCCTAAGTTCACAAATTTCCCTGTTGGAAGTACGAGATTACTATCTGCCAGCAACTATTAAAATCTGGCTGTGAAGGCTTTATTTCTCGCGTGGCAGCGTTCCAGCCTCGGCGCAGCATTGATGTGTCGATAGAACTAAAAAACTCGGACAAATTCCTAGGGAGCAAAGTTTTTCGATGCTCAAACGTCTTTAATAGGGCCTGTTTTAAGATGACAATATCACATCTAGACAAAAGGATGGATAGATCAAAAACATCCTTTGATCTTGAATTGTCTGGCCCTAAAACCACAATGGGATGAATTTTTTCGGCGCAAATTGTTTCCACAGAATATACTAACCAACTGATCTCTTCTTCACCGTTCATGAACACAGAGTTCAGTTCCACCGCGCCTGGCGTGACGGGATCACCCACTCCAAGATCGATATGCAAAATTTTTGCTCGTCGGATGTCTTTCAATGTTGGGTAAAAGCCAACTCGGAATTGGAGTCTGAGGCCACCGTAATCGCTCTGTGTCTTCAGAATCTCCGACGATTCGTAATGAAACCAAACGCCATCGCAAAGGTCTTGTTGCATAGTTTCAGGAACGAGTTTTTGAGCCTTTTCAAGGGAACATCCGTGCAAAACGGAATCAAGGTCAATTGTATAGCGTGGTGATTCGTAAACTTGCACGCAAACAAAACCACCTTTAAAAATCATAGACCTTGCCAGGGTTGCATCTGACATAAGCCTAACAATCGCACGCTCTATAATAAATAGTGTGAACACATCTTCAAAACGTGATCCTTTTTTCAATGCAATGGATTTGAGCTTCTCTTTGGACTTAGCAGCGCTACTTTTGTTCAATTCATTCGACATTGAGCGCCTCCCAATGCCTTAATATAAATTTCTCCAGAGCTAGTTTTCTCGCCAGAGCGAGTACTTTTGTAGGTGACGTGAGATTTGATTTAAAGGCTCGTCCTGCGGCTAGGAAGCAATGCTCTAATGTCATTTTCGTAGAGTAACGGAATGCGTCGACAAGTGCCCGCTCAACCCCAGCCATGCGGACCACGCCCTCAATCACTTCAACACCTTGTAGGTCAACATCTGAGCGAATCACACGGAAAGTGCTTGAGCGTTTGTTTCTGCCTGCTGCGACCCATATAGTCTTGGGAACAAAGTTGAGGAGGCTGTGAAAAGAAAGGGCAGAAAGGCCTGCAATGTAGGAGTCTGGACCCATTTTGGCACAGGCGACTGCTAGCTCTTCCAGGCCTGGATCCAATTCGGCGCCCGCCTTTTTGAAGATTCCTTTTTCAAGTCTCAAAAGCACGCCAGCTCCGCAAAGTCGTGTTAGGGATGCTCGGTTGAGTCCATGCCTCGCCGCTTCCGAGCCCGAGAAGATCGCGGGCAGGGTTATCAGTTTAGCTTCTGGGCCCGAGGGCGTGTGTTTTCTGTTCATGATACGAGTTTACCATTTTCTTAATTTTTTGGCAAATCCGTATCAGACATTTACATTATGCCCCAGCGCACTAAGTCAGTGTATTTTATTGCCAACTATCCGAATATTCAGCTATAAAGCCTTAAAAGTCTTGGTTCATTGCAAGGCTGAATTCCTTTTGCTGCCAATGCAACTCCGTAATGGCCAATGAAAACGCTGCTCTCCCTCTAAACCCATGCCACGTCTCGGTGGTGCATGTCAGGACATATTAGAACTGACGTAACTACTCAGCATCTTTTTTTTAAATTTCCATCATTTTTTGCTTGACACAGTCTTTTAGTGATTTTCTAAAATCTAGTTTCATTTTTGAATGACCATTTACTGCGTTGAATAATGGCTCTAGAATTGACAGCGTTGAGTTTTTTTGGGCTCTCGGTTCGGAAGTCCGTTTCGATTTTTTAGTTAGGCATAAAATCAATCCTAGCGAAGAAAAATCGACTTTTAAAACCCGTGTTACACTTTCTTCATAACTGAAGAGAGAATATTCTTTTGACTATAGAGGGAATTTAAAAACTAAGAAAAAATAATGATTTATCACTCTTTGGAGTGGACAAAAAGAGCATACTTCCGCAACATGTTTGTAACCAAACATAACAACCGAGGAAAATATGCTTAGAGATAAACTATCATGCTATTTCAGTTCAATGCAACGAAATCTTTTTCCAGGATTTAGAGAAGAGCGAGGTCCTACAACTGACAAGCATTTGAAGGTCATTGTTGCTCTTGACATGATCCAAGTTGAAAAGTTCACGGCCTACAAAAACCCATTCGCAGTAGGTCGCCGCCCAGTCAATCGTGATGCGATGGCAAGGGCATTTATCTCTAAAAGTATCCTCAATATTGCAGCGACGGTTGCACTGATTGATCGCTTAAAAGTAGATCAGGGTAAAATCATCTTAATTCCCTCCCCTCAATACTTTCATTAGGTATTCATTTGAGAGA
>CAIMVM010000150.1 GCA_903844895.1 uncultured Pseudomonadota bacterium
GCCCCCAGTTCCACTGGACAGACCAAAAAATCGCAACCCATTTTCTGATCTGCGTTATCGGATATCTCCTAACCACTGCCGCGTATACTAAAGCCAAAGAGCGTGGAGGCTACAAAAGAAATATCAGTAACTTCTTAACTGAACTTCAGCACATACGGCTCGCATGCACCAAGAAAAAGAAAAGCAGTACCTTGAACCCAAATAATGCATTAAAAATACGAATCCCGGCAAAGCGAAGCCAGACTGGCGTTCTACGCTTTATAAAAAAAGAAAGTCAATGATGGCTGAAGGTCCGTGGCTGCGCTTAAAAAATCACACTTTTGTTAGTTGGCGGGTTCTGGCGGTGATTGGGGTGGCCCAAATGCATTGCAGTACCCGAAATAGATGTTTATCCTATTGAGAATATAGAGAAATTTCTGGCGCAAATTCTGTTTTTTTAGCCCCAGACGTAGTACCGGGCTTTTGCCGTCTTGGCCGAGCAGGGCTGGCGTAATAAAGTATTTCTTTCTTATTGAGTCTAGCCTTTGAGTCGATTCAGGCTGTGGAAGCATCTCTCTTCGAAGGAGATTTATAATATTGTAGTACATGATGCGAACCAGCATGGCCGCTTCTGTTGAAAAGAAGCCATTTAACGCAAATCCTTCTAAGGCAAAGTCTTCTTTGTTTTCTTTGATGATATTCTCATCATTGGCACGCAAGCGATACTGCCTCCAAAGATCTTCGCCATCCCTTTCAGACGACGTGACATAGAGCCCGTATTTATAACCAAGAACTTTAGCGTCTTCCTCAGGAAATAAGGAAAGCGTTTTACCGATGGTATTGGGCCCTAGTTTTGACAAGTCTTTTCTAATCACAATATAGCGACGTTCTTTAGTCCAGGACTTTCTCCTGTGTTTGAAGCTGAACTCACCGACCGATACTCCGTCTCCAAGATCTTTCCATGTTTCCAAATTGTAGATTTCATTTTGAAGAATTTGGATCATAGGAGTCGCCACGATATAGTTGATTCCGATTCCTTCTAGATAATCGAAGAATTCAGATTGGTAGTACCCTGAATCTGCAAGAACCATCTTTATAGTTACTTCGCCGGAAAGACGATCAAGGGTTTGCTTACAAAAATCTACGATTCCGTTTCCGCTAGAGGTGTCGCCGCTTCTATTCCATAGATTTACCACATACCTAGAGCGGTTTAAAAAAGCAAAAATAGGGTGATGAGATTTTCGACCTCTTTTCTTTGGATTGTAGCCCTTTTTCGCTCCTTCTTGCTCCCCGTAACGCGTCACAACTGTTGAGTCAAAAGACAAGTCTTCATCGCCAAGTGATTTCAGGGGAATCACCTTCTTAAACAAAAAACTCCATAGTCTATCTGCGAAATGTTCAACCATCTTCTGCGAAACAAAACGATTGAAAAATCTAGTTACCGAAGTAATCGATTTCGGAATTTTCTCTACACCAAAGGCCTGCTCATAAATCTCTGTGGAGTCGCCTAGAAAGGCCGAATGAGTATACCGAAAACCACCGGCAGCCACGGTCAGTCCCATCTTTAAGATCTTGGAGTAAACTCCTGTACTGTTAGGGGACGTCTCTGTAAAAGGCAGCATAGCCTCAACCTCAGACGCTAAGTTGAGCCGCTCAAAAAGCCGACTCAAAAGAGAAAATCCACCATAAGCCGTCATCAATTTATCTGTGAAGCTTATTTTTAAGGCACTGCCGTCAATTAATTTCTCTCGCATAATTTCATACCTCCAGCTTTAGGCATGAAATAGCCAAAGTCGGATCTAAATTCAATAGCTTAAGACTCTATGCGAAAAAGCAAATGCATTATTTGGGTTAAAATGTTTAACTACGGGAGTGAGCCGACTTGGCATCATAGCTAAATTTTTGAAACCCATAGATGTCCCCCGAACCACTCAGAAAAATCATGTGAATTTTTCCAATAGATTTAGTCGGAACTTTTCCTAGAAACTTTAAGATCCACAGTAAGCATATGATTTCATTGGTTTAAGCTACAAACAGCAGCCTATCATCCCTCCCCACCCCCAAGATTCTTGAGAATCTTGGGGTATTAAAAAGCATTCTCCATTGTAGGTTTTGCAAATCGTTTCTATAATTTAGGCTCACACTAGGATTCTTTATGACCACTGAAACCAATCAAAAACTGCGCCGCACTACTCTATCCTTAGTTTTTTTAACGATTTTTCTGGATCTTGTGGGGTTTGGGCTCTTTATACCGATTCTTGCCAATGTGGCCCGAAGCTTTGATGCCACTGCCGCACAAGCCGCAGCTCTGTCAACTTGGTTCTCCATAGGGACTCTTTTGGCTTCTTTGATTTTAGGAAGACTATCGGACCGCGTGGGGCGCCGAAAAATTCTAATTTTGACTATTTCCCTATCAGCCGCCGCCCAATTAGCGACAGGCTTTGCTCAGACGTACCTATTCCTCGTAGCCTGTCGCTTTGTGGCCGGGCTAGCCAGCGGCAATATTGCCGTGGCTCAGGCAGCGATTGCTGATATTACGGTTCCTAAAGAACGGGGCCGCTCCATGATCATTATAGGCCTAGCCTTCGGATTTGGTTTTGCCATTGGTCCAGCGCTAGGCGGTCTTGTTGCCAGATTTTTTCCTGAGAATTTTTTGATGGTGCTTGGCATTACGGCGGCATCCTTAAATGTCCTAAATCTTTTAGCGGTGCAGTCTAAGCTTCCTGAAACCAACCATAAGTTTCCAAGTCCTAGCATAAAAGCAGCTGTAGACGAGGTAAAACAAGCACAACTTGAAAGTGCAACTTCTGGCGAAAAGCGCCCCGTCGCTGAGGACTTAAAGCGTCTCGTCTCGGAAAAAGGCTTTGTCGCGTTACTGACCATGCAGTTTATTCAAATGTTTGGTTTTGTCGGAGTAGAGACCATCATGCCTATAGCGCTTCAAGACGCCTATGGGCTAGACAACAAACATATTTTTGATCTGTTCACCTATATGGGACTCACAATCATTTTGGCCAATGGGCTACTAGCTAGGCCGCTACTTAAAAAGTTTGGAGAATTTAAAACTTTAAACCTCGGGCAAATTTTGGTTATGGGATCTATAGCTGCGATCCCATTTTTCGCCCCTAACACAAAAGCCATTACTCTGATTCTCATCGTTATGGCTACAGGCTCAGCTCTATTTAACCCAGCTTTATCTGCCTTAGTTTCGCGACTCGCACCTTCAGATATCCAAGGCTTTGCCTTAGGAGCCAATCAATCTTTAGCCTCCACAGCAAGAATCCTAGGTCCTGTTTGCATGGGGTTTCTCTACCAAACACTCTATGGAGCCAGCTCCCTTTATGTTTCATCGGCCATCTTGTTGATTGCAACTTTGTTTAGCATTGCAGGCATGTGGGGAATCAGACAAAAGCTTAAATTAGAGGGCAACCTGTGAAACCAAGTGCCGTATCTCCTTTCATAAGAGATGTTACCCGAGTGGGACTGGGGGCCTGGGCACTGAGCTTAGGAATTTATGCTGCCTTTGGCGCTGAAGAGTCTCTTGGCGTAGGAGCAGGCGTCTTCATGGCTTGTTCAGGGCTTCTCCTATTGACGAAGCGTCTTGGGATGGTGGCCACCCTTCTCGGCACAGCCGCTTTTTTTTTAATGCGCTTGGATCCAGGCGGTTGGGCCTGGATTTGGCTTCTTTGGCCCACAGCTAAGCTCTATGGACGACGAAAGCGCGCCTTTCGCTTCGGGTTTTGGTTTCTCATTTACCTTCACGTCTTGCGCTGGCAAACCCATCCGGAGGCTTGGTGGTCAGAGTGGGAGCTTTGGCTCGCACTCAGTGCTGTGATTCCCTTTTTGGCGCCCTATGCATGGGCCTTACTGAGCATCCTCATCCTTATCATTATGCCTGTAGACCCAGACTGGAATATTCCCATTTTTGCCATGCATCTTCTTACTTTTAATATGAACTGGCTGCCAGCGCCCAAAAACCACAGTTCTAGTGCTGTGATTCGATTTGATAGCATGTGCCCCATGTGCCACAAACTCGTCGACCTTCTCGTGAGAGAAGATCGACGTTCCTTTTTCTTTTTCAGCCCCGCTTTTCAAGACGCAAGAGCGATCACGGTGGAAACCTCCACCGGCATTTACCGTGGCTATGAAGCCCTTCTCTTTATCTTAGATTATTTAGGCGGCTATTGGCGCTTTTTAGCAGCTTTGGGAAAGTGGATCCCCTCTCCTATGGGAAATTTGGCCTATAATTTTGTAGCTAAGAATCGCTACCGCTTCGTTAGGCCCTTGGCGGAATGCCGGATCAGACCGGATCTCCATGAACGTTGGATTCCTTAAATCAAACGTCTTTGACTAAGAGTCAGCGCAGGAAGCTGAATGCTTGCCTGGAAATTTGAAAACGAAATCCTTCGGGATACCTGAGAAGAAAGCTCCTAACTCCAACAAAGAAGCTTGGGTGGAGAGCATGATCCCTTTACCTAAACTGCCATAAAACTCGTGTCTTAACGCAACATCTCACATCCAATCATGCTGGAGTTCACCGAATCCTTAAAGCTTAAATATTTAATCCCATCTGAAGAAATGACCGCATATAGCGGCAAGTAGAACTCTACTTTCAAGTTTCGAGTCTTCTAAACGAGCTA
The DNA here is from genome assembly GCA_903844895.1 of uncultured Pseudomonadota bacterium. Classification (GTDB taxonomy): domain Bacteria; phylum Bdellovibrionota_B; class Oligoflexia; order Oligoflexales; family CAIMVM01; genus CAIMVM01. The sequence continues at coordinate 4,620 of CAIMVM010000150.1, forward strand.
CATTTGTTTTTAACAAGCAGAATTTACATAAAACAATTTTGCAATCGAAAAGAGAGTCGTGTTCACAGAAATGCGGAACCTGGGACTTTGTCCTATCTAGCTTAGGCTTGACTTAAGGATACCTGATGTTATCTTTAAGTTTGCTAAGGCTGATTTCTGCCTATCATACTTGGACACCGGAAATGACACCCTTAAAAACGCAAAAATATAAAAGTGAATATGGGTTTGAACTTTTGCGCATTGCCGAGGGAGATTACCTCTCCGCATCGGCGCTTTTTGAGACCGGCAAGGGACGAAAAGAAAATGTCGGATATCTTGCTCAGCAAAGCATTGAAAAATCCATTAAAGCAGTCCTTTGTTTTAAGGAAGTCGCTATTCCCCATACCCATGAGTTAGCAGCCCTGATTCCTTTGATCCATCCGACTTTAAATTTCCCCTATGGGTTAGAAATATCTGATCTTTCTTACTACGCAACTGTCAGGCGCTACATGGAAGGAAACTTTGACCTTGAAGATGAGGAGGTCAAGCTTTGCCTTGAGATCGCCGCAGTCATATTAACTTGGTCTCGTGAAATCGTAAAATGAACATCGAAAAAATTCAAAAAAAATACTTATCAAAAGTAGAGACGGATCAAAGAACCAACGCGGTCTTAAGTATGATCTTGTCCATATGCCGTCCAAGCCTCGTCATAGTCTTTGGATCTGCAGCAAGATATGAGCTTACTACTGCCTCCGACGTTGATGTAGTTATAGCTTTTTCAAATGTCGAAGATTTAAAGTCTGCAAAAAAAACTCTATATGCTCGCAGCGGCGAGCTCACCTTTCCTTTAGATTTTATACTAGTCGACCAGAAAACCTATGACAGCAAGTCTTTAATCGGGGGGGTGCTTTTTGATGCACGACATGAAGGGCGGGTACTCTTTAACGAAACTTTAAACTGAGCTTCGAGATCTCTCCCTCAAAATCCGCTGAAGGAATAGGCTTATGATTAGAAGAAGTCGTCGGCCTATCACCATATTTGCTTAAAAATCACTTTGTTTTTTTGTGAAACCGCTGCTCCCTTTTGATTTTCCAACTTCAAGATCCTACTCCTCCATAGCACCAGTGCCTTTTCCAATGAAGGCCTAGTTTGGCAACCTATGGTTTGAGAAATCTAGAAAAAGACATGGCTTGATGCGGAAAAAACATACCTTCTTCTACTAGAAAGAACTCAGTCTTTTCTTTGCATGAGCATGTACCGCTAGAAAACAATATCGCCAAACCTTCCCTCCCCTACGACAGCCTCCTATGCCACTCGTGCTTATGGGATTCAAAATAATCCCAACAATCCTTTTGAAATCCTGTCATCGCAGACGCCAAGAATAGAGGCGTCAAGGATCCTCGCCATTCCCTATAAGTGCCTGCAATTTGCTATTGAGCTATCATTTCTATTTGTCTAATATATTTATGGAAGACATCGTAGCGCCCAATAGGCATTTTACTAATATTGTGTTTCCACTTTTGCCAATTCTTTTAACTTCGAGATAACATTGTGAGAGACAACCCATGACTTATTTTTACTCAAAAGCATACGCATAATGACTTTGCCCACTCGAACAACACAGGTTCTTGAATTTGTACGCCAGTCTGCGGAGGCATTCGGATCCCCAAAACGAATTCTTCTCTTTGGCTCCCGCGCTCGCGGTGACCATAGCGACCGGTCTGACTACGATATTGCGGTGGAGCCCGATGCTGCTCTAAATAAGAATTGGGTTCACTTTTGGAGTCTTGTGGATGAAAAAGCACCTACGCTCAGCAAAATAGATCTTATAAATTTGGCCGACGACTTATCGGAGTCTTTTCGGAATCAGATTGAAACAGACGGAATAGACCTCCTTCCAAAGGCAAAGCAACATGAAACCAAGTAAACGTGAGAACTTTGAAAAGGCCTTCGCAGCGCTTCAAAAATCGATCTCCCTACCCATTGAAAATGAGCGTGACCTCGCTGGCATTATCAAAGGCTTTGAGATTGTATATGAATTATCTTGGACCATTCTAAAAGAAGTTCTTCGCGAGTCTGGCCTCGAAGCATCGGGCCCACGAGACGTGATTAAAGCAGCTTGGCAAAATGGAATTTTGAAATCAGACAGCGAAACCATCTGGTTGGATATGATTAAAGATCGCAATCTAACCGTTCACACCTATGACGAAAACTTTGCTAGAATGATGGTCCAAAGGATTACCGAGCAGTACACAATTGCATTTCAATCCTTATCGTTATTTTTAGCTAGGCTTCCTACGGAGTGACTCCATCAATCTTTCTGATTTTTGTGCGCTTGATATAGATCGGGTCCCTGACAAAGACTAGATAGATCCTATCAAGCAGCTAAGGTAGAAAAGCCCTACTCCCATAGAACGTAAATCCTCACTGAGGGAAGAGTCTTAGGCTAATGTTAGAAGTAAATAAAGCTGCAGCACATCTAGTTACAGCACATCTAGTTACAGCATATCTAGTTACAGCATATCTAGTTACAGCATATCTAGTTACAGCATATCTAGTTACAGCTTATTTAGTGGCAGCGTAAGTAGTGGAAAATAGCATCCGAGTTGCGGCGATTTTTCTTAGGCGATGCCTTCCCCAACTAAAGTGAGCACTAGTTTTTAAGCGCCTTTAAATTCTTTCGTTTAAAACACTTTTAAGTCCCTCGTCCCATGGCAAAAGTCGAACTCCATCCAAGAGTCGAATCACCTTGTCTTGAGACCACACTTGAAACTTAGCGTCAGGAAAGTCTTTTCGGATGGTTTTCAGGTTTTTAATGTGGCTTTCAGATGTCTGTTGAGAGGATTTAATTTCGACAAAAAGTAGCGGCTCGCCAGGTTTTTCGATCACAATATCGACTTCGATGTCGTTTTCATCTTTGTAGTAAGAGATTTTTGTTTCTGGCTGCAAGTATTTCAAAGCATGAATAACCTGTATCATGATGAACTGCTCGAAAAGCTCCTCGTAAAGCGAAGTTCCTACCACCAAAGTCGTGGATAGCATGCGGGCTGCAGCCCGTGAGACTCCGGTATCGAAGAAGTAAAACTTTGGTGATTTTATCAGTTTCTTTCGAAACGAAAATGAAAATGGCATGACAATATGGCCAAGCAACGTGTCTTCCAAAATGGAGTAATAGGACGCAATTGTTTTGGGATCGACGCCAATGCCTCTAGCGATGTTTGAGTGATTTATAATTTTTCCATTATACTGAGCTGCAACCTCTAAAAAACGCCTAAACGGGTCCAGGTTTCGAACAATTTGCTCGCGCTGGATTTCCTCACTTAAATAAGTTCTGACGTAACTTGCAAGGTAGTCCTGTTTCTCTTCGAGGTCTGATGTCGAAAATATAAAAGGCAAGGTTCCCCAAGTCATGGCTTGATCTAAGTGAAAGGCATCTTGCAATTCTGAAATTAAAAGTGGAAAAAGCTCGCGAACAAATGCCCGTCCTGCAAGCAAATTCGCGCCGTCACGTTTTAGCTTTCGACCGCTGGATCCTGTTAGAATAAATCGCCAGGGGCGCTTTTCGTTTTCGAGAATGTAATGAACTACATCTAGAAGCTTAGGCACCTTTTGAATCTCATCAAGGACAATTGTGCTGATGTTGCTAGGCAACGCTTCTATCTCACTCATTAAAGACTCAGGATCCCGAGCTAACCGCTCTTCCACCGAAGGAAGAAGCAAATCCAGCCGATAGGTGAATTCCTCAGAAAAAAGGGCCTTTAATAACGTGCTTTTCCCGGTCCCTCGTGCTCCGAAAAGGAAAAAGCTCTTTAATTTAGGAAGCTTAACGGACCTATCAAACAAAGACAACACTCCTGATAAAATCACTTTATTAGGAATATACTCCTAAATTGGAGACTTGTACAGCAGGCTCTTCCTCCTCGAAAAATTCATTTTTAGACGGAGCTCTGCCTTATCTCAAAAGGGCCCACGAAAAGACGACGGTTGGACGCCAAAGTAGAGTGTAAACACGAGGGCGAGGATTAAAACTAGGAAGGCTCCTAGGTAAGGATTTTGATCGTTTAAATCCACTCCTGAGTCCTCTTTCATGTACATATAAACCATCGGCCTCAAATAGTAATAAAGAGAAACCATACTTGACATCACTGCTACTGCAACTAGGGAGCCGCCACCTGCTTTTGCAACCCCCATAAAGAGTTGAAACTTACCGATGAAGCCGGCTGTTAGGGGAATGCCAGCTAAGGAGAGAAGAAAAATACTTACCGCAAAAGCAATCCAAGGCTTTCTGGTGTGAAGTCCTGACAAATCAGAAAGACGTATCGCTTCCCCATCTCCTCGCGAGAGAAGAGTTAATGAGGCAAAAATGCCAAGATTGGCAATGAGATAATAGACTAAATAAGTGGTCATGCTACCAAAGACAGCTTGGGATTTGCTGGCACCAAAGACAACAAAGGTCATCAAAACATAACCCGTGTGGGCAATGGTGGAATACGCAAAAAGCCTCTTAAGCTCCGTTTGCATGAGACCGACCAAACTTCCCAAAACCATAGAAAGGGCTGCCACTATCCAAAGGAATTTATAGAAGATACTCCCTTCAGACATCAAACTAGGAACATGAAATAAGTCACTCGCTACTCTTAAAAACAAGCCAAACGCAGCTACTTTGACAGCGGTGATCATATAGCCAGTAACCGGAGAGGATGCGCCCCCGTATACATCAGGGACCCACACTTGGAAAGGAACCGCTCCTAGTTTAAAGAGAAGTCCGGCTCCCAGCATCGCCACACCGACTTTACTCATGAGAGGTAAACCAGTCACCCCTGAAAGCTCAAGGGCAGACTTCATAGCGGAAGTGCTTAAACTTCCAGTGGCTCCATAAAGTAAAGAAACTCCGTAAAGAAAAACCGCTGAGGCAACGCCTCCCATTATAAAATACTTGAGACTTGCCTCAGAAGAGGAAGCATTATGGCGGCGAAGGCCGATAAGTACATAAGTGCCCAGCGACAAAAGCTCTATGGCAATAAAGGCAGAGACAAGCTCCGTAGTAGAGACAAGCAATACCCCTCCCATCGCAGAAAGAGTCATTAAGGAATAGAACTCAGGAAGAATGTGATGTTTCTCCCCGTAACCTATGTTCATAAGACCTGCACCGAGGGTTCCTAATAAGATAAGTACGGCAAAAAACCGGGACATATGATCGGAGATAAAGACACCGTTTAAAAGTGTGACGTTTTGCCCCAGTGGTCCCACAAATAGGAAAACCAAGGCAGCGAGAAGTCCACCCACAAAAAGAACCTGACTGACTAGATAAGCACCTTGTCTCGCAAATGCAGCAGCAAGCATGCACCCTACAGCCGTCCCTAAAAGTATTAACATGGGAACAAGCGACCAAAGTTCAGAAAACGTCAGGAGCGACAAAGGAAATGTTTTCACCAAACTCATTACGGCTCCTTCACAAGTTGAACATCAGAAGAGGATTTAATGCGAGCTATAAAAGACTGGGGATAAAGCCCCACCTGAAACACAAACCAACAGACAAGGGTTAAGGCTAACAGATCACTTGCTCCGATGTCCTTAGTTTCACCGTGAAAGCTCGGCTTTCCAAACATGGTCTTTTGATAAAATGACAGCATATAAATAGCACCAAAGACCATGCCTGTCGTAGCCAGGGCACCAACAAGCATATGGCTTTTAAATGCACCGGCAAGAATCAAAAACTCACCGACAAAGCCGTTAGTACCAGGCAAACCGATAGAGCCCAGCATAATCACCATAAAGAAAATAGCTAGAATCGGAGTCTTCTTAGCAAAGCCCCCAAAATCCAAAATCGTTCCCTCTGGACGACGGGCATCTAAGTACCCTGCCACAAGAAATAGGCCAGCAATCAAAATGCCGTGGTTAAACATCTGCAAAACAGCCCCTGAAATCGCTTCCTCTCCGCCAGAAAAAATACCGAGCAAGATATAACTGACATGGGAAAGAGACGACCAACTGATGAGCTCTTTAACGGATTTAGAACCCAGAGCCTGAAAAGCCCCAAACAAAATCCCTATACTCGATATCAACATAAATAAAACATGGGAGTATTGGAAAGCGTCCGGAAACATACCCATAAAACGAATGAGGCCATAAGTTCCCATTTTCCCTAAAACAGCCGCTATAAAGACCGTCGCCGCTGTGGGCGCCTCTTGATAGGTTTTTAAAAGCCAACCATGAAAAGGAATCAGCGGCGATTTAACTAGGAAAGCAAGCATAAAGGCCAAAAAGACTAGCCCTTGTTGCGAGCCTACCGCAGCCATGAGAGACGAGTTCGCAAATGCTAACTTAACATGGGCTACGTCCGCAAAGGAGGCACTCAGAAATCCAAACTGTCTGCTGTGTTCACCAATCAACCAAGCAAAGGCGAACAACATAAAGAGAGAACCTAAAGCTGTATAGATAAAAAATCTTACCGCAGCTCGAATGCGGTCACTGCCTCCAAACATGCCGATTAAAAAATAACTGGGAATGAGGACAAATTCCCAGAACATAAAAAAGATCAATAGATCAGCTGCAGCAAAGGCTCCAAGGGCACCTGTTTGAAGAAGCAAGAGGAGCCCCACAAAGTTCTTTTCTTTTGCTACTGGCATACAAGTAAAGGATCTGGCACCTACAAAAATCAATAAGGTGACGACGGAAACCAACAGCCCCATGACGATGCTGATTCCATCAAATCCAAGATGAAATCTTGATCCCACCTCGGAAAACCACGGTTGATCCACTTGGAGCTGAAGTCCTTTAAGCTCAGGGTCAAACATCACCCACGCCTTGCACATTAGGGCAAACGTAACCAACGAAAATGCTAGCCCCAAATTCCACGCATGTTTTGCCCAAGTTCTTGGCAATAGAAAGATAAGAACTGCAAAACAAACGGGAAGACAAACGATCCAACTCAATAAATTACACATAGGCTCACCATATAAAAAAGATCGCAATGAATAGAACGACAGCGCCTACAAGGATCACAATGGAGCCTTGCATATCTCCCGTTTGAATGCCCCGAAGTTCAGAAGCCGTGCTCTGAGCCAAAAGTTTCAAACCCTCTGCCACACGTTGAACCACAAATTCAAAAAGTGCGCTTAAAGCCCCGCCCATTCTTAGAATAGGCCGCACGATTAAGGCTCCATAGAGCTCATCCACATAGAATTTTCCCTCCAATAGCTTTTTGCCAATGGGAAAATCGCTCGACTTTGCAAAAAGAACGAGACCGATGGTAAGACCCAAAAGTGAGACTCCAGTTGCCACTAGCGTTGCCCCTAGCTCCCCTAAAAATCCGAACTCACCGATTTCTTTTGCTTGTAATAAAGGGCTTAGCCAATGTTCCAAATAAGCAGGAATAGGAACGCCAAGAATCTCCCCTAGCCCCTCCGGAAAGCTGAAGAATCCTGCCACCGCAGAGAGAACCGCTAAAATCACGAGCGGAGTAGTCATGATGGCCTTCGACTCATGGGGAACGACAGAGGAGCGAAGGGTGCCAAAGAAAGTCATCTTCATAAGGCGCGTTGTATAAATGCCTGTAAGAAGGGCTCCGAACAAACCACCCCACCAGAGATAGGTAGCACCACCGGGAAGAGAGTGAGCCGCAAATAAAATGGCGTCTTTTGAGAAAAATCCAGAAAGTAGTGGCAGCCCCATGAGAGCACCTGCTCCCACCATCATCGTAGCGTAGGTTTTAGGAAGTTTTAGTCTTAAGCCGCCCATCTTTCGCATATCCTGCTCACCATCCATCGCATGAATGACCGAGCCAGAACCTAAAAACAAGAGCGCTTTAAAGAAGGCATGGGTCATCAGGTGAAAGATCGCCGTTTTGTAGGCGCCTACACCAACTGCGACAAACATAAAACCTAGTTGCGATATAGTCGAATAGGCCAAAACTTTTTTAATATCATTTTGCTGAAGAGCAATAAAGCCACCTAGAAGAACGGTAATACATCCGACGTTGGCAATCATAAACAAAATGTCAGGTGACAGAGAGAACATAAAGCCCATTCGCACAATGAGATAGACTCCCGCGGTTACCATGGTAGCAGCATGTATCAATGCGGAAACCGGTGTGGGACCTGCCATGGCATCCGGAAGCCACACAAACAAAGGAAACTGCGCCGACTTGCCCGTAGCTCCCAAGAATAAAAGAAGACAAGCCATCTGAAGCACCTGAGGGTTCGCTGCTGCTACAAGTCCAGCCATGCCCGACAAGCTTAACGTGCTAAAATACCAAAGAAGAATAAAAAGCCCCATCACAAAACACACATCACCCACGCGGTTAACAATAAAGGCCTTTTGGGCAGCGGCGCAGTTAGCTTCCTGATCATACCAATAACCGATAAGGAGGAACGAGCAAAGCCCGACTCCTTCCCAACCAAAAAATAAAAATAAGAGATTGTCGGAGAGGACTAACATCAGCATGGAAAAACAAAATAGATTTAAATATGCAAAAAAACGTCCCACACCTTCTTCATGCTCCATGTATCCCATGGAGTACACATGAATCAAACTTCCTACGCCTGAAATAATCAACACCATGACAATAGAAAGGCGGTCCAGCACCAAATCAAGACTTACCTTGAAGACACCGACATTGAGCCACTCATAGGCCTTGGTTACGATCACATCCCCTTGGATCAGATCTCCCAAAGCTACTAATCCTAGGATAAACACACTTCCGATGGAAGCACTGGCGGTTATCCCCGCTAGGGCTCTCGGGACGTTCTGATTCCCCCCCGCAGCCAAAGGATAAAGCACCGCATTCAGAAGAAATCCTATAAGGGGCAGAGCAAGCAGCCAAAGTGGCAAATAGCTAGTATGTTCCATGGACTACCCCTTCAGATTTTTGAGACGATCGGTACTGGCAGAACCGAAGTTTCTAAATACGCTAACTAAAATAGAAAGACCTACGGCCGACTCCGCCGCAGCAATCGTAATAATGAAGAAAAGCTGAAGTTGTCCATCAAGCTGCCCCAGTTCCCTAGAAAACGTAACAAAGGATAGATTCACTCCATTCAGCATCAGTTCGATGCCCATGAGAAGCAAAATGGTATTTCGGCGATTCATCATCACAAAAAGACCCATACAAAACAAAAATGCAGACAAGGCATGAAGAAATAACGGCGTACTCATATCAATCCACCTTTCTCTTAGCTAGAGTTAAGGCAGCCATAATCGCGACTAAGATTAATAGGGAAACCACTTCAAATTGAAAAAAGTATTTGGAAAAAAGAAGCCCTGAAACCGCTTCAAGATTTCCCCCTAACTCTTTAATTCGCTCCAAAGTAAACTCACCCACACTAGGCCTGCCTTCAAAACTCTCAAAATGCTTAAACCCTTGAAAAAGAGCGTAGAAAGCTCCGCCCGCTAGCGCGCCCGTGAGCCACGTCTTAGCATTTCGAAAATCCACTTCCGGCACAGACTCATTCATATTTAAAAGCATGATGGAGAAAATAAAGAGCACCATAATCGCACCGGCATAAACTAAAACTTGAAGTGCTGCGACAAAATGCGCCCCGATAACTCCGTAAATAGCTCCTAGAGCCACCATAAGGCCCACCAAAGAAAGGGCCGAAGTGATGGGGCTGCTGCTGAGAGCCATAGACACCGCTAAGGACGCGACGATGATGCCTAAAATTAAAATCAGAGGATCAACCACGATCTTTTACCTCCCGAACCAAAAACTTAAGATCATACTGTGCTTCTTCACGAGTCAAGGTTGCCATTTCATAGGACCGAGAAAGCTTGATGGCGTCTTTAGGGCAAGCTTCTTCACAAAAACCACAGAAACAGCAGCGAAGGGCATCGATATCAAAGCTTAGTGGCCTTTTTTCTTTTTTAACGCCGTATTCACTGGTTGCCGCATCTCTCTCACCTGCCACAATCGTGATGCAATCAGCTGGACATACGGTTTGGCAGAGATAGCAAGCAGTGCAATTTTCTGTCTTTTTCGAATCGACAGAAATAAAGTGAGCTCCCCTAAACCGCTGGGAATACTCTCGCCTTTTTTCGGGATATTCAATGGTCACAATGCCTTTGCCAAAAAGGGACCGCAGCATTTGCTTCATAGTGACCACCAGGCCCTGAGCAAGCGCGACTAAATAAAAACGGTCAGATATTTTCTCATGGCGCGCCACGACAATCGTCATAATGAGCTCCCTATGAAATAAATGGCTATGGCCGTGAACACTAAATTAACTAGGCCTATAGGAAGAAGGATTCTCCAGCCCAAATTCATCAGCTGATCAAAGCGAAACCGCGGCACGGTCCATCTGACCCAGATATAGAAAAAGAGCATGAAGCAAAGCTTCATAAGAAAACTCCCCACTCCCAGGAAAGTCTTTAAATTATGAAGGCCCAAAGCCTCTAATTGGAAAACTTGGGCGAGGTATTGAGCAAGCGCTTCCATCCCCGGAAGAAGTCCGTATCCGCCCAAAAATAAAGTTACAAAAAGTGCCGCGGCCATGGACATGGCAACATATTCCGCAAAGAAAAACATTGCAAATTTAGTCGACCCATATTCCACATGGTAGCCGGCAACTAACTCAGCATCTCCTTCGGGAAGGTCAAAAGGCATACGATTGGTTTCTGCAAAAATACCAATCAAGAAAATCATCGCCGCTAATGGATTTACAAAAAGGCCCCACCTTGGCAAGATTCCAAAAAGGGATTCTCCTTGCCAGGCCACCATTTGGTTCATATCTACGGTGCCGTAGATCAGAAACATCGCTATCAGTGCGAGGCCCATGGCAATTTCATAAGAAATCATTTGGCTTGCGCCCCGCAAGGCTCCTAGAACGGCATACTTGTTGTTGGAAGCCCAACCCGCAAGCATAATGGGATAGACTTCCAGCCCTGCAAAGGCTAACGCTGCAAGAATTCCAATATTCAGATTTGACAGTTGAAGGTTGGTCTCGTATCCGTCAAAAAGCACCGTCCCCCCAAAAGGAATGGCAGCAAAGGCAGCAAGCGGAGCGACGGCAGCGATAATCGGTGCCAAATTGTAGTAGAATTTATTGGCTGTTCCTGGAACGAAAGGCTCTTTGGCAAAAAACTTAAGAACATCAGCCAGCGCTTGCAAAAGCCCAAGAGGTCCTACACGATTGGGTCCCATGCGGCCTTGAATCATCGCAGATCCACGACGTTCCAACCACACCATGATCGGCACAAGTCCTGGACCGATGATTAAAATAAAAATAAGTTTCAAAAGTAGCGCAATAAAGTCATAAGACTGCAAATAGGCCCAAAGAGACGAAAAAAGATCAATTGACTCCAAGATCTGCCTCCCTTCTGGCAACGACAAATAAACCTTCCAAGATGCGAGTCACCGAAGCTGAGCTGCCTTTCGCTTTTACAGCCGCCACAAACTTCTGAGTGTTCCCCGCGGCATTGATATAGGATCCCGACTTTTCGACCGTGGCCAATCCCGGAAGCACCCCATCAAAACGCTGCACTTCATCTTTAGAAAAGACCCCCCATCCGAATTCTTTGGTGGCAAGCTTAAGTGGTATTCCTGCTCTACCGCCTCGGAAATAAATCGCTAAATCATAGGCGGAAGACGCACTCCCCTGGCCGTTTTGTGACAGTGGGGTGAGCCCCAAGGATTCGGCACCTTTGGTATTAGAGGTTTGATCCAAGCGGCGCAAAACGTCATCTATTGCCTTATCATCAGCCGAAGTGTGCACGCCACTGGTGCCATTATAAAAACGAACATCAAATACAGCATTCCTAACCAAACTTTTGAGAGTCAAGATTTCTTTCATTTCTTCTAAAGTCGCATCGGTCCCAATGACCAAGATAATACGAGCTGCACGCTGGAGTTCTTTAACGAAACTTGGAGCTAGGGTTTCCCAGTTGGTAGCTATAAGATGATTGTTTACCTTTAAAAGTGGCTCTACGATTCGATTCGGGTTTTCATAAGTATGAAAGGACACCCGGCCAGAATCGCAAATCCAGTGTCCATTCACCTCGTCATTGCGCCTCGCACGATAACGGTAAATAGTATCTTTTTCTTCATCAGCCCACACCGCACAGCCCTTAGAACAGCCATCACATAAAGTTGGGCGAGGCTTTAAAAACCAAACCCTTTTTTGAAATCTAAAATCGTTAAACGTGATCGCACCCACGGGGCAGATATCAGCGATATTGCCCTGATATTCGCTTACTACGCCAAGATCTTCAGCGCTCACCAGCTCTTTTTTCCATCCGCGATTGAGCATCGTCAACTCGTGGGTTTTGGTGACGTCGTCCGTAAAACGCACACAACGTTCACAGTGAATGCAGCGATTCATATTCAAAGTCAACTTATCTGACAGCTTCTTGGTCGTGGATTTTGACCAGGTTCGTTTTTGCTCCTGAAACTCAGACGTTCGCGGACCATATTCGTAGTTATAATTTTGAAGCGAGCATTCGCCTGCCTGGTCGCAAACGGGACAGTCCAAGGGATGGTTAGCCAATAGAAATTCCATCACCCCTTCTCGGCTCTTTTTCACTTTATCGCTCTGTGTATGAACAATCATTCCATCGGTACAGGGCGTAGAACAAGAGGTCATCAGTTTAGGGGCCTTTTCTACCTCCACGGTACACATACGACAGGTCCCGGCAACAGGTAAACCTGGATGATAGCAAAACCTGGGAATGGTACCATCAAGAGCTGCCTTCTCCGCAGCCTTCATAATCGTGTCCCCTGGAAGAAAAGGCACAACACGTCCGTCAATGGTGATTGTGGGTTGAGCTGGTGCTTCTGCCGTCATTACATCTCCTGCACGTTGAAAACGTCAAATAAGTGCGATTCCTTAGAATAAAAGTCACAGTTTGTGCCTCTACATCTGTCTGAAAAATAAGTAGATCGATACATTTCAAAAGTCCTCAAAAAGCCGCTCTTTTAAAACCTAACTCTAAAGCGCCACATGGTCATGATGTTCTAAAAAATGTGGGGCTTTTTGACCTGGCTTCTTTAAAGGGCAACAGCCTCCCGTAATATGAGCTTCAAACTCTTTTCGAAATTTCTTAAGTGAAGACAATGCGGGTCCTGTTACGGCATCTGCAAACGCGCAAATGGTTTGACCTGCCATATTCGAACAAAGTCTAGCAATCGTGTCCAAATCTTTGGTGTCTCCATGCCCAGTTTCAATTCTATGAAACAATCGTGCAAGCCAGTGGCTTCCTTCCCGGCATTGGCTGCATTGCCCACAGGACTCGTGTTCGTAAAATTTAAGTAGGCGCGCTGCAGCTTCGACGATGCATACGGTTTCATCCATGACGATAACGCCACCTGAACCCGCCATCGTGCCCGCTTTCATGAGGCTATCGAAATCCATGGCAACGTCAATTTCCTCAGCAGAAAGCATAGGAGCCGAGGCTCCACCAGGGATCACGGCTTTAAGTTTCTTACCATCCTTAACACCACCACAATGACTGATGAGGTCTCTTAACGTGATATTTAAGGGAAGTTCGTAAACGCCAGGTTTTTCCACATGTCCTGAAACACAAAAGAGTCTTGTTCCCCCTGAGCGTTCCGTACCCACCTTGGCAAAGGCCTCAGGGCCGTCTCTTAAAATCCCGACGACGGAACAAAATGTTTCTACGTTATTTACGCATGTTGGCATGCCAAAAGCCCCCACCATCGCTGGAAAGGGTGGTTTCAGGCGCGGCTCGCCTCGCTTGCCCTCAAGGCTGTTTAAAAGTGCTGTCTCTTCACCGCAAATGTAAGCTCCCGCTCCCCGGTAAATCGACAATTCAAAATCAAATCCCTTGCCCATGATATTCTTGCCTAGAAAGCCTTGGGCATAGGCTTCTTCCAGAGCTTTTTTAAGAATGACTATTTCTTGATAAAATTCACCACGCACATAGATCCAGCCCCTTGACGCGCCAATGGCGTGGGCAGCAATCGCCATACCTTCAATGAGTCTATGGGGATAGCGATTTAAAAGAAGCCGGTCTTTAAAGGTTCCTGGCTCGCCTTCATCCGCATTGCAAACTAAATATTTTGGCTTAGGTGAGCCATCAGGATGCTTTGGCTCTTTAGGCATAAAGCTCCACTTCATTCCCGTCGGAAACCCGGCACCACCCCGACCACGCAGATTCGATTTTTTAACTTGGTCGACAACTTCATCTCGCGTCATAGTCAAAGCTCTTTCAAGCCCCGCATAACCTTGAAGTTTCGAGCGATAAACGGAAAGTGTATGGCTATCAGCTATCTGATCTTTCGTCGTTAAAAACAATTCTGACATACGTTCGACTTCCTTTTTCAAATCTTTCCCTAGCCCATTCCCGTGCACTGCAGAGTCTATCAGCCTCACTCACGTCCAAAACTCTAACTCAAGCGATCAATCAAGGCCTGACAGGAGCTCTCGTCTAAATTTTCATGGTAGTCGTTATTGACCTGCATGACCGGAGCGGTTCCACATGCAGCAAGACATTCCACTTCGGAGAGTGTAAATTTTCGGTCTGCTGTCGTCTCGCCACAAGAAATGCCGAGCTTTTTTTCAAAACAAGCGACCAGTTGATCAGATCCCCTTAGAAAACAGGCGATATTGGTACACACTTGAATGTGGTACTTCCCCACAGGCTTTCGGTTGTACATCGTATAAAACGTCACGACTTCTTTTACTTTCGCTAAAGGCAAATGCAAAAATTCGGAAGCTTCACGCATGGCACCTTCAGAAACCCAACCTTCTTTAGCTTGGATCTCGTGAAGTAGTGGTAAAAGCAGAGCCTGCTCCGTAGGAAACTCCGAGCGAATCGCTTCCATTTTAGACTTTATCGTTTCACATAAAATCACGGACTATCCTCCCTAGCGATCTAATTCACCAGCAATAATATTTAAACTTCCAAGTATCGCAATCGCATCAGGAATCTTAGCGCCTTTGATCGAATGCTCATAACTTTGAAAAAGCGCCAGCGAGGGAGATTTAATTTTAATCCGCCAAGCTTTCGGCCCCCCACGACTCACAACATAGTATCCAAGTTCCCCATTGGGAGCTTCGATAGCCCGATAGGATTCTCCGGGTGGAACATCGATGCCTTCCATAAAAATCTTAAAGTGATGAATCAAAACTTCCATCTTCTCATAGACATCTTTTTTCTTAGGAATCAGCACACGGCTATCTTCGGTCCAAATGGAGCCACCGGGGAGTTTTGCGCAAAGTTGCTTGAGAATTTTAAGGGACTGGCGCATTTCTTCCATTCGTACGAGATAGCGGTCATAGACATCGCCTTTCGTCGCCACAACCACATCCCAGTCGAGATCGCTATAATTGTAATAAGGACGATCGCGGCGCAAATCCTGATCTACTCCCGAAGCGCGAGCCACAGGGCCTGTAAGGCCAAATCCCAAGCATTCTTCTGCAGTTAAAATACCAACATCTTTCGTTCGATCTACCCAAATTCGATTGGCAGAAAGAAGCTTTTCCACATCATCTAGAGTTTTAGGAAGACCTTCCAAAAAGATTTTCATTTCCGCTTGAAAGTTTTCAGGAAGATCATAGGCCATGCCACCGATTCGCGCGTAAGAGGTCGTAAGCCTCATCCCACACATTCCCTCAATGATCGTATAAGCTTGTTCTCGCCAGGTATAAAGCATCCAAAAAACTGTCATCGCCCCCAAATCGAGAGCGTTGATTGCGACACAAATAATATGGTCGATAACACGGGCAAGTTCTAAACAAATCATGCGGATGTACATGCAACGTTCTGTGATGGTAATTCCCATCACATCTTCAACAGCCATGACATAACCCACATTATTTGCTAATGCTGAACAATAGTTAAGTCTGTCTGTATAGACGATCCATTGATGATAGGTCTTATTTTCCGCCAATTTTTCAATGGCTCGATGCAAATATCCTATTTCACATGAGGCGTCTTCGATGGTCTCCCCATTGACCCTACACATGACACGAAGAGTTCCGTGCATCGCGGGATGGGAGGGGCCAAGGTTTAACAAGACGTTGGGATTATAGTAATCCTGCAAGGGTGTCACGAGATCATTTTTAAGAAGAGTTTCCATTACTTGGATACCTCGTTTTCCGTTACCATGCGAATGGGAAGAGAGTCACTAAACTGCTGTCTTGCCTCGAGTCCATATTCTTTGCGAAGCGGATGCCCCTCAAATCTCTCATCCATTAAAATGCGGCGCATATCGGGATGGCCACGAAAGCGAATTCCAAACATATCAAAGCATTCGCGCTCCAGCCAATTAGCCATTGGCCAAATCCCAGTTAACGTCGGAACCTCTTCCCCTTCCGCAATGAGGCACTTAATACGCATGCGAGAATGAAATTTGGACGAGTAAAGATGGATAAAGAACACAAAACGCCCCGCACCATCAACTCCATCGACATTGTCATAGGCACTTAAATCCGCCAAACGATCCATGGCGAGACTAGAATCCTCTCTTAATTTACGAACGACTTCGGGAAGGTCCCCCGAACTCACAAGCCACAAAATTCCTTCTTGATTCGCATCCTCGTCATAACGCCCCTGCTGGGCATAATTTTGCTTTAAGTGTCCGTTTATCCCATCTTGGGCTTCCCGATTCTTTAAAAGAAGACGACTCACTAGCCCTCCTTTGTTGAATGGCTTGACTTAGTTTTCGCCGCCTCAGGCGCAGCCGACTGGGCAAGACTCTCTTCAAGAGAACTCTTCGAGGGATCTTTAAAAATGGAATCTGTAATCACTTCACGATAGGACATCGCATTTCTAGCTTGTTCGGGAGTGAGCCTCTCTGCTTTAGGACGAGGCAAGCCTTTTTCAATGGTGTCTTGGAGGCGCATAATGGCATAAATCAATCCTTCAGGAATCGGCGGACAACCCGGGACATAGATGTCTACAGGCATGATTTCATCGATGCCCTGGAGGACAGAGTAAGTGTTAAAAATACCACCTGAAGACGAGCAAGCCCCCATAGCAATGACCCATTTAGGTTCGCACATCTGATCATACACTTGTCTTAAAACTGGCCCCATTTTCGTAGTTATTGTTCCAGCCACCAGCAACAAATCAGCTTGCCTTGGCGAAAAGCGTACGACTTCGGCCCCAAATCTGGCCAAATCATAAGTGGAAGACAACGTCGACATTAACTCAATCCCGCAGCAGGACGTGCCATAAGGCATCGGCCAAAGGGAATTCTTACGGGCCCATCTTACAGCATATTCCAAGGTCAATGGGAATACCGCCGAACTACCATCTTTAGACATATTACCCCCTCAATCCCAATCTAGCCCACGACGCCCGATCAGATAAAAATATCCTGCAACGAGCAAACTCATAAAAACACCCATCTGAAACAAAATAAAAGGCCCTGTAGCGATATATTTTTTATAGACCACCGCCCACGGGTATAAAAAAACAACTTCTACATCGAATAAAAGGAATACGATTCCCACGACATAATACCGCACAGAAAACTGCTGTCTGGCGTTTCCAGTCGCCGGCACGCCGCACTCGTAAACATCAGTTTTTTCATGCCCATTTACCTTAGGAGTCTCACCTAAAAGCTTGGGGAGCAAAATATTTCCACCGATCAAAGCAAGACCAATCACCCCTGCAATCGTCATTAAAATCAATATAGGCAAGTAACCAATAGCATCAGGATCAACCCACGTCAAAAGAGCCCCCTCCCTGTAATTCAAAAAAATCCAAGTTCTCCTCAAAACATAATTTTTAACGTTTCCTAAAAATAAGTTTCAAATAGAAATGGACTTATCAGTGTAGCACGCGCCTGGTTAAAACTGCCATTATTTTTTGTGAAAAATGCTGTAAATATTACTTGTTATATCTTAAGCAGGGGACAAAAGCCGTCTCTGCCTAAATACCGCTCCGATAGACATCCGCCTTCCTGGATACGAAAAGCCATCGGAGCTAATTTAATAGACAGGCAGCCGGTGAGACATACAGAGGTATTAACAAAAAAGGGCACAACATCCCTACAGATGCCCGCAAATCGAGCAGCACTTGCGCCGCATTCCGGCGCCTAAGCCACAGTCAGCCGGAATTCCTTGAAAAGGTCAGTTGCCTTTTTGCTCAAACGAGACGTTGAGGACGAGGGAAGAGTCTTTAATGAAGAGTTCCGATTTATTTAAGCTTGCAAAACTTCCAAGAAGTCCTCCTAGACGGACTTCAAATCCAAATATGTCTGCCGCAAAATCTAGACCGTAGCGAAGATTGGGCTGACTTAAAAAATAGAGCTGCCAGTCCTTTTCCACCATGTCAGAAAATCCCTCCACCATAGTTGTCGAGGATTCGATTTGGGATCTCGCACCGTCAAAATCCGTTTTGGTATAGTCGGCCCAAGGCACGATAGAAAATCGCTTAAAGAAGTGCCAATTGAGGTTAATGCCCGCTGAGTAGCGATAGAAATTGTAGTTTAAAATCTCCATGTCTTCATCTTCCATCTCAATCTCTTGATTCGAGACCTGGAGGGAGCTTAAGCTGTGTTTTACGGACATACTCTTGCCATTTAGAATAAAAGCAAGTTTCAGCCGCCTATGGAGCCTTGGAAACGGAACAATCGCTGCATTGAGGCCAACCCCACTCGCGGCTAAAGTGCTTTTTTGACCCTGATAGTACCCGCTTCCAGAATAGGACTGCACATACTTATACTCTCCCACCTCTGTATCTCTTAATGCAGAAAAACCAAGACTTATATTTTTCAGGGAAACTGCGATATGCGGCTCTATCTTAAGCCCCTTTACGCTAAGAGCGTAGGTTTCATAGATGCTCGGCTCTTTAGGCGTGATCTTGTAGTCGCTCGATGTGACACCGAGAGCATAAGTAATCGTATTAAATGACGGGACCAGATGATAAATGGGAGTGGATTGATAAATCCCTGGATTGTCGCTATGAGATTTCACATAACTATCGATAAGTTCAGCACGTTTTCCAATTTCCTCAGAAAGTCCTGCTCCACTCCAAAAAAAGATCATAAGCGTCAAATAGCTTTTTAAAAGCAACGTATGGGCCTCCCTATGGCCCCTTCGTGTCGGAAACAACAAAAAAAAAATGAGCTTTAGTCATGGACTGCGCCCATCCGACTCCTGAAAGCCTCGATGAAAACAGTCTTAAAGTGTTGTTTTTTGCAATTCTTATAAAATCTATCTCGGGCCATTTACAGAACAGCAATAGCAAATAGCAAATAGCAAATAGCAAATAGCAAATAGCAAATAGCAAATAGCAAATAGCAAATAGCAAATAGCAAATAGCAAATAGCAAATAGCAAATAGCAAATAGCAAATAGC
>CAIMVM010000151.1 GCA_903844895.1 uncultured Pseudomonadota bacterium
GCAAATAGCTTGCTCATAACCCCCGCAAATAGCTTGCTCATAACCCCCGCAAATAGCTCGGTGACACACACAAACATGTCAAAAGTATTTGAGAAGAACTTGGAAAACTATAACGAAAGTATGATATCTGCAAAGGCTCTCATAGAAACCACAGGAGATGTGTCTACCTCAGTGTCTCAAAGTTTAAAGCAGGTGGTAGACCTACAGAATAAAATTCAAAGCACCTATGAGCAATTCACCCGTCAGACAGTCATTGTCCAGGACATACAAGGCGAGAATGCGAATAGTGTTGCCAAATATCGTGACGTCTTTAAAGAGGTCGAAGGCGGATTGGAAAGCGTTTTACGTCAAATTGGGGATAATTTGGCGCGCTATAGCGATTTAACAAAAACGGGGCTTCAAGGATATTTAGATGAGTATGATAAGTCTCTCTCCAATGCTACTTCTAAGCTTTCATCAACGATTTCTGACTTAGATGAAGTTTTGGAAGGTCTTGGTGACAATATCGAGTCCATTCGAAAGGCTAGCGAGTCTGGCAAGGGAGAGTAACGTGTCATCAGGAAGCGATTTATCTCATTCATTTACTGACTTGATGACATCCCTTGCGGTCATTTTCATTCTATTGTTGGTTGCTACACAAAACAACGCCTCTCCAGAGTCAGAGAAGGCCGTAAAGGACTTGAGGAAAGAAGTGGCGGAAGAGCTCAGGAAGATTGACTTAACGATTACGGAAGATCCTTCTGACCCATACACTCAAATTATTAACCTTGACGAAGAGAAGGTCAAGTTTGACTTCAATAAAGAGACCTTGAGCCCGCAAGGAGAGAAACTAGTTTCGGATCTTTTTGAGATTTTAGTCCCTAAACTTTGCGATCCTAGTCTTAAGGAGAAAATTGAGTCAGTTATAGTCGAAGGTCACACAGATTCATCTGGTAACTTGACAACAGAAGGAAAAGTTAGAAACATCAAGCTTTCACAAGATAGAGCATATACTGTGCTTTCTACGGCGTTTTCTATTACTGACTTTTTAGCAGAAAAAGACGTGGACTGTTTAAGATCCTTGTCACTTTCAACTGGCCGAGGATCATCTAGGCCCCTATCCACTGATGCTGCTAGTCGCCGGGTTGAAATCAAGATTAGAGTTAAGTCTGGTCTCTCAATTGATATATTCAAAGAAAGAGTTATTCAATGAATGGCTCTAACCTTTTACAGGCTTTCAAGGAATTAGTCGCGCGAGCAAAGCAGCCAGAACAGGTCGACATTCCTTTGATTGGAAATGCTCGACTTCCAAAAGTTTCAGAAGCTATTAATATTGATCGTCTTCAAGTGAAACCAAAGACGGATAAAAAAATTCTAGATAGATGGCATCGTCTATTAGAAAAGTCTAATCTAGAAGAACTTTCCTTACGAGAAATTAAGAGCCTATGTTGGGAGCCTATTGCTGCCAGTTCGCCTCAGTTTTTGCAAGAAATTAGGCGTAGAAAAATGTGTTGGTAGGAAAATCAACCCTCTTTTTGGTCTATTCCGCCTCACTCCGGCCCTGTTTTAATTTGCAGCATCCGCATTTAGTTGCGCCATTTTGCTGCGTTTTGAGGCGGAAGAATGCCGCAGTTGCTTGTTTTTCAA
>CAIMVM010000152.1 GCA_903844895.1 uncultured Pseudomonadota bacterium
CCCCCTGAAAAAGTCTTTTTCAGGGGGTTTTTATTAACGATAAACTTCTTTGCGATCACCTATTTTTACAACAAGAATCCGCGTAACGTTATCCTCAATGCTGGTAATGATGCGATAATCCCCGACACGATATTTCCAGAGCGTGTTAAATCTAGAGCCCTTCAAAGCTTCTCCAATACTTCTCGGGTCGTCCAAATGAGCCACACGGTCAAATAAGAATCTCAATATACGTTTAGCTTGCTGAGGGTCAAGTTTGTCCAGTTCCTTTACTGCGGAAGGATCAAATTCAATTATCCATTTCATATCGTTTCATAACTTCTTGAAGAGGGATTGTTTGTGTGCGGCCTGAGTTGATGCGTTCTAAACGTTTTTCGGCTAAATAAGTGTCTTCAATATCATCAAGATGATCAAGAATTGCCTCCCTAACATAGAAAGACTTACTCCGCCCGGTCTTTAGGGATAAGTTTTCAAGACGATCCTCTATTTCATGTGGTAATCGAATTGAGTATGTCATATTCTTGCCTCCAAATGTAATGCACATAATACATTATAGTATTTTTTTCATTTTTTTCAAGGTTTAGATTTGACTTTTATCAAGATATCGTTATACGATTATAGAGTGTTGCGAACCGTTCGCAATGCGTGACGCACAGGTGATTTCAACACCCATGCGCCACTAACCAACCAAACACGTGAGGTTTGATATGGCTGCAATAAAGCTAGCCCACATCGGGCGATTCTTCAAGTTGGGGTGTGACAAGCAATGGAATGAAAAGTTACTCTAAGGAATTATTCCTAAGCCAGCACTTGCTCTTCAGCAATATTTAGCGATCTAAGCGCGCCTTCCTCGACAACTTGTGGCAATGAAAACGAGAAGTGCCCTAAGAAATTAATATGTTTTCTTCCCAATGGTGATAATCTCGCCTCATCTTCTTCTTTTATAACTTCACCCTGAGACCGTAAAAAATCTAATGCGGCTTGCATGTACACCGTGTTCCAAAGGACGATTGCATTAGTGGCGAGCCCGAGCGCATTTAGCTGATCTTCCTGTCCTTCTCGATATTTTTCATACATTTCACCGCGACGGCCATGATAAACAGTTCGCGCCAGGCTATGGCGGCTTTCACCTTTATTGAGCTGGCTTAGGATATGGCGGCGATAATCTTCATCGTCAATGTAATTAATAAAGGTAAACCTCCGGCTCTGCCGGAGTGACTCCAAAAAGTTTGACTTATCGGGCAAGTGCATTGTTTCCTTTCAATTGAGCCGCCCAGGCCAAAAGGAAAGGAAACAAGAATGAATATACAAGAATATGAAAAGCTAAACCACAGTGTTTGGGAGTGCAAATATCATCTGGTGTTTATTCCCAAATATTGCAAGAAAGCTCTCTATGGTGCTTTAAGAAATCAGATTGGTTCTGTTTTGCGCAAGTTGGCAGAAAGCAAAGGATGCCAAGTATTGGAAGGATATGTGATGACTGACCATATACACATGCTTATCACCATACCTCCAAAATATCGCGTGTCAGACATAGTTGGGTATATTAAGGGAAAAAGCGCAATTCATGTAGCGCGACATTTTCGTGGAAAAGAGAGAAATTTTACAGGAGAAAGCTTTTGGGCAAGGGGTTATTTTATTTCTACGGTAGGTAGAGATGAAAAAGTGATCCGAGAATACATAAAAAACCAAGAAAAAGAGGATATTCGCCAGGATGAACTCAAATTGACGTTTAGGTAGAAGCCGCCTTGGGCGGCTCAAAGTTCAAGCCTCCGGCTTTGCCGGAGGTAGCTGACGTGCACCGGGTATGGTGCAGATCTAGGTGGTGAAAGTCCACTGCGCGCCGTGGAGACCGGAAGCGCGAGTTGAGGCAAGGGTGTCCATCGCGAGGTGGAATCTGAAGAAAGCCGACGACGTAATAAGGTGGTGACGAACAGAAATTGGATATAAGGCTCTTATAGCAGGGTAACACGGCGTTAGACGGATAAGCCCAATAGTCGACCGCAAGGGTATAGGAGTAGATCCAGCACTGGCCTTAGGAAAGATCTGTATCTTCCCCCGGGAGATCTCACGACCTGTTTGCGTGATGCAAACTATGTGCAGAGTGATCTGTTCAGATGGGGCATGAGAAGTCAGCAGAGGGCATAGTAGGTAAAGAGGAAACTCTATACTGAAGGCCTGAACCAGTTAACCCAGGGAGAGTCACTTGAGACTCAGCAAGATGGAGGGGCAGGAAAGATGGATAACCATCACCAACGACCGAACGGAAATCAGCGTATGAATTCTGCGAAGCTCGAGGAGCATCAAATCTTGAAGGTGTCGAAAGCCGATGAACCTCTGACAGAGCAAATGATGGAGAAGATATGTGAGCCATTAAATTTAAACCGAGCGTATAAGCGTGTTAAGGCTAATAAAGGAGCAGCAGGAGTTGATGGAATGACCGTTGATGAACTGCTGGAATGGATAGCTATACACAAAGAGTCCTTAATTGAATCCTTGCTAACAGGTAGCTATCGCCCTCAATCCGTTCTAGGTGTGGAAATACCCAAACCTGGAGGGAAGGGGGTTCGCCAACTAGGCATCCCTACTGTGGTCGATCGCCTTGTCCAGCAAGCCATTCTTCAGGTACTGGAGCCCATGTTTGATTCGAGCTTTTCGGATTCAAGCTATGGGTTTAGACCTGGACGCAGTGCTCATCAAGCGCTTAAACGGGCGCGAGAGTATGTGCAGGAGGGATATGGGATTGTTGTGGATATTGACTTGGAGAAATTCTTCGATCGAGTCAACCATGATATCTTAATGTCTCGCCTTTCAAAGCGGATTAAGGATAAAAGGCTGTTAAGAATCCTACGGCGCTTCTTAAGCGCAGGGATGATGAAACAGGGGGTTTGCATAAGCAGGAGGGAAGGCATGCCGCAGGGCGGTCCGTTATCTCCTCTTATGTCAAACCTATTGCTGGATGAACTAGACAAGGAATTGGAGCACCGAGGTCATAAGTTCTGCCGTTACGCGGATGACTGTAATATATACGTCAGGAGTCTGTGCGCTGGGGAACGGGTGATGGGCTCGGTGAAGCGATTCCTTGAAAAGCACCTAAGACTAAAGGTAAACGAGACGAAGAGCGGACATGCTCCTGTTGAGGAGCGTCAATTCCTTGGATATCGATTACTGGGAGAGGGAAAATTAGTGATTGCAGAGCACAGTGTAGACCGTTTGCGAGAGAAAATAAGACGGATCACGAAGCGTAACCGTGGAGTTAGTTTAGAAACAGTGATTACTGAGCTGAATGAGTGTCTGCGGGGATGGGTCAATTACTTCCAACTTACCCAGTGGCCTTCGCAGCTGAGGGTGTTGGATACGTGGATACGGCACAAACTAAGATGCTATCGGCTGAAGCAGCGAAAGCATACTTGGCCGATAGCAAAGTTCCTGATGAGTCTGGGGGTACCTGCGCAAAGTGCGTGGCCACTGGCAAAATCAGGGAAAGGGTGGTGGCGTTTATCTATGAGTGTTCCGGTTCATCATGCAATGACTAATACGTGGTTTAACGAGAAGGGGCTCATAAACTTGGAACAGAAAATCGCTCTGGTAAAAGTTTAGCTGGAACCGCCGTATGCGACATCGCTTGTACGGTGGTGTGAGAGGACGGGGTCGCGAGGCCCCTCCTACTCGATTCTTTAATTGATACCAATTTGCGATCAATGAGCACTATAAATTTACCCCTTGTATGTTCCGAAGGTGCCCCATCAGTGGTAAGCTGCTGCCGATAGGGTGGGAAAAGGTGAACCCGCATTACCCCTACTACTTGAAAGTCCGTGGGTGAGATTTAAGTCCCTTTTCCCGATTGTTTCATAGGTCGTACAGTATCTTAGGAATCTTAAATAAGAATATCCAGAATTCACAAGGTTGACCGAAACAACGAACAAACACCAATAAAGGAGTCGTTCAATGAGCATGATAGTGATCGGGATTGATATTTCCAAGAAAAAATTTGATTTAGCATTAAGCTTCTCATGCAAAAAGTGGCTTAACCGTGTTTTTTCCAATGATATTAAAGGATTTGAAGCTCTTTTAAACTGGTTTGACCAAAAGAATATTACGTCAGCTACAATTGCTTTAGAAGCCACAGGATGCTACGGGGAAGATCTCGCTCGATTCCTATATGACAAAGGG
>CAIMVM010000153.1 GCA_903844895.1 uncultured Pseudomonadota bacterium
AGGCAAACAGGCGCTTAGGGCACATCGAGAGCAGAAGGCATTATGTAATGCATCAGATGCAAAACTCACAGAGATTTGGCAGATTTTGTCGACCCATTTGGGCGAAAGAGTAATCGTCTTCACGAATGACAATGCGATGGCTTATAAGATTGGTAGAGAATTCCTTCTCCCCGTGATCACCCACCACTCCAAGGCAGCTGAAAGAAAATATTTATTAGCAGAATTTAGAGAAGGAAGACTGAGTGTCCTAGTAACGAGTCGCGTGCTTAATGAAGGGATAGATGTACCTGAAGCAAGCATAGGTATCGTCGTTTCTGGCACGGGGTCCGTTCGTGAGCATGTGCAAAGACTTGGTAGGATTTTAAGGCAGCGTCCAGGAAAGCGTGCCAGACTCTATGAAATCATTGCGGCTGATACGGCAGAACGCGGTGTTAACGAAAGGAGAAGGCAGCATGCTGCTTACCAAGGACCTCGTTAAGGTTAGAATCAAGGATGATAGGGCTTTTCCTGTTTTCTTAAACGAAGATCTGGCTAAAGCAAGAGACCTTGCTGGCACCATGATCGACATAGGAGAGCGACTTGCTGGAGCTACATTAGAAGACTTTAAAGAAGCATTAGATCTGGAAGCGGATACAACTTTGCCCTACTACAAAGGAATGCTTAAAGTTTTTCTAGAATCATCGGCATCCGATGATCCAGACGATCTTTCGGAAAAGCGCCGTGACTATTTGATTTTAAGCGAAGAACTAAGAAAAATCTGTTCCGGCGATATAGAAAAGTTTAGATCGATGATCGCCGAGCGCGCAGAGAAATCTTTTGAAGAAATATCCGCTTCACTTTATGCAGATTTGCCAGACTTTTCGCTCATTACAATGCCAAGTTCAATATCAGCCGCCAGCATTTTGGGTAAATATAATCGAGCTCTTTTAAGAGGTCTGATGCTTTCAAGCAATGCTATTGATATTGAAATATCTGGAGATTTAGCACAGGTCAGAAAGTTATTAAGAGCTTCTAAATTTCACCGTTTGATTTTAGAGTCTCTAGATATTCAGGAAAAAGTTAGTCGTCTTCGAATTTCAGGCCCGTTAGCCCTTGGATCTCATAACATCGCCTACGGATCCAGACTCTCAAGCTTTGTTAACCATGTCATTGATTTACCCTCTTGGAAATTGAACACAGAGGTCGAAGTTAGGTCGATGTCACTAAAGCTTGAAGTCATTTCTGGGAAAGCTTTTTTTGGCGCCCCTGAAACTCATGACGCCTATATTCCTGAAGAGTTTAAGTCTTTGGTCGGTCAGCATCCCTTTCAGAAAGAAAGTGTCGAGATAAAAAACAACACGAAATTTTTAACCATAAGCAACAGTATTGTAATTCCAGACTTCTTTGTCCATTCGAAAGAAAAAGGGTTCTTTATAGAGCTCATTCATAAGTGGCACCAATCTAGCGCCATAAAGTCTCTCAGTAGCTTAGCAGAGCTTAAAAAAAATGGCCTCGTTCTGGCTATCGATAAGTCCCTAACAAAAGAGCCAAAAGTTCAGAAATTAATAGAAAAAGCAAGGAGTGAGAATATACCCGTATTGGAATTTAGGGAGTTTCCCACAATACGCTCTATTTTAGAGATTTTTACAAATTTTCCAAATTATTCGCTTTTAAAGCCAGGGTGGCCTAGTGCCGACAATTAAAAATGAGATAGATTTATACCTCGTTCCTGGAGACAATAACGTGGCACCCAGAAAGCGCAACACAGCAGCATCATTAAACACCACATTGGAGCGTGCCATAATGCCTAATGAAATGGAAACACGAAAGTTGTTGCCTATGACTGGCGAAGATTCGGATTGTTATCAGAGGCGTATTCGACGTTCCGAAGAATTGTTTAGAGTGCTTTCCCAAGCTTCAGGTAAAAATCTTTTGATTTGTATTAAAGGTTATCCTGATCCAGATAGTATTGGCTCAGCATTAGCATTGCAGTGGCTAGCGGGAAACTACAAAATTTCATCGCAAATTATCTATTTCGATGAAATTTCTCATCACGAAAATCGTGCCTTAGTCAAAAAATTAGATATTGATATGATTCATTGGTCGGATAAGTTTGACGCCAGTTCGTTTCAGTATTTTGCGGTAAATGATGCTCAAAGTCCCGAACTACCCATAAAACTTCCGGAACACCTAAAGTTGTTGGTTTTTGTCGATCACCATAGATTGCTTCCCCTTGTCACGTCAGAGTTTCTTGATGTGAGGGAAGACGCAGGCTCTACGTCAGCCATTTATTGTGAGTATCTCATGTCTTCTGAAGTCAAGTTTACAGGTCAAACGGAAGCAGAAGGTAAAATTGCATCCGCCCTAATGCACGGCATTAGAACGGATACTGACGACTTTACCAATGCGCAACCTATCGATTTTATGGCGAGTCAGTTTTTGGCAAAAAAAGTTGATAAAGACCTTTTAGGCTTGATTTCTAGACAATCCATCCCAGCTAAAACCATGGACCTAACTCAGCTTGCCCTTCAGCATAAAGATATCAAAGAAACGTTTCTTTTTGCTGGCGTGGGCTATGTTCGCGAAGAAGACAGAGACGGCATAGGTCAGTGTGCTGATTATCTTCTTCACCGAGAAGGCATTGAAACGGTAGTTGTCTATGGAATTGTGGGCAACTCTGCAGTGGATGGATCCCTCAGGACCCGCTCTCATACTCTGGATCCAGATAAGTGGCTAAAAAATGTTTTCGGACAAGACAAAGAAGGCCAGTGGTACGGTGGGGGGCGAAAAGATAAAGGCGGATTTCAAATTCCTCTTGGAATATTTTCAAAATGCTCAGACCGCGAGCTCATGTGGATCCTTATTAAAAAAACTGTCGACGAGTTATTCTATAGCAAAATGGGCATCGACACGATGTCGTCACGGGACAGTGACTTAGCTGCCGGCAAAGTCTAGAGGAGTCCTTCATTCAAGCCAGAAGATTTGGCATTTAGGATCTGTCCTGATGTCCAAAAATATCATTCTATAAGTCGTCTAGATTGAGAATTGGAAGTTCTTCATCTGGGTGACTTTTCTGTCCCCCTACAAACCGGCGTGAATACGAAGCTTTAGGTATCAATGGTTATAACCTCAAGATCCACAGGGCACTCGATTCAGATGGAGTTACATTCAAAGCTCTAACTTCTGACGCACTTCTCGATAGTTATAGCTTAAGCAGACGGATCTATCTTGGCGATGGACTTCTCTTTTCCTTGCGTTCCACGTATTCAGGTGAGATTTTTCTTTTAATCTTCACGGAGTTGCACTAGAAGGTGCAGGCGGAGAAGGCTAATTTTTATAGGCCAAACTGCCGTCCAAGGATTTAGGAATTATGAGGACCGCCATTAGATTTAAGCGCATCAACATAGAAATTTCAAATATTTGCAATCTTAAGTGCTCGTTTTGCCCGGAGGTAGAACGTTCACAAAAAGTTATGTCTGTCAGTGAGTTTGAATCCCTATTAGGTAAGGTAGCACACGTTACCGAGGAAGTGGTGCCACACCTTCTCGGTGAGCCATTGAATCATCCTCATATTAAGGAATTATTGGACATTGCCCATAAAAAGAACGTGAGAGTTAATTTGACGACGAATGGCGTTCTCTTATCGGAGCAAAGAATGGCAGTGCTGCTGCACCCGGCGCTTAGACAGGTCAATATTTCCCTGCAATCCTTTACGGACAATTTTAAGGGAGCCTCACCTCAGACCTACATGGCTAAAATTTCTCGATTTGTCGCACAAGCAGAACGCGAGAGGCCTGATTTATACATCAATCTTAGATTTTGGGACAATGATGTCATTGTAAATTCTTTAAATCCCTCAGATATTATGGTGTCATGTAGCGAAGCATTTCAGTTTTCCTGGTCCGATGTAAAAGTCGATGTTCGTCGCAAAAAGAACTTTAAAATTAGAGATCGGCTTTATCTTCATTTTGATTCTCGATTTATATGGCCAAGACTTGACTCTGAAAAGTTAAGCGAAAAAGGTTTTTGCCATGGCTTATCTGGCCATGTCGGTATACATGCAGACGGAACAGTAGTGCCCTGCTGCCTGGATGACAAGGGTGTTTTAGCATTAGGGAATTTGCACACACAGTCTCTTGATTCCATTCTTGGCAGTCCCAGGGCTCAAAATATGCTCGAAGGATTTGAAAAGGGCGAGCTACGTGAAGACCTTTGTCAAAAGTGTGACTATGTAAAACGTTTTTCGAGACACGCGAAATCTCAAAAAAAAAGATAGTGGGATAAACCACTATCTCATTTTCGATTCTCTTGATTTTATGCGTTCAATTGTTTTCTAAATTGCTTTTTAAAACGCGGCTAAGATCTTTTTTGTTTTTTACTTTTCTTAAATATGGGATTTTCCGTAAAAAACTAATTCAATGCTAGACTCCTTACCGCCTACTATTTCTTGAGTTTTTTCAATAAAACACTTAGAGGATATTTACTATAAATCTTTCCTGTAAATGAAACTTTACTCTTTTCAGGTAGCGTATAAGCCCCTCCATTGGGTTCGGGGGCGCCATCTAAAATAGTTAGGGAGCCGCCACCAATCAGGCCAAGTTCCATCCAGCCAGCATCGCCAGCGCTCGGATCTACCTGGACTTGCAGAGCTCCCGTATTCGCATATCCCAAGTGACCCATGGGGGCGTTCAGCGTGCGGAAAAGATCTTTTTCCGTAATAGTTGAAAACGCAAATATGACATTTGGTATAGCCGGAGTGGTAAATTGTGTGGTTAGACTTATATCGCGATTCTCTAAAACCTGTCTCATGGCAAGGGATGTGCCCAAGATAGATACTGGAGCCTGAGTTGTTCCACCTTCTGAAATCAAGGATAGACTCAAGGAACTTGAGCCGACTTCGGAATGAAATGAAAATGGAGAATCTGCTCTCATTGCATCAATGACTCCGGATATCTCAGCAATGGGAGCCCAGCAATTAATTGTGCCTTTTTCTAGGGAGTTGTAGGAACTAGAGCTGACAGACGCTAATTCCGATTCAAGAACTCTTTTTTGGTTATCTAGGTAATCTTGAATTCTTTTAATGACATTGCCATATTCAGAATCTCGAGATGTAGTTGACTTCATAGATAAAGTACTAAGCATTTTGAATTTTTCAAGTGCTTGAGGTCCCCATGTCTTAGCTAATAGTTCCTTGATTACAGCTAAATATTGCTTTCTTGATGGTTCGTACTTGATCAGCCAATTGGGGAGTGCAGCAGATGATGAAACATGATATAGGCGATTTTTAACACCGCGATTGATAATGTCTGTTTTAACAAATGTACCGTCTGTCCCCCAAGGTAGAAACTTTATTTTTCCAAGTCCGCCTTCTTTACTAGGGACAAAGAACATAAAATTATTCATGTTGTTCGCGTAGCCATCCCAGTGACCTATAAGAGCTTCTGTAGCCCAAAATTTGTAGAAGCTTTCTAGATCGATCAGATTTGCAAGTTGCTCATATCCCGCGCTGGAAGGTGGGGTTTTTAGAATGGCGGTAACTTCACTAATTAAATTTTTGATTTTCGCTTTGTCATTTCCTGAATCTTTAGTCTTGATCTCAAAACGATTTCGCCCAGAGTCACTAAAATCGGCATGGGTGCCTTCAACTAAAATGCCTGATTGTCCGTCAATGGTTTCGTAAGCGGTTTTGGGACTTTCTACCATAGTGTAGAGGCCGAGATTTTGAGTATGACCTCCAGCTTGTATACTCACCTCCGCGAGTTGACATTTTGGGGTGGGTAAACCAGCTTTGTCGAAGAAGAAATAAGCCAAGCACTGCTTGATATGCGATGGATCTTGGCGGTCTGAATTCAGTACGATTTCATCGATATTTTTAGATACATCTTTGAGCTTGAATGACGGCTTAGCGGCGCTAAGCGATCCCATGTAGCCTTTCTTAGAAAGTGTGGCTCCGCCTAAGTTAGATCCGTTAAGGGTTAGTCCATTCACTTTGTATTTTTTGTAGGGGTCTACGTCAACATCAGAGCGACATTCGTTGATTTTTTCTGATATGTCTCTGCCCTCTCTTTTCATTTTTTGCAAGTCGTCGCCATTCATTGAGAATGATATCTTTGCGATGGAAGAAGGGTCAAATAGAGATCCATTTTTCGAAACTAAGTCTGAAGGGTCTGCCATTTTGGGTCGACAATTCAGGTTTGACGCGGTTAGCGCCAGTATAGGTATCCATTTTAGAGTTTTATTTTTCAAAGCAATGTATCCTTTCAGCCGAAGCTATTTCTTAAGAAATTTTGTAATTTTCTTGAATATTCCCGTTTCTTTGCCTTTGACCAAACGAGATATGTCTCTGCCGTGTGGTGCGAATTTCATAAGAATAAGGGGTTTCGTCGTCGCTAAGTCTTTGACAAGCGCTGGTGAATAGTCAACTTCCTTATAGCCATGGTCTAAAAGCAATTTTTTCGCCGTGGATGTGGCATCTATATCGCTCAATCCGCTGTTTTTGTAGGCACTAATCAACGCATGGTAATTTTGCAAAATGTCTTTGATGTATCCGATTTGCTCTGCATAGTAGGACGATGCAGCATAAAGCGAGATAGGGAATCTTTTATATCCTTTTGGCCGCCTCATCAGCTGTAGAGCTTGAAAGTATTTTCCTTCGGTAACTGACGGCAGGGACATGGTGGCTTCGTAATCGGGAACTCCTGAGTTTCCTGCAGTAGCATCGGGATAGATAAGCCCATCAAAGCTTACAATCAGTATGGGAATCCACCTTAAATTTCTTCTAAGTTCGTGATATCCCTCCTCTAAATCCTCAAAATCTAATTCTTTCGAGTCAAATTCTTCCAATTCTCGAGTTAGAATTTTGACTATTTTTGAGTTGTCAGCTTCGTTGGTCAAAAGATCTTTTTTGTTTTTAGAAAGCTGAGAAAAGAGTCTTGTGAGGTAGGGAACCTGACCTTGAGCGTTCGGCAGCCAATCAGTGATTATTAATTGGCTTAAGATGGAATAACTTTTTTGCAAATTTGTGCTTTGAAAACTGAGTACTTGAGGAGAAGCGTTTACGCTTTGAGAGAATTTTAGATTCATTGCCTTTTCACCATATTGACCTAAGCCGTCTTCCATCTGTTTAATACCAAAATTAGGCCTTAGTCCTGATTTAGATTCGTTTGTATAGAGCGGTTCCATAAATTTTTCATAATCGTCAACTTTGCGGTATAAGCGAATCAGTGCTTCTATCCGAAAGAATTCTGTTCTATAGGTTTGATAGGCTTGAGCAAGGCCCTTAACAGTGGTGTCTTGATCCGCTGAGCCTACCTTTTTAATCGTGCTAAATGATATTTGATGGATAGAGTCAGCTGCGTATAAGAAGCGCTCTAAGATTTCTTGTGAATCGGATTTTTTTAAGTCATTGTAAAGTTCGCGTATTCCATACACATCGAGTAGCTTCTCCTCGCCCTCTGTAAGTTTGAATTTTGCGTTAGCAGATTTTGTGTAGGTATCTTCGTCTATTGAGCTTTTAGGTTTACAACCGGAAAAAGATAGAGTCATCAATGTGATTGCGATGAAAAATTTGTAAGGCAAGTTAGGTTTCACAAATCATCCTTATTTTAATTTAGTTAGGGAAGAATGTATTTTACATTAAAGTTTACGTACTTGGTAGACTCGGCTTCAAGATAAGACTTTTCATGACAAGATTGGAGTTGGTGATCATTTCTTTTGACAAGTAAAAGAGATTGGAAAGGTTGCGATGGCAACATGGGATTCTTGGCGAGTTGGCGGGTTTTCACGTAAAAGATTCCTGTCTCACTTACTAACTTTGAAAAGTCTGCTCAGGCTTCTGCGAGAGAGGTTTTTTAAAATAGAGTTGTATTTTACACTGCCCACTTGATCTGAGAAATGTTTGTACCAAAGCGTCGAACAGTTTTTTGTATTTAAGAGGTGTCTCCTTTTGAGAATAATGTGTCACATCCTTCGCATTCTATTTTGCGGAAAGTGCCCATTGTGTATAGGAGGGGTTTAGACTTTCAGTGTTAAGTTTGAGAATGCATGGTACTTGATAGGGATGAAGGTTTAAAATCTTTTCTCTAAGTTTTGCTTCTAAATGAGTTTGAGTTTTGAGGATGAGAAGAATTTCCTCATCAGTGTTTAGTTGACCTTGCCATTTGTAATAAGAAAGCATTTTAGGAAATACTTGGGCGCAAAAAGCCAGGTCTAGCTCCACTACTTTTTCCGCCAGCAGACGAGCGACCTCTTCGTTAGGGCATGGTATATAAAGCAATATTATGTTTGAATCTATGGTCATGGGAGTATCTCTTTGGAGTCTAATAGGAAGGTCACTGGGCCACTGTTGATTAAGGACACTTCCATGTGCTGGCCGAATGACCCTGTTTCTGTGGGGATGCCCTTCTCTTTAGCTAAGGCTACAAACTTTTCATAGAGGTTTCGGGCTACATCTGGAGCTGCCGCTTTTGTAAAGCTAGGGCGTCGCCCAGAGCCGAGGTCGGCATAAAGAGTAAATTGACTCACGATCAGCAATGATCCTTTAATATCCATGAGGCTTAAATTCATTTTGCCTGCTGAGTCAGAAAAAGCACGCAGATGAATCAGCTTCTCCAACATGGGGAGTAAGTGGGTTTCATTATCCTCTGCCCCCACTCCAAAGAGTACAAGCCAACCGGGGCCGCTTCGCCCTACCCTAGTCCCTGCGACTTCAACTTTTGCTTCTGAAATTCTTTGTAGAATCATTTTCATGGGCCGTCACTCCAGGCTTCATTCTATTTTGTATCTATGATAGAACCAGGTGTCATGGTAAGCGAGAAAAAATGGCTTTACACCTTTATACTTACGACTCCCCCCCAAGCGTCAAAGATCTTGCTAAGGCGCAAAGAGTGCTAGAAAGCGGCGGTTTAATTATTTATCCTTCCGATGTTAATTGGGCCGTAGCATGTGATGCTACGAATGCGGCGGCTGTAGATAAAGTTTTTCGACTCAAGCCTTCCCATCCAAGAGAAAAGCCCCTGAGTTTACTGATGCACTCCATATCTCAAATTTCTGAGTATGCAGTATTAAGCAGCACTGCTTATAGGGTATCCAAGAAGCTTCTTCCAGGACCTTATACATTCATTTTAAACCGTGCCAAGAATTTGCCTCGGCAGTTAGGCGACAAAAGAAAGTCTATTGGCGTTCGTATCCCTAAGTCTCCTCTTTTGCTGGCGCTTTTGGAAACCTTTGGGAAGCCGCTGGCCTCGGGATCTCTTCCAAAACCCGAGGGGAAAGACGACTTTCTTACAAAAGGCTACGAGATTGAGGAGTGCTTTGGGCATGCTGTTGATCTTATTCTAGATTTAGGTGAGAGCCTTGCTCCTTTAGAGACGACCATTGTCGACCTTACAGAAGAACCGCCTAAAATCATTCGAAGCGGGATAGGTCCGATGGATTGGCTGTTGGAGATAGGAGCCATAAAGTGATCTATGGATTTTGAATCAAAAGCGCTGGAGCGTCGCCTGCGGCAGGCACCGTCGTCAGAGAATATTTCCAAGCGCTTAGAAGGTAAGGATGTTACCCATGAAACTCGCGGCGTTTGACCTGGGATTAGTGAGCTGGAGAGACGGTTTTGAGGCCCAAAAAGTGGCTCAAAGCCAGGTACTTCAAGGTGAGTTTGAAGGAATTTTTTTATGTTTAGAGCATAGCCCCACCATTACTTTGGGGCAAAACGGCGACTGGGGACTGCTGGTAGCTTCCCATTCGGAGCTGTCAAATTCTGGGGTTCAAGTTGAGTCCTCAGATCGGGGCGGGGAAATCACAGCCCATGAACCAGGCCAGCTTGTGATATATCCCATATTGGCACTGAGTCGGCTCAAATTGGGCGCTAAGTCTTATGTCCATATTCTTGAAGAGTCTGTGATACTTACCTTAGCTGAGTTTGGGCTAAAGGCACATCGTGACACGGACTATCCGGGAGTTTGGGTGGGTGACCACAAGATTTGTGCCATTGGAATTAGAGTCTCTAACCGGATTTCCATGCATGGGCTGGCATTAAACATATCCAACACCCTCAACCTATTTCAATACATCGTACCCTGCGGAATAAAAGGGCGCGGCGTGACGTCCCTTTGTTTACAATTGGGACAAGATGTGTCAGTAATGGTAGTAGCAGAAAAACTTGTTGCTCATCTTGGTCGGCTGATTTTTGGAACGGCTATTATCGTTGAAAAACGTATCATTGAAAAACCGTATCATTGAAAAACAAGTTGAAGTAGGTTTTAAGTAAGGGGTAAATCATGTCAGATAAATTTCATACCAATCCGGATAACTCCATAAGTTATATTGAAGCACCGATGCGTGAACATGCCCTGCTGCCATGCTGTTTGGAAACCATCAATAAACATGCGGAAATTAATCCCATACTCTCCTGCCAAGAGTGCAAATTTCTTATTAAATGTTTTACGGAAGAAAATCAGTACCGAAATTATGTGAAATTCTGTCGCTCTCGTGGCCGAAAAGTTATGTCTGCCAAATATGATCGCTATTGGGTGGTTGTGTTTCCTACACAGGAAACTTTTCGCTAGCGATGTGTTGAATCAGGGCCTCGTTGGTTCGCCTGAAAATAGAATCCCTCCAGAGCTTCCCATAGGCGTATCGTTTCAGCTAAACTAGCCTTTCGACTTGGGTGGTGAAAACATTTTGAAGCCCTTTAGGTAGCTGAAAGCAGTCTTTAGTTCAGTATCTTCTTTCATGGCTTCAGGCCAATTTTTAATTTCTCCAGTGATTCCAGAATCCTTGGCAAGTTCTGAAAGATCTCCTGCAGATATATGCCCCTCCAGGTCTGATTCTTTTCTGCGTTTTGTTGGTTTTCCGTCTTTAGGAGTTCGATCTTGAGACGCCCGATCCGAATCTGCATCCATGGGATGCGCATCAACGGCTATGTCCGGTGTGATTCCTATGGCTTGAATACTGCGCTCGAGAGGTGTGTAGTATCGGGCAATCGTTAATTTCAGTCCGGAACCATTGGGAAGGGAAATCAACGTTTGAACAGATCCCTTTCCAAAGGTTTTAGAGCCCATAATTAAGGCCCTTTTATGATCTTGAAGGGCGCCTGCGACGATTTCAGATGCGCTTGCAGAGCCGCTGTTTACTAGCACGACGATAGGAAAATTGGGGTATGTTCCATTTTTGTGGGCGAATTCACGTTCGACTTTTTTAGGGTCTCTGCCGACTGTAGAGACGATCACACCACTTTCTAGGAACAGATCACTTACCTTGACTGCTTGATCTAAGAGGCCGCCGGGATTGTCTCGAAGATCTAAAACCAGGCCATCTATTTGTTTGAATCCATTGAGTATTTTTTCAAGATTCTCACTAGAATCCTCTTGGAAGCTAGAAATTCTAGCATACCCGATGGTATCGGAAAGCAACTGACCGCGGGTTGAAGCTACTTTGATGAACTTTCTTACAAGTTTAAACTGTAAGTCTTTAGGTTCGTTTGCTCTTTTAATTGTAAGTAAAAGTGTAGTGCCTACCTCGCCTTTCATACGATCTAGGGCCTCTTCACCGTTTATGTCTTCAATTTTCTTTCCATCGATTGCAGTAATGATATCTCCAGAGCGGATTCCAGCTTCCCAGGCAGGAGAGCCTTCCATGGGAGCAATGATTTTAATTTTATTTTTTTCATAGGAGACAATCACGCCCACGCCGCCAAATTTTCCTTGGGTATCTAAGCTAAGCTGCTCATAAGCCTTTTTAGGCATGATTGTGGTGTGAGGGTCAAGGCTACCAGTAACTCCCTTAAGAGCTTTTTGCACAAGGAAGTCAGGATTCACGGCCTTAGGATCTACATACATGGATTCAATAAAATAGAGCCCACGTGCCAACGACTCCAGTGCTTTATAGCGATCTTCAATTTGTAATGGCGCCTCTGCCGCGCGACCCATTCCTGAAATGCATGTCCAGGAAAGGGCTGAAGCTACAAAGAAGGTTCGTTTGTTCATAGAAACTCCACGTTTTATTACTCGAAATAGCCCGCACCTTCGTATCGCCAAAGCCCTAATTGCATTAGCCACCCTTTGGTGTCCCATGTTTTTCCCTAGTTGCCTGTTTCTGGCCCAAAGCCTCGGCCCTCTTCCTAAGTTGTAAGGCGAGCGTTCTATTCTCTGGCAGAAGATCGCTTCCTTTCAGGTAGATATCGACCAGATTTATGGCCTCTTGGTGCTTATTTTTCATAATCAATTGCTGAAAGAGTAAATTTATCGGTTCATAACATGCAGGGCAAATCAGAGCCGCATTTTTATACACCAATGTGGCATTGGCTTGATTGCCTGTCTTTTCATACACCCGGCCAAGAAGATTCATGGCGGGAAAATAGGTAGGATTTAACGAAAGGGCCTTTTTGTATTGGGAGATAGCGAGATTAAATTTACCTTTCTTTTCATAAATAAGGCCCAAATTTTGGAGAATCCTTTCAGGGAAGCTGTAGGTAGCGTCTTGGCTCAGTTTTAATAGCAGTTTTTCTGCCGCGTCTAGTTTTTCGTTTACAATCATAATTCCAGCTAGAGTGACACCCATAGCCGTGGAGTTTTCGAGATTGTAGGCCTTGGTTTGCAGAGTTAAGGCCTGCTTATAGTTACTTAGGGCAAGATGAGCAATGGCGTTCATGGTCAAAACATCGGGAGAATCGGGCTGCTCTATTAGCAGCGCCCTTAGGTCACTTAGCGCTGTTGCTGCTTGCCCGCGGTCGATGAGGTCGGCAGAAATACTAATTCGCGTCTTCAGAGCTAGATTGTTTTTTTCTTCGCTGTCAGATTGTGATTGAAAAGATTGACATGCTATAAAACCAAGGGATAATGTAAGGATGGATAAGATTCGGGTACTTTTCGTGATAGTACTTATTTTACAAATCGAGCTGAAATACATCAGACACTCCATACAGCAGGTATACTGGCTTTAATTAAGTATTATACAAGATTACAATAAAAAAGGTGAGTTGGGAGCAGTAATGAATAGTATGTCTAAAGATCAAATCGTTGAAAGCTTAAATACTATTGAAAATTTGCCCCTGGAGGCGCGAAAAGCGGAGTTTTCGCGACTTTTTAGATCTGCCTGCGAGCTGGCTGAGTCGACTCCAGCTGAGATTGCCCATCTCACACGGATCAATCCTGAGTTTGTCATGGGACTCTATGAAGGCAACCTTGATGGCCTGCCCAGTGAGGTATTTGTCAGGGGATTTTTAAAGAGCATTTCGCGCCAATTGAAAATGCCACAGGACGTTTTCGTAAACGCGTATTCAAGAACTTTAAGAAACCATGGATGCGACATGGGTCGCAAGGGGCATGAAGACGTCGAGGTACGAAAGTCGGCATCCGGGAGAAAATCTGCTGACAGGCAGGAAGTTTCAAAAATGGCACAAAAAAATATTGATAGACATGAAAGTATCGAAAATAAATCCTCAAATTGGAACTTTGGCGATCAAGAAGTGGTGAAGCCGCACTTTATGGAGTCCCCTCAAGTGCCTACGAGACCAGCTTTAGACCCTATCACAAAAGACTCTCATGGGGAGAAAACCAGTGCGGGGACCAAGCTTCAGGATTTTCCTGAAACTCGAAATTCTGTGTCCAGAACCGCCGAAGAAATTCAAGTTGCGGATGCCTATAGCCAAATACCTGGTTTTAGGGCGGCGGCTGAAGGCGTGTCTGCGGATGCTACAAGACAGGGAGCTGAAGCTGAATTGCCTTCTAAGTCTGCGGAACTTGACAATAAGTTGATGTTAGAGACCGCAAGTAAGCAGCAGCCTAAAAAAGAAAAGACGCCAAGAGAGCCTGCCATTAAAGCCCAAGCCAGCAAGGAACATTTAACTCCGCCGCCTAAATTTGCATTTTCTAAGCTTTGGGCGATCGTGGGTGGGGCCGCCGTTGTGTTGGCGGCTGCGCTTTGGCCGAGAGAGAGGGCTCCTAATGGAACTGTGATCGAAGAGCCCATAATGTCTCCCAAGGCGGAAGAGATTCTTGGTTCAAGCGAGCCGCAGGTTTTAGAGGCTGCTGCTTTGCCTGAATCTGAGGCAGTGGTAGAGAAAGCTGTGGAGCGCGAGCCCACCAGCGCAATCCCGATAGTTCCTGTCAGTCCGGTGGTAAAAGGGACGCTGGCGATTCCAGAGGGTAAGCAAGTAATTGAAATAACAGCCAAAGAAGACGTAAAGATCCGAGCCTTTATTGATGGCCAGACTCTTGAAGTCGATACATTAAGTCCTGCGACTCATTCCTATTCGTTTGAAACCAATGCAGAGTTTTTTATCTACGATGCAGCAGCGGTAGACGTGACATTTAATGGCAGGGATTTGGGGTCCTTAGGCAGCAAGGGCAAACTTAGAAGACTTAGTTTTACGAAGCGCCTAAAAGACAATAAAATATCCAATTAGTCTCGATAAATAGATGAAAAGCCCAGACGGACTTGAGCCCTTTTTTAGCAACTTTTTTTGTGTCAGACTCAGGATTATTTAAAGGTCATCCGAAGCATTATTTAGAAGCAAATTGCTTCTACGGCCTGGGGTCTAGTTCTACTAGATGCATGACGAAGGATAGTGTGAGGAGCTATTAAGGCTCCAAATGATCAGGAGGATCATTTTATGGATTGCAAACCCTGGCCGTTTTTGCCTTTATAAGTAAATGGGTGAAAAACATAATTGACGAGAGGCATTGTCCTCTCGTGTTTTTTTCTGTAGATGTATACACTTACCCAGAGTGGAGATGACGTTGTCACTGCCCCGCACCATAATTAGTCTAAATGAAATGTTATCCGTATCGAGAGATTGGAAAAAAGCTGGCGAAACTATAGCCTTTATTCCCACCATGGGAGCGCTCCATGAAGGGCATTTGGCTTTGATGCAATATGCAGAGTCCCTAGCCAGCAAGGTA
The DNA here is from genome assembly GCA_903844895.1 of uncultured Pseudomonadota bacterium. Classification (GTDB taxonomy): domain Bacteria; phylum Bdellovibrionota_B; class Oligoflexia; order Oligoflexales; family CAIMVM01; genus CAIMVM01. The sequence continues at coordinate 14,880 of CAIMVM010000153.1, forward strand.
GTTGTAAGTATTTTTGTCAATCCTAGCCAGTTTGGCCCCAATGAAGACTTTTCAAAATATCCAAGAACGTTACGAGATGACCTTGAAAAGATAAAACATCTTAAAATTGACGCTGTCTTTACCCCCAATGCTTCTGAAATGTATCCTCCGGATTTTCAGACTTGGGTAGATAATTCGATGATGTCCTTAGATTTCTGCGGCCCCTTTAGGCCCCAGCATTTTAGAGGAGTTGCAACGATCGTTTTAAAGCTTTTTCATTTAGTCGATTGTGATCACGCGATTTTTGGAAAAAAAGATTATCAGCAGGTAAAAATAATTGAGCAAATGGTTCGCGATCTCAATATGCCCATAAAGATTCATCCCATGGAAACCATTAGGGAGGAAGATGGATTGGCGCTTTCGAGTCGAAACAGGTATTTAGATGAGTCTTCAAGGCACGTTAGTTTGGCCTTGCCCGTTGCATTAAACGTTGCGTTCGATATGTTTCAGTCAGGCGTGCGAAGTCGAAGCGAAATAGAAAATGCCTTTGCCGAGGAAATCGCAAGATATCCGGAAATTCAGCTTGAATATGGCAAAGTAGCCAATCAATCCGACTTAAGGCGGGACGGGGATGAAATTACAGAAGCTTCTGTTTTTTTAGCAGCCGTGAGAGTTGGTGGCGTTCGCTTGATAGACAATCTCGAATTGGGGCAGTGACGCGATGTGGATATTAAATATACTCTTACGTTTTTCTTGGCTTTTTAGACCACTTCTCTACCTATTAGTTAGAAGCCGAGCGGTCCCCGAAGATTTTGAAGCAGATCGCAGCAAAAGCACCCTCTATGTACTGCGAACAAGGTCCTTTTCAGATTGGCTAGTGTTAGACTATCACTGTAAAAAAATGCATCTCCCCCGTCCTTATGCAGATTTAAACGCATTGTTTGGCGGTGAGAGATCCACATTTGTCTATTTAAGCAAGGTCGGAATTTTATCTACAAAAAGAGGTAAAACCATACGTTCAGCTATGGAAACGGTTGTGGAATTAGCCTCTAGGCACCAAGTGGATGTTAATGTCATCCCCGTTTCTATTTTTTGGGGACGGGATCCAGGGAGCGAGCAAACTTCTTGGATAAAACTGCTTTTTTTAGACACGCAACATGGAGGAGTTTGGCAGAAGTTTTGTGCCATTTTGATTCATGGACGCAGTGTATTTTGCAACTTCGGGCGCCCCATGCAGCTAAATTCACTTCTTGGAGAAGGACAAGGCGTTGAGCAGACCACTCGTAAGCTTAACCGTAATCTTAGAGTGTTTTTCCATCAGCAAGCCATAGTCTCCCTCGGTCCACTTATGTATGATCGAAAGCAAGTATTAAACGCGGTCGTTAAGGGGCCGAAGGTACAGGCTGCTATCGATGACTTACTTGCCAAAAAAGGACAGAATAGAGAAAAATACGAAAAACAGGCTCTAAAGTGCGCGGGAGAAATTGCGTCCCACATGACCCATCCTGCTATTCTTGTTTATGAAAAATTGCTCCATTTGCTTTGGAGCAAACTATACAAAAGGGTAGAGATTAAAGGCGAAAAGAATCTAGCTGATTTAGGCAGCGATCACTCTATAGTATATGTCCCCAATCACCGATCTCACATGGATTATCTATTAATTTGTTATGTTCTTTTTAATTTAGGTTATATGTCACCCCATACGGCGGCAGGCATTAATTTAAATTTTTTCCCCGTAGGCTTTGCCCTACGTCGAGGGGGAGCTTTTTTTATGCGCCGCTCCTTTAAGGGCGATAGACTCTATGCGGCGGTTTTTTCTGAATATGTCCATTATTTGTTGACTAAAGGCTATCCTATAAATTTCTTTCCCGAAGGCGGTAGGTCTCGAACTGGGCGCCTTCTATCACCCAAGACGGGAATGTATTCGATGGTTTTTGAAAGTCAGCTGCGCAATAAAGACCGGCCGGTTGTCATTGTTCCTATCTCAATTAATTATGACAAGATCGTAGAGGGAAAAACTTACGAAAAAGAGTTGAGTGGGGGAGATAAGCAAAGTGAATCAGTTTTCACGATTCTGGAAAATCTTAAAATATTAAGAGAATCCTTCGGTAAAGTATATGTTTCTGTGGGTACCCCCTTAGTACTCGGTGACTTTCTCAACGACAAGGTTCCAGATTGGCGCAGCATTGATGAAGTTAAAAGTGGAGGTCTTTCTAGGGCGGTAACAGAGATCGCGCAGGAAATGATGGTTCGAGTCAATCAAGCAAGTGTGCTAAGCCCCACTTCCCTACTGGCAGCAATTATTTTAGCCTCGCAAAATAAAGCGATACCGCGAGATGAACTTGGGATTGTCTATGAAAGATTTTGGAAGCTTCTAGAAAAGTTTTCCTATGATCCTGGCACTACGTTTGATCATTTAGAATTTCCTCTAGCATTAGACGAAGCAACAAAGCTCCTCGGGCTTAAGAATTTTAAGAATATTGCTGGCGATATCATTTATATTGAGCAAAAAGGATCCGTAAAGTTTTCCTACTATCGAAACTGTATTTTGCACCTTGTGGCAATCCCTGGAGCTATAGCTCAAATGTTCCAAAACCGTGATGTTCTAAGTACATCTGAAATCAAGCAAGCGGTAAAAGCTGTATATCCTTGGTTGAAGCGCGAGCTTTTTCTCAAGTGGAATCTGTCTGAGATAGAACTGATTACGGGACTTTATATCGATGGCCTGGTTGAGAATGGCCTTTTAGATCGGATCAACGAACACGAAATAAGAAAGCCCCACTATTCAGAGCAAGGATATTCCGATTTGACGATTCTAGCCCACATGATTTCTAGTCAGCTTCAACTTTATGGCATAGGGGTTGAGCTGTTGGCAGATTTAAATGCACGTGGAACCCCAGTAGGCCGCGATCATGTAGAAAGCGTTTTAAAGACACTGATGGAGCGAACCGCCATTATTCAAGGTGATAACTTGGTTAACTTGACTCTTAAAGAATATCTACCGGGTGTTTATGGAGAGCTTAGAGATCAAGGGGTGCTGGTTTTGCAAGAAGATGGCTCCTTTAAGGTAGGACCAGAGCTGGAACCGATACGACAAAGCTTAGCCTCATTTATTCCCATACAGCTCAAAAGGTCCATTTTAGGCTCAAAAAAGGACTGGACATGAAAAAAGGCCGCTGGTGGGAAGACGACCAAGAACTGGATCGAATTGATAAAGTAGAAAAGATAAGGCGCGCTAAGGGCGGTAAGTCATCTAAGAATGCTCAGTTAGAGGACTCGTTTATATTGAGCCTAAAGGACGCTCAGACTTTTGTTAAAAAAAACGAAGGCTATTTTACTGCCCGAATTGTAGAAGTTCATAAAAAATTCTGCTTCCTTTCTCCTGACAATTTAAAGGGGAAAATTGACACTCGCGATGTATGGCTGGGTACTATTGCAAAAAGATATCTTCAAGCCCTGCGCACAGAGCGTAATTTTATAGCGGTTGGTGATATTGTTGTATGCAGATCTGATGTGCCTGAGGTCTCAAATCCGAGTGATGATTTGCCCCAGGGGGTTGTGGAATATTTGGTCGAGCGCAGCAATAAAATTGCACGCCGAGACCCACTCAATCCAGAAATTACGCACGTATTGGCCAGTAATTTGGATCAGCTGGTAATTGTCGCATCAGTTCTAGATCCCAAGGTAAAGTGGGGACTTATTGATCGTTATCTTACTCTAGCTGAGTCAGAGGGCATGGATGCTGTAATTGTAATGACAAAGAAAGACCTACTAGCAGGCGAGGCCATGGCTGAATATCGTAAAGAGATAGAAGCGTACATGGAAATATATAGAAAAATAGGTTACCGCGTGTTCCTTATTCAATCTAACTTGTCTAAGGACGAGGCTCCAGCACAGGCCAAAGAAATCCAGAAATTATTCAAAGGAAAAATATCTTTAGTGTCGGGACACTCTGGGGTTGGTAAAAGTTCCATTGCAAACCTATTGGAGCCTGAAATTGAACAGGATGTCGAAGATCAGGATATTCTTTATAAGGGGCGGCACACGACAAGTTATGCTAGTCTCATTCGATTTGGACGAGGCGGGTATGTTGTGGATACCCCTGGGATAAGGAGCTTTTGTATTGACAAGCGCTCTCCACCTGAGCTGCAATATTGCTTTCGTGAATTGCGGCCCCTTATTGGAAAATGCAAATACCGTGAATGTAAGCACCTGCAAGAGCCTCAGTGCGCCGTAAAAGATGCCTTGGAAAGAGGCGAAATTACAGAATGGCGTTATAGGTCCTTTCTTGGTATTTTGCTGGGAGCAACTGGCAGAGAAGGCCGGATGCGAGATATTGACTTAGATGTGGAATTAGACACAGATTTAGAAATTTAGGAGCCTGACATGTATTCCTACCAAGAGAGTGACGAACTAACCATGCTGCGCCAGAGCATCCGCCAATTTGCAGAATCAGAAATAGTTCCAGTAGCTGGGGCTTTAGATGAAAAAGAAGAATTTTCCGTACCGATTACTCAAAAAATGGGGGCCCTTGGCCTCATGGGGACGGTTGTTGATCCTGCTTATGGTGGTCAAGGGATGGACTATCTTTCGTATATTGTTGCCGTCGAAGAGCTCGCAAGATTTGATGCCTCTCAGGCTGCGACAATCGCAGCCCATAATAGCTTAGGTGCAGCACCACTCTATTACTTCGGGAATGAAGAGCAAAAAAGAAAGTATCTCCCTAACTTGTGCACGGGCCAAGGATTGTGGGCTTTTGGGCTCACTGAAGCCGAAGCCGGATCTGACGCACAAGCTTCCAAGACGACGGCTGTATTTGACTCAGCCTCCGGAGAGTGGGTCATCAACGGCTCTAAGATTTGGATTACCAATTCAGCATGCTCCTTAACTCAAGGGATAACCGTTCAAGCGGTTACAGGGAAAAAGCAAGATGGGCGACCTGAATTGAGTTGTTTTATAGTCGAAGCGGGAGCTAAAGGCCTGACCGCTAATGCCATGAAGCATAAAATGATGTGGAGATCCTCGAATACGGGCGAGCTTTACTTTGATAATGTTAGGGTTAAAGCAAGTAGTATGCTTGGTGAGAGAGGGCAAGGTTTCAAAATTATGATGGAGACCTTAGACAATGGACGCCTTTCTATTGGAGCAATGGGTCTTGGATTGGCAAAAGGTGCCCTTGACATGACGATCAAGTATGCCAATGAAAGAAAAACATTCGGTAAACCGATCGCTAAACATCAGGCGGTGGCATTTAAATTGGCGGAAATGGCAACACGTATTGAAGCTGCAGAGGGTCTTCTCTATAAGGCATGCTGGCTAAAACAAAATGGTTTGGAGTTTCAAAAACTGGCCGCGATGGCTAAGCTATACTGTTCAGAGGTCGCAGAATATTGTGCACGCGAGGGACAGCAAACCTTTGGTGGCTATGGGCTTATGAAAGAGTACCCCATTGAAAGATTCTACCGTGATGCGGCTTTGTTAAGAATTGGCGAAGGAACCTCAGAAATTCAAAGACTCGTCATCAGTCGGTATATAGGCTGTTAAGTGAAAAACGGAGTTCTATTCATCTTTTTTAGCCTGAGTTTAAGCTGTTCACATATAACAACTTGGGACGAAAGAGCTATTTCTCTGAAGTACCTCAATTTGGATGACAAATTAGAGACTCTTGCACCTACTGGTGACGGTTGGGAGTTGGATATAGCATTTCGACATGCTCGCCTAGAACTGATCAATGAAGAGGTCAAGAGGGATCGACCAGACATTGTAAATCTTTTGGGAGTTTCTATTAAAAGTGCTAGTCCAGCGCAATCGGATATCGCCGTTTTAAGTTCTGGAGACCTTGGTGAATATGAGTGGCTAGCTTCACAGACTTCAAAGGGAGCAGGTCAGTCCGAAAAAATTGTTGCGACTTCGGCAGCAGCTCTTCCAGTCGCTTTAGATCAAGCAAAAACGCTAAGTGTAAAGGAACGTTGGTTGATAGGTGATGACGGGTTTGCAGTGGCTTCCTATATGACAAATTCTACTTCGCCTTTTGTAATATTGAATGTTCGCATGCCGTCGAGGATTGACGTCTTAAAACGTGCCTATGAGCTTTTAGAACAAGTTTTGCTGAGTGCAAGTTCTTTATTTGAGGTCTGTATTGGTCGAATTGTGATTGTTGGATTTCTACCTCAGGACTCCATCTTAAATGCAGACCAGAAATTTTTGAAAAGAGTTAGCTTTAAAGACTCAGCGACAGGTCTATGTGAGAGAACTAAAGATTGTTCGACTTCCAATTCAGAAAATGAAATTGGCATGTCTCTATATGGAAATACTTTAGGCCAGAGAGATGAACGCATATTTTTTCATGCGACAACTGTTGTGACCTCTGCTCAGCCGGCATTTAATACAGGCTCCATTGCAGTTGCAAAGGAGTTTCCAGAATATGGTTTCGAAGCGGTTCACCCCTCAACACGTTATGGTTGGCAAACTAAATTTTATCTACCTAAATGTAATTAACTTTATTTTCCAAGATGCCTTGAAATTGCGAATAATGCGGAGGTTCCTTGATAGTTTCGAGAGCCTACTCCGCGCCATCGAATGAATTTAAGCTCAATGGCAGTCGTTGCAGAAAAGTGATTTATGATTCCGAAAGACACTCCAACTCCCATCTCTGAAGTTCGATCTTTATCCCGAGAAAAAAAACGATCACTTATCACTGTCGGGTATAGCCATATCAATTCAAAACCTGGTGAGCTATAAAAATTTGACCACAAACGATGCTCATAGACAAAATTTTGCCCTAGGGTTAACACTGGCCTAGAGTCCAGGTCAGAGGCAGAAATTCTGGAATCCGCACCGAGGCCCGAACGCCAGCCATCGGAGGAATGAAATTGCCAAAACACCGCCGGTGTAAATCGATCTTGGAAATCCTGTTTCGCGCCAAAGCTATGGGAAAAACCGAGGGAAAGGTGGTTTGCCCCTCGCCTTTCTCCCTTAAAGGAATCTTCGCCAAAAGACACCGTAGCAAAAAAACAGAAAAGCACCTGGACAGCCAAAAGAATGCGCGAGACCTGCATAAAATGCCTACTGCTTATTAGTAATATGAACATTGATGATCTAAATACCGATATATTATCAGCTACTTTTGCCATAGCGTCAATTTCCAAAGTAGAGTGAACTCGAAGGACTGCTAAGCTTCTGAGCACTATGATAAAATAGGAGGTGAAGTCCTTAAGGCGGATTAATGGAAGAGAGTATAGTAAAAATAACTAGCGAGGAACGCATTGCGCGTATCTTGGAGAAAGTAATCCAAGCCAATATGCAGGTGTATTTGCGCTGGCCTAAAGATCCGGGTGTTGCTGTTAAAGGCAGGCTTGCACCAATAACCGAACTCGACGCAAAATCTCTAGTAAAAGGTGTGGGGATCAGAATCTCTGAGATTTCAGAGAAAGGATCTCGCTACTTAGCTTCTAAAGAGCTTATCCAGGTTGAGTTTGTTTTAATGTCGACGAAAATCGTATTCGCCAGCAGAGTTATTTTTCGCGGGAAAGAATTTTTGATAGTTGCTTTCCCAACATGCCTCGTTTCCATTGAAAGAAGAAAAAATGCGCGTTTCAAGGCAACTAGCAGTCATGTAGGATTTATAAAGCTTGAGCACCACAATCCTAGTAAAGACGACTTTACGGCAATGCCTTACTTTTCATCGTTTCAAGGCTTGGCGGGAGCCCTGAAAGTAGAAGATGTTTCCTTAGGGGGGCTTTCAGTTAGCACCAACTTTCCGTCCGTTCTCCCCCACGCTACTAGAGGTACTATTGACGAAGGAGCCATATTAACGCTTCCTCTTCAAAAGCCAGTTCTCTGCCCTATAGAAGTAAGATGGATAAAGAAAATAACCGCCACTGAAAGCGATGGAGCCGAAAAGCTTGTGAAAACGCTTACGATCAAATTAGGGTTTCAGTTCACTTCTGTTTCACCTGAATTAGAAAATGCCCTACGCATCTATATCATGCAAGTTTCACAAGCAGAAGCAATCTAGGAGGACGTATGAAAAAAATTGGAATGATTTTCCTGTTTGTGGGGTGCTCTCATATTCCATTCTTTTCTGAAGACGAAAAAACGTCTACCGACGCTACAAAAGCAGAATCCATTGCTAGTAAAGTCCCTGAAAAAATGGAAAGCACCGCTGTAGCTGAAACTAACAAAATACCCCAGGGAGATACGCCACCTGAAAAAGGTCTGCTCGGAAGCTTTGCCGCAAGTTTCGGTGGCGGGGGCGATGATACCAGTAAGGAACAAAGTAGTCTTCAGCAAGCTCGAATTCTAGCACGAGTCAATCAACTAGAAAACACTCTTAACTTACAGACTCAGAAAATAAGAGTGTTAGAGAAGGCCATAACTCTTGGGATCATCCCTGAAGAATTGAAAAAAGGTCAGGCAAGTTCGCACTCCTTAGATGCAGACTATGGTGGGGATAGTTTTCTTGCGGATCTGTCCTCAGGTGAGGATTCAAGACACAGCTCAAATTCACAGGGAAGCGCTGCTAAGAAAGCAGCCTTTAAAAAAGAACTTGCGGAGGCTGTTGCCGTTTTTGGTAAAGGTGAATTTGGTAAAGCCTTTATCCTATTTCAAAAAGTCGATCAATCTTATGGGGAAGAAGATAAGCAAGGAGAAACGCTATTCTGGATGGGGCGTTCATGGTATGCATTAAAAGAATATCAGACTGCACGCCAATACTTTCAAGATATGATTCGAGCGAGTCCTACATCTTCCAAAGTCAGCCAAGCAAAACTTTATATGGCACAAGGAGATTTGAAGCTTGGGATGACAGAGTCAGCCATTGAGGGGTTTCGTGACATCATCCGCGACCATCAAGATTCCCCTTCGTCCCAGGAAGCCAGAAAACTACTCGCTGATCTAAAGGATACATTATGAAAGTATTCGATTTTATGGGCCGAATATTCTTTCTTGTCTTGTTGGCTTTTAGTACTAAAGTTTGGGCTCAGGACCAACAAGGGTCACCAAATGATGAAAACTCATTATCTCAGGAGAATGCTAGCCTAAATCAAGCCAATGGGTCTCAGGCTGAAAATAGTACAAATTCTACATCACAAGGCAATGTGGACTCTATAGACAATCAAAATATTAATGCCAATTCCAGTGCACTAGAAAACGGTGCTGAGTTGAACGCACTGCCGCCTGTGGACAACAAAGCAGAAAACCTAGGCTTCGGCGAAAATCCCATGGTGATTGAAGACTCTGAATTGCCCTCAAGCAGCACCAAGCTCAGCGAGTTGCCTGAAGCTAATGCTACCGGTACCAACTCGATGAAAGGTCCGGCAAATCCAGGCAATGTCTCAGACCAAGCAGCGGTGCAGAACCCAGCTGCAAATCAAATGCCGGCCCCCCAAACAACTGATGTAGGCTCTCAAGCGCCTAATGCCGTGCCCTCTCCAGACTCTTCTATGGGTTCACTTGAGCCCTTGGTTACCAATGAGTTTACGGGCGCACCCCCATTTCCAGGAAACATTAAAGCACTTAGCGAAGGAGAGGTGCCGGATTTCTATAAAGTAGAGCCAGGAGATACGCTAACAGATGTTTGCGATCAACTCTTAGATGAGTCGGGCTATTGGCCAAAGCTTTGGTCATTCAACTCCGAGATTAAAAATCCTCACTATATTTGGCCAGGAATGAATTTAAAATTCTATTCTGGAGATGAGGCAAACCCACCCTATTTACAAATTAGCAACGCAGACTCCATGGTGCCTACTAACAGTGCCGGCTTAAGCATGGCCTCCTTGGTGGATTCCCCTTTTCAGATTGCTCCGCTCCCGCAAAAGAAGGTCGAGCAAGGATTTGAAATCGATCCGGACTCAGTCATTGATGTTTTAGATGTAACTACAGACAGTTCAGATATCGATTACTTTGGATCACCTTTTGTTCCCACAGAAATGCAAGTAAATATACCTGCATTTATTTTTGAAGACACCCAGTCTGCATTAGGCACGGTATATACGGGTGTCGATGCAAATATCAATGCAGGCGTCGGAAATCAAGTGATTGTCGAGGATGAGGACGGTTTGAGTCCTGGTACGATCTATTCTGTGATCCGCTATTCAGGTAAGGTTTCGACATTTAGTGGGAGTGGGTCTGTAGGGTATAGATATGAGTACGCTGGAAAAATTTCTATGCAAAATAAAATGAATGATGATGACTACTATTTGGCAACAGTCATTGAGTCGGATCGGGGGATTCAACCAGGCGATATTATTGTTCCCTATATTGCCAATCGACGTTCGGTGCCTATTTCAGATCAGTTTGTAAGAGGCAGCGATGCTAGTGGCGAAGTCGTTGGATTTGACTTTGAAGAGAGCCAAATTGGCGCTGCAGGGAACTTTGTATTTATTGCTGGAATCCAGTCTTCTCCAGGATCCTTAGTTAATTTATATCGAAATACTTTTGGATTTGCTTCAACTGGCGAGCATTCTAATCTCGTTAATTTGCAGCATGCAGCAACAGCCAAAATTCTCGATGTAAAAGCCGACATCGCGACGGCCTATATTGTGTCGTCAAAAGATGCTATCGCATTGGGAGATCGCACCTCTTCACGCTAATTTATTTTAGCGCTTTAACAAAAATTTTCTAGAAGATATCTCAGTAGAGCTTTCTGTTTAAAAGGAGCTCTATGAAAGATATCCATTTTTACTTGCTACACGGCGTTTCCCAGATAGTCGGACGATATGTCCCCAAATCTCTTGTCGATTTGGGATCAATTTGCGATTCCCAATACGAGTTTGTGTCCGCACTGACTAGAAAAATGCACTTATCTAAAACTGTGGACGCAAATTTCGTAATGGACCAGGTCTTTCGAAACCTACAATTCCATCGCGACCTTGGCTACGAAGTCTTGACACCTTTGTCCTCGAATTGGCCCGAGAATCTTCGACATATTCCTGACCCGCCCCATATGCTATTTACAAGGGGCGTGTTTGCTATTCGACCTAGAATCGCAATTATAGGTTCGCGTTGTGCCACGAAAGACGCCAAAACGGAAGCTTCTGATCTTGGTCTCGGATTTGCCAAAGAAGGATTTGAGATTCTTTGCGGAGGAGCCTTCGGTTGCGACATAGCTTCTAAGCTTAAGGTTATTCAGAGTCCCTATTCCCATTTGGGAACTGTCGTTTTGCCAGGGGGTCTGTTAAGGCCCTACCCCTTGGCACACTTGCGTTATTTTGATTCTCTCGCAGATAGTGGTGGTCTCATTGTGTCAGAAAAGTTTATCGACCACGTCCCATCTCCCGGCGATTTTATAGCACGAAATAGAATTATTGCTGCTTTGGCAGATGTGGTCATTTTGATTCAAGGAGATGAACGTTCTGGAAGCAGCACCACCATAAAATTTGCTTTAGGATACGGCAAGGAAATCTATGTTTCCGCCGTTGCAGAGAGCGACTCTCCCCTCAGCAAAAGGTTGCTAGCTGAAGGCGCGCGCTCGATACATAGCCTACAGTTGGATTTTCTACACTAGTAGCGTACCACTTTAAGCCGCTAGGGCTATTTCCTTCCAATAAGAAAGTACAAATGGCAAAACTAAAATTATCTGACTATTTTGTTAAGACACATCAGGACTATCACTTTGATGAACTTTTTCTTAAGCCGGGAAATACGCTCCTACGTCTTAAAAAAAACTTTCTTACGTTGAGTAATTCGTTCCTTGAAGAACAACTTAAGACTCTCATTCAGGAGCTTGTGATTTCAAATTCTGAAAGACTAGACCCCTTGCAGCCTTTTGCGTCGGGTGAGATTTCTGATTTAAAATGCCGATTTGTAGCTATGATTCCACCGGTCACAAACTGCGCAGAGATAATCCTTAGAAAAAATGTAAATCATCAAGACTCTGACTTTGCGGGTTATCAGGAGCTACAAAAAGTTCTTTCAGGTATATTTGAACGAGAAGATCATCTGATTATTTGCGGCGTATCAGGTGCGGGCAAAACCACGCTATTAAAAAAAATCATGAATGATTTCCTGGCTAGTGAGAGAATTGTAATATTAGATAGTTTTATGGAGTGGGGTCAGTTGCCTGCACGCTGGACTTTGCTGCAGGAGTCCCGGGGCTTTTTCGATGGCCGAGGGGTTATCTCCATGTTGGATCTTTTTTCATTTTCTTTAAGGCTCAGCGCAGAGAGATTCGTTTTGGGTGAGATTAAATATAAAGAGATGGAAGTTTTTCATCTGCTGAGAAATGTTGGCCATGGATCCGTTCTGACTACCATGCATGGTTCAAATTTAAGAGATCTTCAGGCGAGATTGGGCTCGCTCGAACGGACGAAGTGTCTTCTAATAGAAGCAAATTACACGTGTCGCCTTCTGGAATAAGAGAAAACTGGTTTTCGAATCATTAAGAGGACTAGAGACTCATCTTAGTGAGTCGCCAATGGCCTTTTATATCGCTTTTTATGGCGCTTTTTACGGCGCTTTTTATAGCGCTTTTAAAAGGAGACTTTATAACCGCCATGGATGGACTCCACAGCGGAGTTTGGTCGTCGTAGCCTTAAGATTCTGCCTAGTTTAAAACAAAATCTCAATCTGTCATTTAGAGCCAAATAACGATTTAAGCACCGTTTTAAGTACGGTCAAGACACTCTTCTTTTGTAGGGACTGTCCAGATAAAGTGGATGTTTCTCTATGAAACGGTTGATTTTGATTGGGCTGATGGGTCTTTTGATAGGGTCTTGAGCCACGCCCGGTGGATTCGGAATATTCCTGCCGCTGCCGACTTTCAAAACGATGGTCTCGCTGATGAGGCGTTGAGTTTCCAGGGCCTCGATGCTTAGCTTTTGATGGGTCATGGGGACGCCCAGAAGTTGTGTTTTTTCCATGAGGCGCGTCTTTATGGGGGGGCCTGCTCTTCGGGGTATGTTTAGAATCAAAATTTCTGTCTTTGGAAAACTTACCGTCTGATCTTTGGCTGCGATCATTTCGATCACGCGTATCGCGACCAGGTCCTCTTGGGCCTTTTCCATCCCTCGGTCCTTTTCCAAAGGACTTTCTTTCGGTGACCTTAAAGCCTCGTACTTTGCCATCTTGAAATGGGTTTCCTGAGACATCGACGATATCTAAGTACTCTTTAGGAAACCAGGTACAAGCAGGAATGGAGATTCCCACTAATGTTTTAACGGCATCCAAATTTTCAGCATACTCTTCGCAAACTAAACTGTAGGCTTGGCCTTTTGCGCCTGCGCGAGCTGTCCTTCCGATCCGGTGGACATAATTAGCCGGCTCTGCGGGCAAATCAAAATTATAGACATGCGTCACATCAGAAATATGAAGTCCACGGCTAGCAACATCAGTTCCTATTAGGATTTTTACCTGACCGGCCTTGATTTTTTTAATCAAGCTAATGCGTTTAGGTTGAGCAATGTCTCCGGTAATGGATTCTGCCTCAAGCCCATTTCCAGTGAGTTTGTGCTTGAGCCACTCTGCTGTTAGTTTCGTATTGACAAAAATTACGGAACGCCCGGGCTTATGCTCCCTGAGCAAGCCGATCAAAACACGCAATTTTTCTGGTGTGTCACATAAGATCAGATGCTGTTCTATGGATTCCGGAGTGATAACTTCCGGGTTTACGGAAATATACTCTGGCTTGTTTAGATATTCAAACGCAAGCTCTTTAACCTTATCATTTGTAGTAGCAGAAAAAAGAAGCTTCTGGCAGTTTTCAGGCAAGCGCTCTAAGAAAAACTCGACATCTTCAATGAATCCCATGTCGAACATGCGATCTACTTCGTCACAAACGAACATGCTTGTATCTTTTATGGAGACTATTTTCTTCTGTATATAATCTTTCAGGCGTCCTGGAGTCGCCACAACTATATCAGTTCCTGCTTTTAGAGCCTGCGCTTGTTTGTCGTAATCCATACCGCCAAAAACGGCCAAAGATTTTAAATCCAATTTAACTGCGAGTTTCTCTACTTCTTCGTGAATTTGTACGGCGAGTTCTCGTGTAGGGGCTAAAACTACAGCTAAAGGTGAATTTGGTGTGTCTGACGTGGCCGCCCTGCGCTTCAATATGGCCTGTGCAACTGTGATCAAAAAAACGCCAGTTTTGCCAGTGCCCGTTTGTGCAAAGCCAGCTACATCGCGACCCGCAAGAGTGTGCGGCAGACAAAGCCCCTGTACCGGGGTGGGTTTCGTCCAGCCAAGCTCCGTGATGGCTTCTCTTAAGGTATCCTTTAGGTCCAAATCCGAAAATTCTTGGGCAGGCTTTAGATAAGTTGTCCTGGTGGCGCTGGACTCATCGCGATCGTCTTGAATCGCTTCAATCAAATCTATTTCAAGAAGGGATTCTTCTTCGGGCTGAATCTCGGTGGTCACTTCTGTATCTTCACCCACTAGGGAGTCTGCTTTGGAATCAATCGACATTTATAAGCCTCGGTAATTATTGGTTAGTTTGATAGGCATTAAGTTCCTACGAAACTAGATTCTTTATTGTCGCTGTTTCTTCCGATGAATCATAGGTAGCAACAGGGGGAGTCTATGGACGGTCAAGAAGACACCAATTCCGAAGTAGAAAGCAACGACAACGGTCTAAACGTAACCGGCGAAGCTGAATCATTTTCCACTCAAAATGATGACTCTCCAGTAGAGTTGCCCTCGGTTCCGGAGCATACATCAGTTTCAACGGGTAACCAAGAAAAAGTATCCCAAGATAGAAAGCTTGTACCTTGGGTGGACTACATCCCGCGCCCGGAATTAAAACGTCCTTCTTCAAGAGAAGAGGCCGTTCGCATGCGCTTTGAAATTATGAACGGCTCTTTGATAGAGTCAGAGTATATGATTTTGTCGACGATTTCCAAATCAAATGTTATAAGAAGCCCCCGTTATTATTGGGAATTTCAGAAAGATGCCAATGAGATGTTTAGGCGTGTCGCTATGCTTAGACAGAGAAAAATCAATGGAAACGTTGTAGACCTCCCCAAAAGAGTGCTAGAAGGCCGAGAACTGCCACTGGAAAAGCCTAAAAAGAAAACGGGCTAAGCCTTGCGAAAGCTTGATGGGACGTGGTTAAATGATCCATGGATTAATTTGAGGTGATCATGAAGCCAATGTACGTTTTGATTTTAGCTGGATTTTTTACGGGATGCCTGACTTTAAATGAACAGCATCAAATGCGCGCAGATATCATTCGATTGAATACTCAATACAGCCAGTTGGAACAAAGTATGTCTCAGGAAAAAACTTCAGGGTCAGGCGTAAAAGCTATGGCATCCACTGGCGCCAATATAGACCGGCTTTCCCAACAACAAAGTAAGATGGCGGGAGATATTGACCTTCTGCGTAGGGCGCTAGAAAAGGGCGATGTCCCAGGCATAGATACAGGAAAAGACTCTCTCCTCGGACGCTTGAATTCTTTAGAATCTCGAATGACCGCGCTGGAGCTATCCCAAAAAGAAATGATCGAGTTACTTGAAAAGTCTAAAGGTGTTTCCGGTGGGGGGCAGTCTGAGTCTAACAATTCGCAAGCAAAGCCCGCTAAGGAGCAAGATTCAAGGTTGATCGTCGACCCGAAAGAGTCAGGGTCAAAAGCAATTAAAGAAGCGAGAGTTCTCTTTAACAAAAACAAGTGGAAACAAATTATTGATGTTGCTCCCCAATGGCTGCCAAAATTTGATAAGAAAATTGAAAAAGAAGAGTTTTTTTCCATCTACGCGGAAAGCCTTTTTAAAAACGGCGAAATCAAAGAAGCTGCGATTAAATATAATGAGTTTCTAGAATTGAAGCCTTCAAAAAAATTCTTGCCATTAGCCAAAATGCGCATGGGCGACTGCTATAGACACTTGGGCGACAATGATACCGCTCTTATCTACTATAACGAAGTGATTAAAGATTTCCCCAAAACCGATCAGGGTGTCAAATCCAAAGAGCGGGTGGCTCAGCTTGGAAAAAAAGAGAAACATTCTGAGGATCGATAATGATCATCTTAGGAGTTGAGTCTAGCTGCGATGAAACTGCTCTTGCCCTTGTGCAGGACGGTGAAACCGTACTCTCTTCTAAAATAGCATCTCAAGTTGCTAAACACGCGGTTTTTGGAGGCGTAGTGCCTGAAGTTGCTGCTAGGGAGCATTTAAAAGCTTTGCCGTTACTTTGGCAAGAGCTGTGGTCTGAGTCGGACTTGAATCCTTCGCATATCGATGCCATTGCGGTAACGCGAGGCCCTGGGCTTATTGGGGCAGTTTTAATTGGTGTGGCTTTTGCACGGGGGGCAGCCTTGAGGCTGTCGAAACCCTTGATTCCCGTAGATCATGTTCACGCCCATTTGCAAGGAGCCCTACTCAGCATTCCAAAGTCCGTAATTCAAAACGACCTGTTTCCCTCGCTCGCACTTGTGGTGTCTGGGGGGCATACCCATCTCTATAAAATGAATTCGCGGACCTCGACTGAGCTTGTCGGGCAGTCTATTGATGATGCTTGTGGGGAATGTTTCGATAAAGTTGGAAAAATACTTGGTCTGCCATTTCCAGGTGGGCCTTGGATTGAAAAGATTGCAAAACATGGAAACCGAAGTCGTTTCCCGATGCCGAAAGTATTAGATGACAAATCTAAAGTTCAGTTTTCCTATTCTGGACTAAAAACCCATGCTTTAAATCATTGGCGCAAGCTACAGAATGAAGGTCTTGCTGATGACCAAGCAAAATCGGACGTAGCGTCCTCGTTTCAAGAAGAGGCGCTAGGCCAGATTGTTAGAAAACTACAACAAGCTCGAAAGCTTTATCCTGAAACTAGATCAGTAATTGTTGCAGGGGGAGTTTCTGCAAACAATAGGTTTAGAGAACTGGTTCAACTTGAGATAGATCTGCCAGTTTACTTCCCAGAGCTAAGGTATTGTGGAGATAATGCTGCCATGATTGCGGCATTAGGTTATTATGAATATCTCGTATCTGATCCGAGCAAGTTCGCAGCAAAAGCAAATTGGGATGCATACTCCCGCTATGGAATGGGAGGTCCTCTTTGAGAAAGCCGTTCGTATATCAAAAAAAATCCCTTGGACAAGTCTTTTTAAAAGAGGAATGGCCCTGTCTTAAAATGACCGAACTTTTGAAAGAAGAATCCATTGACCATGTGCTCGAAATTGGCCCAGGAGCTGGAGTTCTCACGAAGCACCTAGTAAAAGCTGGATTTCATGTGACCGCAGTGGAAAAAGATACACGCTTTTTCGAACTGCTTCTTAGCATGAAAGAGGAGATGACTAAGTCTTCACAAGGTTCAGTAGAGTTTGTCAATTCAGATATTTTAAAGTTTGATTTAAAAACTTGGCTTGAAAGCAAGCGTGGTAATGTCGCCATATGTGGCAATATACCTTATAATATTTCGACTCCGATTCTGAGATCTGTTTTACCTTTACTCGGTCGCGTCAAATATATTTCCTTTTTAGTTCAGTTTGAATTTGCTGCGCGAGTGGCTGCTGCCGTAAATACAGAAGACTATGGATCTCTTTCTGTGTTCACTCAATTGAGATCTAACCCGAAACTCGAATTTATGGTTAAGAATACTTGTTTTTCTCCTGTTCCAAAAGTTCACTCAGCGGTGCTATCTCTAAGGCATTTGGCTACTATGGAGTCACCATCTGTATTAGAAAAAACAGAAATCGTAACGAGACAGGCATTCACTCAGCGTAGAAAAATGATGTCGAATGCTATTTCTAATTTTATAAAGCCCGAGACTAATATTTCCGACCTTGGCTTTCCTCTTACCGCTAGGGCAGAAACCATTAGTCCAAAAATGTGGGTGCATTTAGCTAAAGTTCTATTTCCAGACTAAAGTGATGGAAACCTAGGCCACTAAACTGTTACATGACAGTTCTGTTTTCCCATCACATGGCAAAGTCTATTTCAGAAATCCTTTGAAATAGGAAGTTGTTGCCGAGTCATTGAGGATAAGTTGCGCCCGTCAAAGGGCGCTTTGAAGTCATGATGTGATTGTCAGATTTCTTGATTTAAGTTGCTACTTGTCGATCATTGCTTTTGGTATTTCGGCTCAGTATGATCATAGAGCTACTCTAATTCCGCTTTGGCGAGGTAGGTCTAGTTTGTTGGGGATGGCCGCTATACCTAAAAGTCCTGTATTTTTTTAAGATAAGAGAGGCTCAAGTGGCATTTAGCGAGCTAGAAAAACTGAATAGGTTTATAGAACAGGCTCCCGAATTTTGTACTTCGGAATGCCTTGGGCATGTAACAGCCAAGGGGGTTTCACTCCCTATTTATAGTCTTACTATCGGTCCAAAGGATCCCGCCTTGCCGACCTTTGGCTTGTTCGGGGGTGTGCATGGCTTAGAAAAAATCGGCAGCCACATTATCATCAACTATTTTAAATTCTTGTCCAAGCAACTTCTTTGGGACAAGTCTCTTCAAGATCTATTCAAAGTTTCGAGACTCGTATCTATTCCTATAGTAAACCCAGGAGGTATGTACTTAAATCGAAGATCGAACCCAAATGGTGTCGATTTGATGCGAAATGCCCCAATCGAGGGTGAAGGAAGCAAGTGGAATCTCGTTTCGGGACAGCGACTGTCTTCCTATCTTCCTTGGTTTCGAGGGCACCCTGAAAAAGGCATGGAATTTGAAAACACAATATTGGTAGACTTTGTTAAAAAACACATGTTTTCTGCGCCATTTTCAATGGCGCTAGATATTCACAGCGGATTTGGTATGAGAGATCGTCTGTGGTATCCCTATTCAAAAACACGAAAACCTTTTCCTTTATTAAGTAGCATTGAGAAAATCGAGAGCAGATATCGCGACAGCCTCCCCTATAGCCGTTATCTCATGGAGCCACAATCCAGCTCCTATTTGATTAATGGAGACATTTGGGATTACTTATTTGATCTGCACCATCAAAGTTCTGCAAGCGACAAAGTTTTTTTGCCGTGGTGTTTAGAGCTTGGGTCTTGGATTTGGGTAAAAAAGAATCCCTTGCAAGCTTTCGATCCAAAAGGATACTTTAATCCCATTCTTCCTCACCGCTATGACCGCGTGATGCGAAGTCACCGTGATCTTATCGATTTGTTTCATAAAATCACGGTCTTTCATGAGGGAGTTATTTGACATGAACTGGCTTTTACTTAGGGGTCTTTCCCGGCAAGCCTGCCATTGGGGGAGCTTTACTTCAAAACTTGAGACGCATAGTAGCCGTGATGTGTTGGCTTTAGATTTGCCAGGATTTGGCACTGCATCAGAGCATAAGTCACCGCTGGCTATGAGGGAAATTGTCGAATTTTTGAGGCCGCAGTTTTTAAATGCACCCAGCCACCAAAAGCCTTGGAGTCTCCTCGGATTATCCTTTGGCGGTATGGTTGCTCTCGAATGGCTGCGTTTATATCCCAATGATTTTAGGACATGTGTAGTCATTAACAGCAGTCTCGCCGGAATCTGTTCCATAAACGAACGCATTACAAATTATGGCAAACTCGTTCTTCTAAAGTGCCTCCTGTTGGCTCCTCCCATAAAGAAAGAAAGACTCATTCTGACGCTTACTTCAAGTAAGCATTTAGCAGACGCAGACCTGTTAGCAAGCTGGGAGGCTATAGAAAGGCATCACCCCACAAGAAATCTAGAAGTGCTTAAACAGCTCTTGATTTCATCGCAATATAGAGGTCCTCAAAAAATAACGACACCTCTGTTGGTTCTTTCAAGTCAGAAGGATCAACTCGTCAACCCTAATTGTTCAGCTAGGATAGCCCAAAAGTTTGGAGCCGCCCACTTTGTTCATCCCGAATCGGGACATGACTTGCCTTTAGATGCTCCAGAGTGGGTGATAGAAAAAATAAGTTATTTTGCCAGCTCTCATGTTCCATGACGCAGTCTGAAGACCAATATCTTTACAACTAGATTTAGACTTTTGAGTTTAGATTTACATTCGTGACTCATGGAGATGGATGTTTTTTAGGGCTTGTGCGCTGCAACCCTTTGGAGAAGCATCGCTCCTACCAAGGGGTTCAACATGCATGTAAAGGATCTCAAAAGGCAATTCTAGACAGGTGTTGTCAATTTTCCCTGTGCTTTGACCAAATCTGCAACACTTCCAAAAGAGGAGAGAGCGGTTGAGGCTTCATAGGGAAGAAATACCTTGTCTCCCGGCTTTTGACTAAATCGATCCAAGGTTTCTAAGTACTGAGTGGCAATTAAGAATTTAGCGGAAAGTTCCGCATTTCCAGAAAAGCCAAGGGTGATTTCTTGAATGGCTTTCTTTTTTGCCTCTGCAACACGAATGATGGCCTGGGCTTCACCTTCAGCGTTGAGGATTCGCCCTTCTTTATCGCCGGTTGCCAAGTTTACTTGTTCTTGTCTTAGACCTTCAGAGCGTTGGATTCTAGCTTGTTTGTCGCCTTCAGCTTCAAGGACTTTAGCTCTTCTCTCTCGTTCCGCTTGCATTTGTTTTTCCATGGCACTTTGAATCTCAACGGGTGGAAAAATATTCTTGAGTTCTACGCGAACCACTTTTGCACCCCATTTGTCAGTGGCATCATCAAGGATGAGTTTCAGTTTGGCATTTATGGTGTCTCTGGAAGAAAGAGTCTCATCGAGATCCATCTCCCCGATGACGTTTCTTAGGGAGGTCTGCGCAAGCTGGGCGACGCCGGCTGGTAGGTTTGCAATCATATAAGCAGCTTTTTTAATGTCCGTAATTTGAATATAAAGAAGAGCATCAATTTGAATAGCTACATTGTCTTTTGTAATGACCGCTTGTGCGGGGATGTCTAAAACCGCTTCACGTAAGTCAACGGTTTCAGCAGGCCTAACAAATCCATTTACAATCCAAAAAATAGATCTGGGTTGGTCAATAAAAGGCAAAATGACGTTAAAACCTGAATTTAATATTGTGTGAAATTTCCCTAATCTTTCGACCACAATACACTCACCCTGCCTGACGATGCGGATTCCTTTTGCGCCAATTAAAATAGCTAATCCTAATATGGCTAAACTTGCTAATGTACCGAAATCCATACTTACTCCTTGATTTTCTTAATGACGAGTTTATTACCATTCATAGCTACAATGCGGGCTGCCTCCCCAGCCACAAATTGATCTTTCGCGTCCTCTGGGACTACGGCCCAGGATTCACCGTAAATCTTTCCATAAGGTCTTCCCTGGTTGTGGGGGTCACTTTCTAGGATTATCTCTTTACCAATTAGGTCTTCGACAGGATTTTTCTGCACCATGTCGCTTTTCCTAAAATATTTTCGGAAAACATAAACCGAAATGATCACCAAAATAGCGGTAATGACATGCATTACAGGGCGATTACTTATAAACAAAGAAAAGGGGGCGGAAATCAGAAAGGCTACTCCAACAGGCAGCATAAAGAAGCCTGATAGGATGATTTCAAGTCCGACTAAAACAATCCCTATAAATACATAGTAAGGCCAATATTCCGGGGTCATTCTGAGTCCTTTTTAAAAATGAAACAGCAAGTTACGTTAGAACTCTTATTTCTTCTAAGCACATTCTACCCGAAGATACGCTTCATAGACCGTAGGACTTTCCTATAGGGCTCCATGATTGGACCCACCATCAGGAGTGTACTGGTCTTGAAAGCTTAAATCGATAGTAACGTTGTGTTGACCTGATATTTTTGCTCTACAAGCTAATCTAATAGAGCCGTTTGACGCATCTAGCCCCATTCGTTCTAGGAGAGCCTTCTCGTCTCGGCCCATACTTATTAAGGCATCAGGTTCTAGAACCTTTATTCCACAGGTGCCGCAGCGACAAGAAGCACATCCAAATCTCATCTTGATTTTAGCCTTCACGGCTGCACTCAAGATTTTGGTCTGAGCTTCCTGATTTGACAGCTTTTGCTCCGAGCCATCTGGGAATTTAAAAGTTATGTCACTCATACCGAAAGAGAAAATTCTCTTAAAACTTCATTTAAAGATGTTTTCTTATCTGTGGATTCTTTTCGATTGCCGATAATATACGCACAAGCTAGGTGAATCTTACCGCCAGCAACTTCCTTCTCTCTCGTTCCAGGGACCACTACAGAACCAGCTGGGACATGTCCTTTTAGAACCTTGTGCTCGGGTGTGCGCACATCAATAATAGGAGTGGAAGACGTTAGGGTGACATTGGCAGCAATGACGGCATCTTGACCAATGCGCACTCCCTCAACAATAATGGCTCGGGATCCTATAAAGGCATTGTCTTCCACAATAACAGGCGTAGCTGATGCGGGCTCTAAAACCCCCCCAATCCCGACACCGCCAGAAAGATGGACATTTTTACCAATTTGACCACAACTGCCCACCGTGGCCCAGGTGTCGACCATGGTTCCAGCTCCTATATAGGCTCCGATATTGACGTATGAAGGCATGAGCACAACGCCTGGTTCCATAAATGTGCCAATACGCGCTACCGCTGGAGGTACAACGCGAACATTGAGGTCTTTATAATTGGTCTTAAGGGGAATTTTGTCATGATAGGAATAGGGACCAACTTCAAATGCCGCCATAGGTGCAATCTTAAAATAAAGTAAAATCGCATTTTTAATCCAAGAGTGAGTGATCCACTCATCTCCCTTTTTTTCAGCAACTCTGATTTTGCCAACATCTAAGAGATGTATGGTTTGATGGATGGCGTCTTCATACCTTTTAAGGTCAGACGTATTGAGTAGAGCTTCTTCTATGGCGCTCTTTAATTCTGTGGGTATCATATCGATCTCCGAATAAATTTTTCGATCAGGTTCATAGCTTCTGCTGTTTCTTCTAACTCAGGAACTAAGGCGAGACGGAAATAGCCAGAGCTTTTTTCTCCTAACCATTTCGCAGGGCTTGTTATGACGCCCTCTTCTGCCAGATCCAAGCAAAACTTAACATCATCACCCTTAAATTTAGAAGGAATCTTAGCCCAAAGGTAGAAAGTTGAAGTGGGACATGCATGCTCAATTCCTAGGCCATGCAACGCTTGCGAAGCAAAATGCACTCTTTCAGTAAAGATTTTGCGTCGTTGAGCCACGTGCTCATCATCGTTCCACGCGACAACGGCTCCGTGTTGAACATAAGTTGGGCATGCAACTCCGAAGTTAGCCCGCGCTTTCAAATGAGGCTCAAGGATCCGTCGATCCCCTGCCATCATGCCCGCTCGATAACCAGTCAGGCCTGATCTTTTTGAAAGAGACATAAACGAAATCACTCTGTCTGTCGAGTACATGAGGGGGGTGAGTGGCCTTAAATGCTGTTGTGAAGGGTCATCAAATCCAGAATCGTAAATATCGACATAACAATCGTCAGACAGCAGAATAACATCTTTTTGGTGGCACCAATCGATGAGGTTCAGCCAATAAGCCTTATCCACGTTGGCACCTGTCGGGTTGTGGGGATAGTTTGCCCATATTGCGGCGGCATTATTTTGAACATCTAAAGGAAGATTCCAGGGTTCCAGTTTAAACCCATTACTCTCCGTTAAGCTTACGGGATAGGGAGTTCCACCAGCAAATAGGGCAGAAGAACGATACACGGGATAAGCTGGATCTCCGTAAATAAGGATTTTTTTACCCTGACGTCCGATCAACGATAGAGCGATATGGAAAATAGATTCTTTTGATCCCTTTGAGGGCACCGTCATCAACCCTGCTGAGTCTTCAATGCCGAATCTTTTCTTTAAGTACGAGAGATGAGCTTTTTCGAGCTCTGGAATGCCCCTTACGGAAGGATAGCTAGAATAGGAACCCATATGAGATTTCATGGCATCGACCATCGGTTGCCAAACAGGTATCTGGGGGTCACCAGTACCAAAATCAAAGACTTTTTTTTGCTCTTTTAAAAGCCGAAGTCGAATCTTAGTGAGCTCTTCCATAGGGTATGGCTCTAACGAAGCATTTACCGTGTTTATCAGTAGATCCTGATTCATAAAACCGCCTCGGCATTTAAATAAAGCCAATTCTAAACAGAACTAGGCCACTTGTACCAGTAAAAAAGAACTTTTAAAATGTATCTTCCTTCAAATCGCAGCTTGTTTCCAATGATCACCCTTTTCAAGTTCTCTTCTAAGTTCCTAAAAACCAAAATTTGAAGTAGGTCCGGAAAGCTTGTGGTTTTTAAGCAAAGCAGAAATGCTCCCATCTTCGATTCCTAAACTTTTATAACTGGGACTCCTTCTTCCGCGGCCCCCATCCGCCAGAAACGTGCTGCTGATCAGGTTGCAATGTGTTTTGGCTTGAGTTCGAATTTTTGGTGCGAAAAGCACAAAGAATCCTCTAGAGACATACAACTGACAGGAACCTTTGATTTGTATGGTTTTCTGTCAAGTCTTTTTAAAGTTCTTATGTCTTTTTTTACAGGAAGCCCTTGAGGAAAAGAAGGCAAATGATCAAGTTTGCGTAAGTTTTTGGTCCACTGCTTTAGCCCCCATGAATACTACCTGGGTCCATGTCAATTGGCATCTAAGAGAGTGATTTTCTGTAATGAATTATCGTGACCTTAGACATTCCAAAAAAATAAGGGCCTAGATTTTAGGCCCTAACTCATGAAATGGAGTCTCTTGTCTGTAAAAGGCTGAGCGTTTCGCCTCAAATAAGTCCTAGGACTTAAATAAGTTTTACTCGAAAAAAAGTACGTTTCTAGGAGTCATCCCAATACTTACTGTGTTGTTCGCATTGCACCCAAAGTTATTTGGGAACAAAACGAGATCAGTCCATCCTGGGCGCTGATTTACAAGCTGTCTTGTATTCATTTGCGCTAGGATCTGTCCATTATTAATAGTGGAGATAGGTGTCAAAAACCTTGCGGCAACGTTGATGGGAGATCGATTTAAAAAAATCTGAAGGTTAAACGGAGTTGGATTGTTAATGCATACAAAGCTAGGGCTTGGGTAAGGATTGCTGTATCCGTTCATGGAAAAACCCAAAAGTAACGATATTGCAAATAATAGCTTCATTTCTTATCTCCTTTTTTTGAATTCATATGGTCATTACTATTATGCCCGCATTAGCCTTTGTCAATCGAAAGCAAGACAACGCTCAATAAGTCATCATCCAAACCCGCCTCCATGAGGGGCTTACGCGGCGGATGAGTCGCTCCTTTCACCTGCGGCTCTTCAGGCCGACATTTTGACATGGTTAAGCTGACATGAGGCTCGACCGCGAAGAAAAACCCCCTGCCAGAATTTCTTCGTGCCAGGGAGGTTCAAGGTTATCTAAAATGAATAAGGAATCAAATTGTTTTAAGGTGCTAGGACCACAACCCATTCTAAGTTGCTCGTTTGTGCAAACATATCAAAACCAAAAATCTGTTTAACCTTAAAGCCACCACTCGTCAAATCAACTAAATCCCGGGCTAAGGTGTCAACTTCGCAAGAAACGTAGATCAAAGTGCAATGACGTTCAGTGGGTAGGTTTGCCAGTGTTTTTCTAGTGATCTCAGCCATCCCCCGCCTAGATGGATTCGCAACAACGAAATTTGGTGATTTTGACCATTTAGGAAGATCCCACTGAGAATCTTCCACACGTCCCTCTATAAATTCCACTTGCAGGCCATTACGTGCCGCATTGGCACGAGCGTCTATGATGGCTTCAGGAACTTCTTCGATGCCCAATGTTCGGTAGCCAGCCCTTGCTAACAATAGTGCAATTTGGCCACATCCAGAGTAGAGATCCCAAGCCACAGAATCATTTGAAGGCGTTCCCGCATAACGTTCAATAGTGCGGTACATATTCTCAGCTTGCCAAGGGTTAACCTGAAAAAAGGATAGCGGGCTAACTTCAAACTTTAAGTCACAAAGAGATTCAGAAAGCGAATCAGCTCCTCCAATATGGATCGTCTGTTTGCCAAAAATGACATTTCCAGGCTCGGCATTAATATTAAAATGTAAACTTGCAAATTTTTCTTCATTTTTTCGCAGAAATTGATGAATTTTTCGCGCTAATGGTTCGTCGTGAGCAGTAACAACCAATGTTATCATGAGCTCACCGCTAAAGTGTGATGATCTTATCGCTATGTAGCGTAGCCAACCAGTTCCATCGGCCTCATCGTAGGGCGAAATATCAAGAGTTGTGATCAGATCCCTAAATTTTCTTACAAAGTGATTGATATTACCTGTTTGTACTGGGCATCTCTCTAAATTCACCACCTGATGGGTGCCAGGTTGGAAAAGTCCAATATCGACGCCACCATCAGCATTGCGCCTCACGGCTAGCTTTACATGACTTCGGTATCCGAGTGGTTTAGAAGAGGGCACTACAGCATGTACCTTCGCTGTTGCCGTAAAAGCTGATAATTTAGCTAAACCAGATTCATACTTGGTTTGAAGTGAAGACTCATAGGGAAGGTTAATCAAACTACAAGAGCCGCACTCCTTCTTAATCTTACAAGTCTCTTCTAGTGCGCCTTTTCTTAGGACTTGAGATCTGTCGACAAATGCAGATGGAGACTGTAACCTTTCTTTCGCAAAAGCCGTTCCCGGGCGCGCGTTTTGGGATTTCGTGCGCGGCTGGTCGGCGTACGAGGACTCTCGGCCCTTTTCTCCTCTGCTTTTTGGATTTGATTCCTTCGGTCTCGAAGGGGCGCCTTCTCTTTTTCGGTCATAAGTACTTTTAAAGCCATTTCTAGGGGCATTTCGGCTCTCCCCCTTAGAATCAGTTTCTCTGGGGTTTACAAAATTTTGACGAAAACTGCCTTCATCTTTGAATTTAGCATCTCTCGCGAAAGGCTTTCTCTTAGGCCCTTCAGCGGGAGCTCGGTAGTCAGCTATTGCTTTTCTTCGATGAGTTGAAGGGCGCTTATCTTGATCTGAAAAACCCGCGTTTCCAAAACGATGATCACCGCGGTCGTCTAAAGGCTGCCTAGGCTTGCTGTCTTCTTTAAACTTCTTGGTTGGCACATATGGTCTTATGGATTCCATTTTATGATCTTCTCGCTTGCGCGGCGTGGGAGCGGAACCTCTTCTTTGACTTGGAGCTTCGTCTCTCTCGCCTCTTGGCTTACGGTTATCTCGAGGTCTATCACCATAAAATGAGGGTTTTGAATCCTTTTCCTTTTGAGCTTCGCGAGGCCGCCAAGACGAAGGGGTCTCGCCACGGCTTCTTGAGCTATCTCTAGGTCCGTCTGGAGCAGTCTTGTTAAATGATGATCTGGAGCGTTCACCATGCATAGAAGACTTTTCTTTAGATCCCCAATCCCTAGAGTTAGGTTTAGAGTCGAACCTAGAACTCTGTGTCTGCCTTCTTATTCCCTCAGGTCTCTGATCATGTGTGGATGTCCTCTTCTCGCCATAAGCACTAGGTCTTCGAGAAGGTGGAGAGTTTCGGGTGTCAGGCGACGAGCTTCGTCTTCTAAATTCGCCCTCTGATTTGGAATGATCAACGGAATCCCTCTTTGTTGGTGAGCGGGCATTTTTGCGATTTTCTATGTCTTCATCTTCCCCATGAGAAGAATTAGAGTTCGATCGATTTCTAGGCGAATGCCGTCCCTTGGGCGTCTTGTCTGCCGTCATGTTTCATTCCAAACTTTTCAAAGAGGATAGGTCGCCTAGAACAGCTCTTGAACAACCAGCGGGATGTCTCTAACATTTTTAAATGCCCTGCGGAAGACTTTTACGCCTAAGAGGGTTGAGTCACGTTCCCAATATTTCCATTCTTCAGTTAAGGGTCTGATTATATAAGGAGAATTAGCGCTTTTAGAACCTTTGGAAAACATATAACCATTAAATAGGTACGTGGATGCGTGTTTGATCCTTCTAAAATCAAAAGGAGCATCCTCTCGATGCTTATCTAATTCAGAAAAAACCAGAATATCTCCATACTTAAGTTCAGACTTCCCCGGATTTACCTCATAAAATGCGTTTTGAAGAGCTGTCCAAAGCTCATCATGATTGATCATCGCTGCGTCGTAGCCCTCCTCTCTTTTGGCATTTACAAAGGGAAGCTTAGAGAACTTTTCGCCTTGGAAAGACAGCGCAGCATGAAAGCAATTAGGGCCTTTTACAATATTGAACTGTCCGACATTTCTTTTGGCAAAGTCGGGCAGCAAGTTCTGGTCCACATTTATGGACTTACCCTCTTTGACCATTTCCTTTAGAGCAAGCCTCTTTTTGGTACTTAGATATCCGTCCGTCTGTTGGATAAGATTATAAATAGCTGTAGCAGAGGCTTCCGACTTAGGGGGCAGAATGGCCAGTTGATAGTGTCTCGTAGCAAAATACGCGAGGACTTTATTGGAATCAATAAGTGGAAGTACATCTTTACTGACTTCCGCAGTGTAGCGCTTGGTTTCTGGGTCGAGAACGATTTTTTCTACCACTTTCTGCATAAGTTTAGCTTCTGCGCCTTTTAAGGCTATCTTGAAGATCCGAGGCCCGACATTCTTAAGGTTATTTTCTGGAAAAAATAAGGCAACTTTCTCTACGGTCTGATCTTTTGGACTCATATAGATGCGCATGAGGATTTGATCCCAAGTCGGCTTGATTAATTGAAGATTGGTATCTATGGCTACGTTAAGTGAGGAATGAAGCTCCGTTTGTTTGAGAGTCCAAGGAATAATCGGACGATCGACTACTACCCCTAAGGAAGTCGATTGATAGAGAAAAATGCCGAAGAGTATCTTTCGAATCATGGTCACCTCACATATTCATTCGGTCGGTGAGCACTTAAGCCTAGAGGTAAAATATGCCTAGGTGCCGCCCCTTCTTGAACAGCATCATTAGCGTTAGAATTAAATGGATTGATTTAAGGAGATGAAGCTATGACTACAGTATTGATCGTGGACACGAACAAATCAAGTGTTGTAATGACTTCTGAGGCCTTTAAAGACAAGGTTCCTGGCATCACAGTGGTGTTAGCAGCAAATGGAAAAGATGCTTTAGAGATGCTCCCAAAAACGAAGCCAGATATAATTGTAACAGATTTCGACTTGCCAGATGCCGATGGAATTACGCTTACTAAGCTTATGCGCAAGAGTTTTTCAGGCCCCATATTAATTACAGCTCTTCCTGATGCCATTGCTAGTGACGCGATAAAAAATGAACTTCACTGCTATAATGATTCTTGCGCTTGGCTTCCTAAGCCCGTGCGGTTGGATGTGATTGCAGAAAAAATAGAAATGTTCCTGGTGAAAAACCGACGCATAAACAAGCGCTACAAATCAAGTCTTGCAGCAACGCTTATAGGAAAAGGTGAAGGTAGAGGGAAACGAGCTCCCAAGATTGTGGGAAAAATGATCAATCTCGGGGTCGGTGGAGCCATGTTTGAAAGTAAGACCGTATTTAAAGCTAACAAAGGAGACGAATTCTCTTTTGCGCTTGACCTCAATCGCCCCAGCAACCGACTTGATGCTTCCATTAAACTTAAAGCCACTGTTCAATGGCAGACGAAAATGCGATTAGGATTAAAATTTGTAGGTCTGACAGAGCAGCAAAGAAAGTATTTTGAAGACTTTCTTAAGGATGCCAAAGAGGAAAAAGACCAATATTCGGCAAAGTAGTTGGCGCTAAGTATCTATAAACTATACTTTTATTTAAATTATTTTGGACCTTTACTTCATAACTCCCAGGATTCTTCCGAAAGCTCTGGGGCAGGAGGTAGGCCAACATGTTTGATCGCATCAAAATGGGCGAAAACATTTTTGAACTCATAGAGTTTGCTTTAGCACGCCATCTTAAAGATGGATCGACCATTGTGGGCCGCTATGGGGTTAACGTCGCGAAAGTCAGAGAAGTGGTGAGAATGCCTAAAATCAATCCCTTGGCATCAGGTATTCCAGGAGTAGCTGGTGTTTTTGAGCTAAGAGGAGTTCCGATTCCTGCCATTCATTTGAGTCAAATGTTGGGAGATAAAAGCGCAATTATAAAGCCTACCGATCAAATTATCGTGGTAGAATTTTCCAGGCGAAGGGCCGGGTTTATTGTTGATCGAACGGAAAAAATTAGACGCATTTCTTGGGACCACGTATTGCCTGTTGGCGCTGAAAAAGCGGCAAATATTAGTGGAATGACATTGCTTGAAGACAATGAATTTCTATTCATTGTCGACTTAGAAAGGATTGTACAATTCATTGAAAGTACCGTTGAGGGTGGCGGTGAAATAAAGCAGCCCATCGCATCATCGCCTTACCTGAATCCTCCGCCGACTTTTGCAAATGCGGGTGCGAAAACTTCGAGCGACTCAGAAGGACAGGCATCTAAAGTGGGAATTCTACTAATTGATGACTCCAAGTTCATTTTAGACCATGTCGGTCCTTTGCTTGAACGAGCTGGGTTTCGCGTGATTACTGCTCGTGATGGCGCAGAAGGTAAAGCCATACTAGGCGAATTTGCTGATGGAAATTCCAAAGTTGGGCCCATTGATGTTGTCGTAACCGACGTAGAAATGCCCAAAATGGATGGGTTGACTTTGACCAAATGGGTCAAAGAGCATGAGCGCCTCTCTGTATTGCCTGTAATCATACATTCGTCTCTTTCTAGTAAAGCTAATATCGAAGCAGGTCTAAAGCTTGGTATTAATGGATATGTTGTTAAAAATGACGTCAGAAAGCTCAGCGATTTGATATCCGAGATTCTAGGTAAAGACTTCAAGACCGGACAATTCTTTAATGCCTCTTGAGTCTAGAACTTTAAGCGTAGCAACGTTTAAGAGTTTCGTTTTTGTGATTCTAATGGCTCAAATATATAGCCATATTGGTGGATCAGGAAATCCGATAGTGGTCGCATTCTTGGCAAATAGTTTGCTTGCGTTATGCGTTCTATTGTATTTCTCAAGCTATGGGTCCCCGTTTGCTTTTCTCCCCCAAAGAAAGACCTGGCTTTTTGTGCCGCTGTTTTTTTTGTTAGGAACCTTAATTCTTGGCCTGCTGAGCTCAGAAAAGGTCCAAATCCCAGACCTTAGGGCGTTTTTACTTCCTGTCGTGTTAGTGCCTATCATGGAAGAGATCATCTTTCGAATGGGTCTATGGTCTTTTCTTGGGCGGGTTCCTTCAGGGGCTAAACTCTATCTAACAGCAGCAAGTTTTGCGTGCTTGCATACAAACGGCAGCCAGATTCCCTTAGGGCCATTTTTGCTGGGACTGATGTCTCAGTGGATGCTCCTACAAGGCGCAGGCTTAATGACAGTGATTTTACTTCATATGGCATCTAATGCCACGATTGTGATATTCTTGACTCTGGATCCTAGATGGCTAGATTGGTTACGGATTTTCTATATCAACAATTAAAGTAGTAGTAAACTTAGGATGGAAGACGCTGCAAAAAAAGAAGAATTACAGAAGCAATTGATGCAGGTCATTTGTATATGCAAGGGAATTCCCTTGTCCAGAGTTTTAAGGGGCCTTGAAAATTCTAAAACTGTGCATGATGTGAATATGAAAACAGGATGCGGGAGTGGCGGCTGCAAGGGCGAACGATGTGGACCCCGTATAAAGATTTTATTGGCAAAGAAAAATAAAGAAAAACAAGAATAGATTTTAAGAATTTCGTTCTAAGCCTTAACTGTTTGTAGCCCAGTTAAAGCTGCTTAATTCGTCTAACTCTTCGACTAGTTGAAAAGCATTGGGGTGCAGCTCATATTTTCCGCTAGATACTTGAATTGCTCTGATCCCGACAGCTCGTGCCAAATCGATATCAGAAGCTTTATCGCCTATAAGAAAGCTTCGTGAAAGATCAATGGAATCCACTTTCATAGCTTGCTCGATAAGACCTGTCTTAGGCTTGCGACAGGAGCAGTCAACAGCATATTTAGCGATGACGCCATCGGGATGGTGGGGACAAACATAGAATCTATCTAATTGAACACCTGCAGCTGAAGACAACTCAGTCTGGATCTTTTGGTGAAATAAATGAACATCTTCTTCAGTGAAGAATCCACGCGCAACCCCCGACTGGTTGGTGACGACTATGAGCAGAAAATCTAAAGATTTAAGTTTGCTGGCTAGAGTTGGAAATCCTGTGACAAATGAAAAATCTGATGGCTTATACACATACCCAAAGTCTTGATTGATAACCCCATCACGATCTAGAAATATTGCCTTTTTAGGTTTCATAACTCTTTACCAAATTCATAGAGCCAAGTTCTATCCCTATCGTTCTTAGCATAATAGGCAAGGCCCCTTAAGATCTCTCTTTGGACTTCAGGTATTTTATAGGTTTCGCTTCCCTCACGGGAAAGCAGCTCCAAATGATGAATACGTTCAAGAGTTTTAGTATAGACGTCCATGGGGACTAAAACTTCTAGGATTTTGTATCCAGAGTCATCATCGAATTCACTACGGGTGGCCGATAGAAAAATCTTCCCTTTTTCTTTCAATACGACCACATACCGCTGAATCATGAAAAGATCCTTATCTCAATAAAGTCAAAGCGTCCAAATAAGAGGCCTGCTTTTAACAGACCTATTCTTCTAAAATCTAAACAGAAGGGCTTTTTTTCGATTTTTTAGCCGCTGGCTTTGGGGAAGGGGTTTCGTCTGCAAGGGGTTGGGCAACGACCTTTTCGGATTCCTTTTTTGCCATGGCAAGGGCAATAGGATTGTCTTCCAGATTCACTTTTTCCATGCCTTTGTGGACTTTATGGTAGATCTTTTTCCACAATTCCAAGTCTTTTCTGAGCCAAGAGTCGAATAGTTTGCGTGCAGGACGATTTACCAAGGCCTCATTTAAAAAGAATTTGGCAAACTCTTTTGGCTCTCCAGTATTTTGTAATGTGTGGACAAAGTTCGGAAGAATAATCAACTCTGATCCGCGAGCCCTTAGAACTAAGGCGCCTTGATAATCAATAATCTCTACTGGAGTCATAAATGTCCTTAATATATACAGTTGCTGTAGACTATGAAAATAGATAGGTTGCATGAATTCAGCAAGGAAAAAGCTACTTAGATACCCTAGATCTGCACTGCGCATCGTCGCCGGCAGTCATTCCTTCAGCCTCTAGAGCGGCGGCAGCGCGGTGTCTGGATCTAAATACGTCAAATGGATAGGTGGACTCAGGCAGGTGCGGGCTGTAACCCAAAAGTTTTTTTAGATAAAATCCCTTCAAATACTTTTGCATGTTTGCCCATGGGATGTCCATTGCCGGATCGATTTGAAGATGGGTGCAATCAATCAATAGATTCCATTTGGAGTGCCACTGCATAAGGTTGTTGGTCAGTTTAGACTTTAAAATTTTTATGTGTTCGGGCGTTTCAATGACAGATAGCGCGCGAAAACTTAACTCGACCGTATGGGTTTGGAAATGGTTCTCAATGGAAATTTGAGAGCGAAAATCACTGACCTCGACCTGTTTTTGGTTCCTAATACCTAAAGAATTTTCTGCTTCCTCTCGCGATTCAAAGACTGAAAACGGGAGCTCAAGATGAGTCTTACCAAAACCCACGGCCTCTCTTAAAAAGAGTCCTTTAAGAAATTTAAACATGATGTTTAAAGCTCTTTGGGACTCTTCAGAAAGCGGCGTTGGGATATTAAGTAAGCTCATATCAATAAAAGCTTTGTAAGGAGAGTGCCAAGACTTGAGTGCTAAAGTCCACTGTCGTCTAAACTCAAGAACATCGTCCTTGGAAGAAAGAGTGCTCCCCTCCCCAAAACTTATATAAAGAATTTTCAATCGATAGTCAGACTCGAAATTTATATTCATGTTACTTTTTTAGCTCGCTTTCAATGGCCTGCTTCAACTGGATGGCAGAAAATGCTCCGTTGTACTTCCGTCCATTGATAAATATGGCAGGTGTTCCTGTAACCCCTGCTTGGTCGCCTTGGGCAATGTCATCTTTAACCTTGGCTAGCACATCACTGGAAGCAAGACACTGATCCATTTGAGCTTCCGTAAGTCCTGCTCCTTTTCCCCATGCTTTTATATTGGCAAGGGAGATATTACTCTGTTCCGCAAATGCTTTGTCATGAAAAGCCCAAAAATTACCAAATTGCCCGGCGCAACGGCCCACGATGGCTGCCTGACAAGCAAACTTATGGAGGTCTCCCTTCATGGAAGCATTGCATGATTTATCTAGGGGATAATTCTTGAATACGAACAGGATTCTACTGCCAAATTCAGCAGTCACTTCCCGTAGGATGGGCTCAGCCCTGCCGCAAGCCGGACACTCAAAATCAGAAAATTCCGTAACGGTTACCTTTGCTTCATCGCCCCCTTTGCGGTAGTCCTCACCTAGCCCAGAAAAGGCAGATTTCGATACTACAATCGAATTGGTCTTGGCTCCCAAGATTTGACTCTCTAGGGGGACCTCCGAGCCACTCTCAACGGCCGGATTATTTTTAGCTGAAGGCTTGAGGAAATTGTAGCCAACAAGCGCCATGGCTACAACCATAGCTGCGGTAGTCAAGCCATTGAATAACACCTTAATGGTAAGCTCCGGCTTTACATCAGGCTTCTTTTTGAGAGCCCAAAAGAGCTGCAAAAAAGTCAGAATATAAACCCCAATACAACTTAAACAAAAGGCCCCAACGCCAAGCCAGGCAATTAAGCCTAAAACAACTGAAGAAACGGCGCCTATAACACTTAAGCCGTAGATCCCCGCGATTTGCTCGGATTTGTTCTTACCAGAAAATAGAGCTAACAACGCCAAAGCAGTAAGAGCTCCGAAAAATCCAACGCCTAACAAAGCAACAGGAAAGCCAAAGAGTTCACTGTATGAGGAACTTGATACGGCATCGCAAGAAAAGGTCTGATTGATATTACATATAGCACCGCTAGCGCCCGTTGCCTTAACGGCCAAATGGTTATTTAAAGAATAGCCAGAAAGTCCGATGCCTAGCAGGCCGATGACCGTTGAAAACCCCAAAAGCTCGACTTCATGACGTTGTGATTCACCTGCCTGTTGATTCATAATTAAGTAAATCCCCTGTTAGATATCAAATTGGTACCGAATACTAATTTTAAAAGCCTCTGTGCCGCAACTGCCATTTTAAAAAAAATCTTGACAGGTCCCTCATTAATATTGGATAAGCAAGCCTCGATTTGGGGGTATAGCTCAGTTGGTAGAGCGCTTGCATGGCATGCAAGAGGTCAGCGGTTCGAATCCGCTTACCTCCACCACAACCAACAACAGACGAACCACGGGACGATTGTGTACCGCCTTGGCCGTTTGAAATAGTTGATTGGACTGTAGATTTAAAAGGCAAGGCCCCGGGGAATGACTCCGGAGCCTTTTTGCTTTGGGAAGGTGGCAAATATAACTCAACATCCTTGGCAGTCACATAGGTGGGTCTTCAGCCCTTCCGGGGGATAAATTGAGAATTCGATAAGGCGTCGGATGAGCCTTTTCTGGGTGTGGTTCCTCGAATTGCTAGAGACGACAAAAACAAAGGATTTTAGGCCATTAATCAAAAATCACAACTGACACTAGAATCCTCAGTCTTCAGATCCGCAGGTGGATCCTTCAGCTTCATTGCCTCTCAAGAAGTGCAGACTGATGAGATGATGCCGTGAATCTCAAGCTAACCAATGACAAAACCTAGTGTAAGTGATAGGTATCTTGCCGAACCTTGTAGGTCGGAGTTGATATGCCCATCAGGATACAAATGAGAATAAGTAAGGTCGCAGTTTTCAGTATGTTTCCTCTTGGCCTTTGCATGACGTTGCCATCCGTTGGTGCAGAGGCTGATGGATTCATTGCTGCAGAAACTCGAGTTGCCATATTCGACAAGGTTTTATCGGAAATTGAACGCATTGATGGTGAAGGTCTTCCTGCCCGCAAGAATCGGCCTAAAGCCTGGAAAACCACCATTGCTGAGTTACGTTCCCAAGCCCGAAAGGCAGAAACAAATATCGACTTCGGTCAGGTATTCAGAAGGCTCGATGCCACGTATCCCAATCTACATGCCCAGGTAACCTTGGAGGGAAAGTATGACATTGCAGCGGGAAGACTTAGACCGAAGATTGCTTTCAAGTTCGGGGCTGAGGTGATTGGACCGAAACAAACTAAGTTCAACTACAAGATAAGCTCAATAGACACTGAGCTGATCAAAGACATTAAAGAGGTGGTGCGCCCTGCCCTTGGAGATAACCTCGTTGCCATCAACGGTAAGTCGATGTCCATCTGGAGCAACGAGAACTTCCTCTACTGCAAGTTTCCTTTGAGGCAGCAATGTGAAGCAAACATCTTCGATCACTTTAGGAAGGGGGTCTTAAGCTGGGATTGGAGATCGCCGCTTACATACACCCTAGAGAGAAATGGACGCACTTGGGAGGTAAAGGTCCCAGTCGAACTTCCCAACCCAAACGCGATGAACCCGCCTTCTCACGACAACAAGGGCGATAGTGATTGTCCCGTGGAACCAGATCGGTATGAAGGGTTTAAGCCAGTTTTCCAGGGGCTTAACATTTGTGTCTTTGAATCAGAAACTTCCCCGAACGTCACTGTTCTTCGTATCGCCAGCTTTCGGTATCGTGATCTACCGAGGGAATCCAAGATTCAATCCTTAAAAGATGAAGTCGAACAGTTCAATGAAAGCTATTGGAAAGCCAAAGCCCCTTCCACGCGCAAGCTCATCGTTGATGTTCTCGATAATGGTGGCGGCGATACTCCCGTCGCTTGGTATCAACTATTCTATAGCAAGCCCTTTCAAGAACAGTATGTTCAGTTTAAGAAGCTGATGGAACTTGAAGATGATCATATTCGTAAGGATCTCTTTTATGACGACGCGGCTAAGGAAATCTGGTTTAGCGATCTCAAGATGAGCGGAACCTATGAAAGGGTAAAACTTGATGCGTTTCTACCGACAATCCCACAGTTCTGTGCTCATGATGATCAGAGCTGCGATAAGGGACTTTACGAGCCCCACAAGCACCGCTTCAAGGGAAAGGTTCGAGTGATGGTAAATGAATGGTGCATATCTACCTGCTCAGGATTCGTATGGAGCATGAAGGACCAACTGGGAACTAGAGCCAAGTTGGTGGGGTTTCCTGATTCCGGTGACACAGCATATGCTCGACTGTTCCTCGATGTGTACTTGGATAGCTCGAGTGCCAATGGATTTCGACTGCAAGTTTCACCAAGACCTGGCCGAACTCGACAGAACTTGCCCGACGGAGCAATCCTTCGGCAGCAGGTGACAGCGACGAGATCCACTGACTCTAAGGGCAAGGTCATCTCAGCAACGCCAACGAAGACAGACATATGGATTCCCTATCGCTATAGGCACTACGACGACTCCTGGGAGTCCTTGGTCTTTAAAGCCGCCCTGAACAACTGATGGGCATCCGAAGCATTACCAAGAGGTCGTATGGCTCTTCAAATTGCTAGAAATAACACAGTACGCCAGTTCATGAGCTTTTTGTGACTTAGGTGCGAATCTTCACTCATTCTTCTATATATTGTGCTTACATGGCGCACTGCACTGTGTCGGAACAATATATAAAATTCCCAGCGAAAATACGCCAAAATTGCTTTTAAATATCTGGAATGGGCGCGCGCGATAAGCTCTCACCTCAAAAATATTTGTAAGTTAGTCTAAGCAGCTGGCTTCTTCAATTGCTTCGAAGCTTTGCCCTGCATATAAATAACATCTGCACAAATATCGTATCCATTAGGCCAGGTGGGAACGCCCATTTCTAAGAAGACTTTCTTAAAATAGTCGACACTTCGCAGCGGTTCAAGCATCGAGCCTTTCTTCTTAAGAAGTGGCTTAAAATCAAAAATTTTAACAACGTCATTCTCGAAAGTACATTTAAGTTCATACTTACTATTCGCAATGACTTTCTTGATCGTATGAATTTCCCATTTTTGCTGTTCCATTTTTTACTCCATTCCTGGTATGCGTTCAATTGGCCTTGCTTCAACAGCATTTTCCCAATTCGCAAGTAGTTCAGCACGATGTAGCTTAGTCCATGACTCCACGAGCTTCTTTGCATTAACTGGGAAGTCTCCTGCAGTTAATTTTCCTGTGCGGATATCAAACGCGGCTTTGAATCCCTGGTACTCAGCATGAAAATGCGGTGGGTTATGATCGTTGAAGTTCATCCGAATTATGATCCCGTAAAAAGTCGAAATGACTGGCATAGTAATCCCTAACCAATACAATTAAATCTAGCATAACCCAAAGGATTCCAAGAATACAAAGACCCAATCTTCGAGTCCTCTGTATATATACTATCTGGGGTGCGAATACGAACCAAGTCATTTTTTAGGCTTTATCACTGAATATCTGACGTGCGTCGGCGCAAGTTATATTAATGTAAAGCGAGCTAATATTCGATTCAAAAAGTGTAAAATATCCTCATTCGCTTCGGGGTTCTGCTTCAAGCAGGAACCCTCCAGACTTTGAAACGATGGAACTTTACGATATGAATTTGTAACTTGATTACCTGCAATAGCCCATCTAGAAATACCAGCGAAGCAACCATCGCACTTGGATTAATGCTTTGATTCCCATTCTTCCTATTCCTCATGCCGTTTAATGATTCTTGAAACAATTCCTTTTGCCCAACGTGTGCCACTGCGAGTTAAAAGTTTTTGGTCATTGAGAGTGCTGGCAATGGCTGAGCATCCTTTACCTGATTGCCATAGATTTTGAATTTGTAGGACGACTTTATATTCCTTTGGCTCCTTTACGGGCCTCCCTTCCAGGTAAGCATAGCCATAGGGAACAGCACCAGCTTTCATAGGGCCTGAACATTTTGATTCCTTGTTATTGGTTTCAGTCGCGCTACGTATTGGCAAACCACCGGCATTAAGGGCTGCTTTGATGGTAGTTCTCGGCAGGTCAGTTTGCTTGGCAATTTCCCTAAAAGACATGCCTTGGGAGTAAAGTGGGGCACAGATCTCGAAAATGCGATCTTTTGTGGTCGGAAAAAACATGATTGTATCTTGATACTTAGGGCTGATTTTGAGCGGTTCGTCTGTTGTTGGTCCGAGGCCACCATTTGAATAAGTAGTCGAACCTCGAAAATAGACAGTTGCAACAGCCTATGAGACTTTTAAAAACCGATGGAAACGACTTGCCCAGGTTGCGGCGCCAAATTTAATAAGTGTGACGGACCGACTCATAAATATTTTGGCGAAAGTCCTGAATGCTGGAAAGCATACGGTCAGGTCTTAGCACGCGAATATGAAAACAGAAATTATTGGCAAGTTCATAGGTTGACAGTTGATACCTATGCGGTTCAACACCCTCTTAACACGGACAAGCGCAACATCCAGTCCGTTAACATTCATCTGATGGCCCTATACGCGATACTTGAACTCCAACAACCATTTGAAACGATTCCCCCTCTATTAGATGCGGCAGCAAATAATTTTAAGGATGACTTCCTCTACCTCACGCCTCCTACCAAATTAGGAGAAATCACCGTTCTAGATGTGCTCGGCGCAAATTCGGCCCCTGAGCATTGCACTGCGGTGTGGGATTGGTCCCGCTCGGTTTGGGCGGCTTGGAGTCCGCAACGAAGGGCAATAGAAGAATTGTTTGTCCGAACTAAGCCCTTGATAGGTTCGCGTCACGTCAGGACGACGGCCGCTCTTAAGAGTAGGCAATAGCGGATGTTGAGATTTTACTACAAATCCGAACTATCCGAAAATTAGACGATCATGGAGATTTAATGACTCGTCATCGTTGACGAGGAGTTGACGAGCGGATGACAACTCTTACCAAACTGAAGTGGGTTCGCCAGAATTGCTTCGAAATATCTGGAATTGGCGCCGCGCAGTTTTCCTAACGAATATTAACTCATTTTACTTTATGATGTACTGGCACGAACCAGGACTAAAGATCTTCGTTTCCTTTTTCTTTGTATGCAGAGTCGTGATCCACATGGATAGAAATACACCGCATATATTGTTCATCGCGGCAAACCCGTATCCTAATTTTTCCCGAAGCCCGAATTGTCGCAATTCGTTTTCCGCTGGCGGTACGTTGGTCAATTGGCTCGTAATTTATACCCCGTTTTTGACTAGGAGTTTTGGAAGAGGTTTTATAAACATCATCCCACGTCATCTTTTGGATTTTGTCGATAGTATCAAGAATGGCTTCCTGCTCATCCAATTCCAGATTGACTAGGGCGTTAAGAAACCGAGGGTATCCGGTGTCCACAAGTACGCTGTGATGCTGTGTGGTGGCAGCAACGGGCCTTTCTAAAGGCTTCTTACTTTTTGTCACGGAGGCCCTTCAACTTAGTTCTGAGTGCATTTACGTCGGTGCCCTTCAAGGGGTGGTTGGCACTGGCCCATCTGTCGAATTCGTCAAGTTCTTCCACGGATTCTTTGGTGTAGAAAGGTGCATGGTGGTCTGGGATGAACTTTCCTGGCGAGATAATCACTAAACCTTCGGTGGTTCTTTCAATTTGAACCTGGCGTCCCGCATACTCCTTGCCAATTGACACTTGGCCGTTATTACCAACAGTCGCATACTTGACTTGGTTATCATACTTTTTGATAGCTTCAGACATTGAAAACCTCCTTATTCTCAAATTACTACATATTGAATTATGTGTAAATTGAATATTTGAATATTCCTATCGGTAAATAATCGAAAAATCTTTAGTTCGTTTTCCTTGTTTGATTAATTCATGTGTCTTTTTAAAATCAACTTAACTATTTTTCATGGCAAATTCTTAGCCTTTAATACTATTGGGTTTTCACATCAGAAAGCCTGTGAATCCAACTTGCTGAGATCACGTGGGACAATTTAGAAGATTGAAATGCTTTAACAATGAAATCCTGAAATATATTCCCAATGGGTGTAGATGGCTTGTCTTGAGAAGCGGTACCAATTCCAGACATTTCCCCAAAGTTTTGACGAGTTTTCTGTACGTTACGCAACCTCTCAATAAGTACGGGTAATCCTTAAGGAGACTCTTTCCTTAAAGGTGATCTTATTTATCAGATTTTTGGGATTTCCTTTAAGTGGCTCTTTCCAAGATCATGGATGCCAGACTTGGGATATTTTTAGCTGCTGCATTCCTATCTTTTAAATACTTCCAAAATGACACCTTAAGTTTGCGGCAGGTGCACTTAAGGCTAAGGAAAGTATCACGAGCCCGGCGACCAAGTTCGCTTTGGGTGCCACCACTGACTTTTCTCTTGGTCACCTTTTCCCTCATGTCTGTCTCGCAGCCATTATTGTGAAGTGGGATAAAGGGATAGTCGAGTACACGTAAAAGCTCTTTTTTGTTCTTATGGAGACGTGCCAGAGCTAAATTTAAGGTCTGGAAAGACGTTTTTTGCGTAAATATCACATCAAATTTCAATTGGATCTCTAACTTTAAAGTATCTGAGCGCGAAGCTTTGTAGTCTTTTAATTGTTGATAGAGCGTCCATATCTGGTCACGCACGCTGCTAATATCTGCGCGATGCTGATCATTAAATCCAATCAATTTATTGATAAGCCGTTCTGCATGGACCCAGCAAAGAGCATGAACCAGAAC
This sequence comes from uncultured Pseudomonadota bacterium, assembly GCA_903844895.1. Lineage (GTDB taxonomy): Bacteria > Bdellovibrionota_B > Oligoflexia > Oligoflexales > CAIMVM01 > CAIMVM01. The sequence goes on from CAIMVM010000153.1 coordinate 56,180, forward strand.
ATTAAATTGTCCAGCATCATCGCTTAGGATGACCATGTCCGGAGATAAACCATGACTAATGGAACTACCCATTAACGCACCTTCGGTGGCAATTCGTACTTGTCTTGAGTTTTGAATTCCTAAGGATAGAAGATGATTTTGCCATTCTTCCTTATTGCTGAAATGTTTGTCATTTGCCTGTTGAAGGCTTGCTAGTATGTCTTTCTTGATCCGCTGTTCCTTCATGTAAGAGACGGCCACTTCATTGATGAAATAATCGTTATGACCGGCTCTTAAGATCTCGAGAAAGTTAATGCGGCTTTTGCTACCAGTACTGGTAAAATAGGTCATTAGTTCGTTACTAATACACGTGCTAAAGCCGTTTTTTCCTTTATGTCTTTCACCTGTGTCATCCGTTTGAATGAACTGTGAGGCTGCAAGACCAGCCTGAAGAACCCCCTCTTTCTCGGCATGGAAGTTATCATGGTTCTCTGTCAAGATTTCATTGAGCTGCCCAGAGGAGATATCAATACCGATTTCATGGAGCTGGGCTAGCAAAAGCGGCTGGGTTACCCGACAGGCAAAGTATTGATGCTGAATATAGCTGATCAAAACCGAATCAAAATGGCTAGAAACATGACCTGGAAGGTCAGCGATCACCGTCTCGCCTTCAGGTGTTAACCACCTACCTCGTCGATATTTTGTGTTGTGAGGCTCTATAACCAGTCCTTGGACATTAAAGTCGTTATAGCCCTTAAAAATCCAGTCCGCCTTAACTCCCTCTGGAGTCAGGCAAATCGTTTCATGAATCACCAGTTCAGCGGTTTTCGAGCGTTTAACCGAGCCAGGACGCTTCTCATTGGGATTTTTATCTTTGCCTTTATCTGGATCTTCCAAAGTGCTTTTGGGAATCTTGGGCTTGCCTTTTTCACCCTTAAGAACCGCAATATCATCGCGAAGACCCTGAATCTGCTCTTTGGCGCGCTGAATTTGCTCTGCCTGAATTGAAATAATATCCAATAACAACTTGACCAGTGGAGTCAATTCGCCTTCAGGGATTTCAGGGATTTTAAAGCTATTGTTTTGCATGACAATAATAGTTACCGCAACTTACCCAATAGTCAAGCGGTTACCCGCACTTATTGAGAGGTTGCTACGTTACTAGATACATATCTGAAAACAGGGGAATCCCGTCGGAAAAGACGTTGCTTGAATGAGCAGATCCTTGAGGATGGTCTCAAAATGTGACGAGTAACTTCGTAAAACTCATAAGCCTCCGTTTTCATTTGATTTCATCGATTGCCAGTCCGATTACTCGTCTATTTTTTCCACCGAACCAGGCACGTTTCCCCTATATGGAGGGGTTCGACTACTATAGCGTCACCTCCACCAGTACCTACAACAGGCGAACCACGGACCGGTTGTGTACCGTCGAGAACGCCTGAAAATATGGATTGGATTGTAGATTTAAAAGGCAAGGCCCCGGGGAATGAGTCCGGAGCTTTTTTGCTTTGGGACGCTGGTAAATCCAGCTCAACATCCATGGCAGTCACATAGTGGGTCTTCAGTCCTTCGGGGGTGTAAACTAAGGATTCGATGAGGCGCCGGATGAGCCTCTTCTGGGTCGAAGGTGTGGCTTTGTGCCAGCCCTTCTTGAAAGCCTTCACCTTGTCCTCGATGACCAATCTGGCTTCCTTGGCATCCTGGTTTCTTTGAGCGCGGGTTTCAAGAGTTTCGAGGTAAGTGCCCAAGGCCTTCTTCCTCTCAGCCAACTTTTCAAGTTTTTCCCTTATTACATTTTTAATGTCAGTGCTTCCGGCGTGCGACGAATCCATACAATTTAGGGCTGAATAAACGAATTTTCCACTAAAAGTGGTTAAAATGATCTGAACTGGAGCTCGGTCTTTCGCCAATAGCATAGTGCAAAATTGAATTATTTCGTTTTATAAACGCCCTGTATCGGTACGATCTTATCAAGGCTCCGCATAAATTTAGGCATGGGACCTTGAACCGCAGAAGATGGAGCATATCCCAGAGCTCTAGCTACCGAGGTTGTATCAAAGGAATCACAAATGAAATTATACTTGCCATTCTCGCCAAAAGTTGTGGCACTGCATAGAGACAAACCATTGTTGGCTTTGGTAGCTTTTCCCATTCTGTAACCGATATACTTAGGGGTACTCACGACTAATTCATATTTTCTTACAACATCCACCTGGGTGCCGAACCCAAACTCCAAAAGCGTCTTAGGATCCACAAAATTTAAATCGATGGCAAGACCCTTAGAATCATAGAACTTAAATGTCATGGCATCGATTTTGATCGCTTCTCTAATAAAGCCAACATCATTTAAAAGATCTTTACATGCATTTTTCTGTGTTCCCGTATTGGAATCCACATAGTTGCCTGGCATCGAGTTTTGGTAGAATGGTATGAGCTTTACGCTATCGATGTACTCACGTGTTGGCCGTGTGTAGCTCCATTCGATGGAGTGGGCTTTGTCAAACTGAATTCCAGCTTTTACAGGTGAGTTTCCTTTTCCAAGAGCATCCACAAGACCCACTCGGGCTCTTCCGGATACACGGTAAGAAGAAGCTCGTGTGGGAAGATCGATTCCACTCACTTTTCTAATACCTGTAGGCTGGTTTGCTATAAGATCAGGAAAACACTCTTGGGGCCCACTATGAATGATCATAGCTTTTGCAGAACCTCCTACTAATGTTCCTGTTCCTGCTTCCGCGATGGGCATCTCGTAGGGAATAAACCCAACTTTTCTCATATCCTCTTTCAAATAGTCTTCCGGCTGCATACTTCCACAGCCCATTAAACTTCCTAAAACTCCTACTGCGCACCAAGCATTTCTTTTCATGGTTGTCTCCTCTAATAATAACTTGGTAGGGCTCGGAGACCAGAGTGGTAAAAATTGAATGATTCTGTTTTTTCTATAATAAACATTGACTTAGACGATGAATTAATGTCGTGGCTTCTCTGAGGGAGGTCCAGTTGGCGGATTTTGCCGATCCCGGAAATTTCATAACCATCAAGAACTATTGACCTTAAACTTATATCTGGGGGAACCTGCTAGAATTTTAGAGAAACTTTCGCTTAGGGTGAATCTATGGTCGAACGTTTGTTCTGGGTATTTTGAGCTATCTTGTCTTAACGACTTCCGAGACATTACAGGCTGACTCCCCGATTCTACCTTTGCAGGGTGCACTGCCACCACCCAAGACATTTTAAGGATGTAACACTGAATATTCGTTTAGTAAGTAGTATAATACTATGAATTGATGCACTGCTTTGAACCAACGCAGAGGGCTTGATTTCCCTATTAACGGGCGCTCGGAATAGATTAGCGGCTACTCGAGATCACCAGCAACTACGGTTGCTACAAACTTTTCGGAAATTGTTGTAACATTGAAGTCATGGATTCACATCTGTCTTTATATTATTTGCCTTCAAATAAATCGGGAGTCAAAAATTGAAAAAAATTAGTCAGTTCTTTACTATTCTTATTTTCTTTGGATCAATTCAGTTTTCAACAGGGTGTAAGGTCGCCGATCAGATTAGTGGGGAGACCTCAGTTGATTCGAAAACAATAACAAGGAATGCCGATACTTTAAGGGATATTATAAATACACCGGTTGGGGGTCCAGAAGGTTATATTTTCAATATCAAAGACGATAGCGCGATTATTTCCTTTAATTGCAAATTGGGTCACGCAAATTGGGTTAGTTAGACCGTAACCAAATCAGACTTTGGCTCAGCAAAGCGTACGAAAATTTTTACCCAAGAACCTCAATTGCCTTCAAATGATTGTTTAAGTCCACTTTCTACCGACTACACTAAGTCGGGATATGATCGTGGGCATATGGTCCCATCTAGTGACCGAAATAGGGACAAAGCTTACAATGAAGGTGTTTTTTCTATGGCAAATGTGGTGCCCCAAGCTCCACAAGTCAACCAAAAAAGTTGGAGTGACCTTGAGTGTTTAACGCGCTATTTCGTGAAGAATGGAAAGGACGCAATTGTGGTTGCTGGTACCTTTGGTAGTATTGGCAAATTAAAGCCTAGTGGAATTAATATTCCTGAGTATACATGGAAAGTCGTGTTAATTTTTCCGCGTGATGCCATAACAATTTCAGAGAAGACGACCACAGTATATGCAGTGCTTTACAAGAATGCCCTCACCGATGAACCGGTTCCACTAGCAAATGCACTGGTATCAATTGATGAGCTTGAAGAAAAAATACAGCTCGATTTCCTTTCAGGGATAAAGGACGATTTAGAAGAGAAACTTGAAAAGAGGAAGCAGGCCTTACCAGATGATTTCGACAATATAATTCGCGGTATCGTTACAGAAACATAGTAAGTTAGAAAATTACGCAATCCAGCCTATGGTTGTTTAGACTTAATTGCCCTGCGCCAATTCACGTGCTTTGTTTGAAAGGCGCACTGCGACGAACCAAGACATTTTATGGGTTTACCACTGAATATTCGTTCAGTAAGTCTTAAAATAGTTAGGATGGACGCAAGGCGCCTAGCACATCTACCACCTTTTATTCGAGCTTAAATTACAATCATGAGACCCTGCGCCCAAACTATTGGGAATTGTATGACTTTAACGCATGGGTATGGCTTATAGTAAACCCATTGGAATTAGAAATTCAAGCTCGACTCTTTTTGTTCTTCGCGGATTCCCAATTTGCTGTCGGTGAAAGGCCGTGGAGAGCATAGTCGCGAAGAACATAATTTACGAGAGTTTGATAGGGCAAGTCAGTCTTTTCCGCTAAATCTTTGAAATATGCAATCACTGCAGGATCCAATCTTATAGTCACAGGTTCTTTAATACGCTTTAAATATTTAGGTTCAGCTTTTTTCAGCTTTTTAAAATCATATTCCTTCTTCATAAAAACTCCTTAAAAACCGCATTTATTTCTTTCTTAGTCGCTTTTCGTGCCGAAATAATTCTCACCACTGTGCCTGATGAGTTTTCCAGGTGAACCACAAGGAGAGTTCTTCCATGGCTGCTGCATCCTATCGCAATAAATCGGTCTTCCTCGATGGAGTGGTCGGGGTCGTGGAAAACTTCAAAGGGCATAGAGCCAAAAATAGTCGATGCTTCGAGGAAGGTGACCTTGTGCTTCTTATAATTGGCAGCAGCTTTAGCATCGTCCCATTCAAACTTGATATTCATTTTAAGTAGCCATTATGAAAAGCCATATGATCACGTACTTACAATGTAGGACAAAGAAATGCCTTTGTCAATTTGATGTCGTGCTACATTTTATGACGCTATAAACGCAAATCTTAGAATGTTAGTTTCTATTAAGCTAAAATGCGAATTGAACAGGCCTTGAGGGCTTTTTTAGGTAATTATCACCTTGCCCCAAGTGAACCTTTAGAGGCATTCAAAAGATCGATTTTTGCGATCGGAACCCGTTTCAGAATGTCAGGCAAGTGGCCATCAAAAATACCATCGTCGCAATTATGGCAACAGCCTGGAACGATGCTTTGATGCCATACTTTCTCCTCCTCATACCGTTTTATGATTCTTGAAATAATTCCTTTTGCCCACCGCTTGCCACCGCGGGTTAGAATTTTTTGGTCGTTAAGTGTGTTGGCAATTGCAGAACATCCCTTACCTGATTGCCAAAGATTTTGAATTTGAAGGACGACTTTATATTCCTTTGGCTCCTTTACGGGACTCCCCTCCAGGTAAGCATAGCCATAGGGAACAGCACCACCTTTCATACGGAGTGAACTTTTTAAGTCATTATTGTTGGCTTCAGTTGCGCTGCGCATTGGCAAACCACCGGCATTAAGGGCTGCTTTGATGGTTGTTCTCGGCAGGTCAATTTGCTTAGCAATTTCCCGTAAAGACATGCCTTGGGAGTAAAGTGGGGCGCAAATCTCGAAAATGCGATCTTTTGTGGTTGGAAAAAACATGATTGTATCTTGATACTTAGGGTTGAATTTGAGCGGCTCGTCTGTTGTTGGTCCGAGGCCACCAGTACGAAGTCTAGGCGAACCACGGACCGGTTGTGTACCGTCGGGACCGCCTGAAAATATAGATTGGATTGTAGATTTAAAAGGCAAGGCCCCGGGGAATGACTCCGGAGCCTTTTTGCTTTGGGGCGCTGGCATGACGGGCTCAACATCCTTGGCTGTCACATAGTGAGTCTTCAGTCCTTCCGAGGTGTAAACTAAGGATTCGATGAGGCGCCCGGCAGTAATTCAGGCCTTTCTATTCATTCATCTTCCAAAATTCATTTAGTCGATTTTAGATTGTCCGAATTCGGTGTACCGCCTTGCGCCTTCCTGACTACAAAAATTTATTGCTTAGGGAGTTGTGGCGCCATAATACCACCCAATGTAACTTGCCTGGCTGTCATATTAATTAGGGCAATACCTAGTAACGTCATCCCAAAGGCAAGACCCATATCAGCAATATTAAATGTAAAGATTCGACCACCAGGAAAAAACCTCATGGACAGGGTATCGTCTACGAAAAGAGAGTTGAAGTGGCTCAGGACATTAGACAATCCCCCAAACCAAAAAAGACTGCAACCTACGAGAGAAACACGAACAGAGCTAGAGGACCTATTTTTGAAAAGACCCCGCAGAATGAGCCAGCCTAAAAGAAATAAACAAAATGCTGGAACATAACGCGTCCACAGTGCGTTTTCAGGGTTATAAAGCATTTCTAGGCTCTGAAAGACCACCCCAGAGTTGGGTGCCCTCGTCCAGTGCAACCAGTCCTGATTTAATAAGGGAGACATTTGATTGGGCATCAATTCCTTTGCCGTATAGATCTTTAAAATTTGATCAGACACAAAAACTGCCAATCCAGGCAAGAGAATCCACTTCAAGGCATTTAATCGTTGGTTGGGCCATGTATTCATAATGAGATCCTAAAGTAGTTAGTAATATCCACCATCGCCAGTAGCAATGGAAGTATCAACACAGGGACTAGTGCTGCAGGTTTCAAAAAGATTTTTGGGATCGACAATTCGTACGATCTTCGCCGCATCAGTGCCTGATACAGGAGAGCCAGCCCCGCCCGTGTAGTTTTTCCCATATTTTGCCTGTTGCATATCGGCCGCGGAGTCGCTTATGCAACTAAGAACCACTTCACTACCTACCGATTGAAAAATATTGTCGATTTGAATCGTTCCAGCAGAATTACAACTCGTAGGTGACATGCATGAGCTTACGGCAGGAAAGAAGATTTGTCCTTTTTTCTCGTTAGCGCTAGTCGACACGCTTCCCAGACGTTCATAAGGAAAATTGGCAGAAGCACCTGTCACGGCAACATTATTTCCACCTTGGCAGCTATGGGTTAAAGGACTACCACCTACGGCGCCATTTCCCTGACTGACAGTAGCACTTAAAAGTGACTTATCGGGGCCAAATAATAGGCTTGCATTATAAGGAACTGTGCCGCCTGATGCGCTCTGGGGTACGCTAAGATGAATGGCAGCACCGGGATCGCCAGCCATGGCAAAGATGGGCGGCACACCCAATATTTTGCCAACCCCTCCATCAATCACCACCCCGTCATAGAGATCGACTAACAAACTAATTTTGAAAGAAACATTTGATGCTCCTTTCCCTTTTCCCTCACCTTTAGTGTTATCAATGGACCCGTCTCCAGTATAAACCAAGTCGCCTGATAGGCAGTTTGACTGGCTAGAATCTGAAATGCAAATGGGGCTCGGAAGATAGGTTATAGAGCAGCCCGTGCTGCCATTGAAAGAAGTGGCCACCGCGTCCCCGCTCGTTCCAATGGAGCCATCTTCATTGACACTCTTCACTGTAGAAATTGTGCTATTTGCTGTAAGGGGAGCACTAGCACTGCAATTGTAGCTACCATTTCCGTCAAACTTGACCTTATCTAGAGTTACGTCAGTGCTCCCGGCAAAACAAAGACCAAGGCTCACATAACGACCAAACGGCAGAGTGATGTTCGAAACAGAGGCATTCGCAAAATTTGTGTCAGTTCGTTTAAACGTCACAGAAAAAGGATCTGAAATCAGAGTTGCCGCCGTTCCTTGATCACTGTTGGCAGAAAGACTACTAAAATTATACGTAATCTTTGTGGGAGTGGCCCACCCATTATAGCAAACTCCAAAAGATGAGCTAGATAGAAGCGAGCCAACAAAAATACATACAATGCTTGAAATGGAAAGAAATACATTCATAACGAGACTCCCTTTTAAAATTTTCCGCTATTAACTGTGCCGGTCACCGATGGCGTCTGAGACTTATTGCTATCTTTTTTCGATTTTCCACAGCGAAACAAAAACGATGAGCTAGCGATCATCACGACTAAGATAAAAAGCAAGTCTCTTGGATTCATGAAATACCTCTAATAGAATAAAGTTAAGGAAAACTTGAAAGCGAAAGCTCTCATTCAAGTCTATCACGATCCAGAATCAATTAGTCAACTGGTGGGAAATTTGCGGTCCATAAGAGACATTACCCACTATTTGCCACCGTGCAACGAATCCAGACAATTTTAGACTCGAATAAACGAATTTTCCACGAAGGTGAGTAAAATGATCTCAACTGGCGCCCGACGCAGTGTACCCAGTGAGCGTGTTTTTCTCTAAAATATTTTCTTAATTAATTCAGATATATACTGCCTAACTAATGCATTTCACGCGGTGGGAGATCCGTCAGTGCTTGAGGTCGTTCCGTAAGCGATGGTCGTCTGGATTTTCTCTCTCCCTCCTTAAGTATTCGACTAACGCATATCCCTAACTAAAGTTTTCTGATCAGGCTCCGAATCGCGCTAGAACATCTTAAATTCAGAACCGGTGAGGGAAATGTGAACGCAAAAAAAGTAGCTCTATTCAGTAGCATCTGTGCAGCAGCGGTGATGCCGTTTTCGGCATGCAGCAAGCCATCTTCAAAAAAAGCTGATAACAATCAAGGAAATTCGGATGCAAGCACCGCTAGTCTCTCCGTTAATCTATCGGTCGTTGGAACTCTTGCGATTGATCCGAATAGCGGCTCTAATCTTCAGTCAGGTGGAAGCGGGCTCTCTCTAGCTCGGGACCCAAGCAATCTTTTCTACAATGTCTCAGCGCCTGCAGATCGCTTGCAGAGTTTAAAGCTTCACATCGACAGCATCATGGTCTGCAAAGAAATTCAGACAAACGGGACGGCCATATCGAAAACTGAGGGATGTATTCAGCTCTATAGCGGCCCGGCATCTGATGCCTTACGTTCCTCGGATGCAGCGACGGCGCTGCCGGCTGGCATTGCGACGACTGAAGGCTATATTGACATCATGAGTGCCGAGTCTCGGAAGAAACTGAGCCAAAATATTGAGATAAAGGAAACCGATATAGGGGAATATAAGTACGGTCTGATTTCTTGGTCATCACCGATCAAAGTCAAGGCGGAGCTCGTGGACCCTGCTGATCCGGAAACCGTCGTTCTATACACTAAATCTGGGCAGGCAGGTCAGTGCCAAGTCAATAACAATCCGGCATACGGTTGTATGCGAACGAATACCCCAATGACCAACGGTCCAGCCGAAGAAATGGTGTTCATGTCTAATGCAGATATCGTTTTCAAGTTTCAGAAACCTTTAACGATTACCTCAGATGACATTACAAACAAGGTCAGCTACTCCCTTAAGCTTGCATTCAACCCCGATGGTTTGATTCAAGGTGTCACGCCTAATGGCGCTACGAATTTCCCTCCAGCCACTGATGCGACGGTAAACGACGGTTACAATCTTGGCAACACTATGAACTTAGTTGGAGCTCAGGTTGCGCCAATATTCTACAAGACGTCAACTAAAGTAATGCGAGAAAGCTATGCGGCAATTCTGCCAATGAAGGGATTTTCAGGTGCGAAGTTTAAGCTACGGGTAGAACTTTACACACTGGCTGATGATCCCGACCGAACAATTTATGGAGTTAGCACGGCAACGCTTTCAACTCCTGAGACAACAAGTTACCTCACTGGCTATGCAAGAATTTATGGTTTACGGACGCATGAAGATGGATCGATTGATCTGTTGGACTATGAAGGGAAGGGGCAGGTCGGCAACCTTTTAAGAGTTGCGAAGGCGGGTCACACGACAACTGGAAAGCTGCCATGCGGTTTCTTGCGGGATAACTGCACCGATATTTCTGAGCTTAGTGAAGAGGTCCAGTTCACTTTGGAGGCTTTGGAGGAGATCCCATAGCTCGTGTCTGGTCCCGCTGCGCGAGTCAAGCATGTTTCTGATACAGGCTTGGTCTTAGACGCTTCAAAATGCTTATTCGTACTATAATGATAATAGCAAATCTCAAAGGCTTCACCATGAGACCCAACTGGCCTATTGCGCTGATCACCATCTCATGGTGCTTGGGCACCGCGTGTAGCGTCGTCAAAGAAGAAAAAAAAGAAAAAGAAGTGGGCGCGAGCGACACCTACGCGACGACCCCAATTAGCGGTACGATCGGCGGGGCTGCATGGACCGCGGCATCGGGCCGGCTACTGATGGGAACCGACCCCGACTCGCCCAATCAAGGTAACATCGAGTTCTACTCGCAATCCTTCACCAATATTTGCGAGACGCGCAAACCCGATGCCGCGGACAAAAAATCATTCTCTATGAATGTAGAAGCCGTGGTCGGTGAGAAAGAAATCGGTGTCTTGACTGGGAAGTCCGCTAGCTTTGTTGACGGTAGCGGAGACCCTGTGCAATTAAAAGCGGCGGGAGAAGGAAAACACTCGATTGATATAGTTACTACGACTTCGGTTTCGGGAAAAGTCATCGCGTTCTACGACGCGGATCATTCGGTCATTGGCACATTCACGGTTCCACGATGCTGTTCGGCGGACCGCGGCGTGAGCTATGCTCTGTGTAAGGATGCGGCCGAATAGGCTTAAGGGTTTTAAGAGAACATTTAGTGAACTTCAGCAATAGCTGAGCAAGAGGTAACGACCGTCGGGTCATTTGTTCCCTTTTGCAGGGTTGTAACAAAAACCGCTACATGAAACCTATGAGGTGGTAGATGCGCTAGTCGCCTAGCAGCACCCCCAGTGAGAACCCGTCGTGCCCTACTAAGGCAACGGGCTCCTGATCAAATCATTTGCTTGTCTGTAATATGTAGAGTTTGTGATGAG
>CAIMVM010000154.1 GCA_903844895.1 uncultured Pseudomonadota bacterium
ACATACTCCACGTTGGTAAATCCGCGAGAGCGAAGTTCTTTTGCAACAGCACTTGAGCGATTTTGTGTATTGCATATCAAAAGCACGCGTGAATTAGGATTTTTAGGAAGTTCGTTAAGCCGAGACTCTAAAGTGCTCAAAGGAATTAACTTCATCCCTTTGGCTACGCCAGTAGCATGCTCATCGGGTTCGCGAATATCTAAAACTGTCACGCTGCTATTGCCAACCAATGAGCGTGCTTCATCCAAGCTGACTTGTGCGTGAGAAACACTAACCAGGGATGTCAATAAATAGATGGAAATTAGTCTCATGTTTTAGTTTTTTGACGATCATAGATTTCAATTATCGGTAGGTTGAAGAGCAAGGGCTAAAGATACGGCTTCTTTTGCATCAACACAAATACCACTGGCGCCGAAGTCACTTGCTTGGAGATTTTCTGCTGTGAAGATCGGTCCACCAAGTAAAACAACTATCCGAGGATTACGTGAACACCGCTTAATCTTATCAACTAAATCACCTAAGTCAGCAAGTTGTGAAGCAATACTGACCGAAAGCCCTACCGTGTCAAACCACTCATTTTCAACTGCTTGAACCAACTCTTTTTTCGATGAAGAAATCTCTATAACGACTTGCCATCCTTCTTTGCGAAAAAAATCCGCCACGATGGTAGGCCCAAGCGAATGCTTTGAACCAGGAGCAGATGCAATCATTACTCTTTTGATATCACCTTGAACAACGGGGCCATCACGGTAAGCAAAACCAATCTCGTGAGCAATCGCATGCAAGCGCACTAGTCCATGCGTAACATCCACGAAATCCATGCGATCTAATTCCCATTGAGTTCCAAGCTCACGTGCAGCAGGGGTGATAAGTTCAAGAAAAATATGTTCAGTGTTCAGTCCTTCTTTTAGCAATCTGTTGACAAAGATCTGAGCTACCAGTGGATCTGGCGAAACACACAGATTGACAAAAGACTGAATCTCTTCTTTGCTTGGCATTGCTCGCGAAGCTGTAACCAAAGGTAATTCGCTTCTAATTAACCTCTCAGCTTTCAAAAGCCGTGGGATTATTTGGGCTTCAATGATTGACATAACTGAGGATTGGCACTCAGAGGGGTAGCCTTTAAAAGTTACAGGCAAATCATCGTTTGATCCGGACGAATGTTCTAAATACATTGACATTGCCATCAATTTAGATTCAGGCAAATTTAATGGTCGGTCTAATTCGTCGGCAGAATTCATAATTAAATCTCCTCATTTGCGTAGCAAGGACAAAATGTCGTAGACAAAGATTACTTTACAGCTGTTAGGTCTAGCAAAGTAAAAAACTTATAGGGGGACATACCCTTGCCTGAAATTTGATGGAAGTAACTTAATTGGATCGCTTTTATAGTTGTTACAACTCAAAAGAGCTCAAATTAGAAGAAGTAAATTCAAATTCTAAAAAATACCCATGTATCCAGCTGCTCTTGCTTGCCTAAGTGTCTTCCGATCCTAGTGTTCTTCCTCTTCCCGCAGCGCTTCTAATGCGCGTGGTGTATTAATCTATTCGGTTGCAACTGCCAACCACGATTTTGTAATTCCAAGACAAAGTGTTGCTTTGCCTATAAATTGCGGCACAAGTCAGTTCGGTTCGCCACATCAATAACTCTTGCTGACAATTGAATGACTGGATTTAAAGCTTCAAACCACTTTATCAACGATGGACTGAGGGCATGGAATGGTTTGCTGAAATGAAGGGCGCTGCTCGCTACCCCAAAGCAAGTCCATGAATACCCCCCTTAAAATGAATAAATTGGTAGCTTAAATTTGGACACTTTGTTATGCGTATGCTGATTAACTTCCGTCTAATACTTGCCGCTTGTTTAACCTTGACTTTGCAACACCCGATATCTGCCCAACCGACAGAAAGCAGCGATGAGGGCTTTAAGTTTTGTATGAGCACCTGCACTTCTAATTCATGCTCTGGGCCAGCATCAGTTGTTGAGAAAAACTGCGCTCGGAAATGTTCGATAAATACAATAACTACGAACCACACTGCAACAAATCCGAGAAACGTTTGCACACAGGCCGCGCTGCCTTAAATAGATTGCTTGATGAAAACGATGCAAGCCTAACTCTCACCACACTCGCCAGTGCAGCTGCGGCGTTTGGCAAGAAAGTGAACTTGCAACTTGCAGCTGCTTGACCAATGATCAGTATTCAGCCAGTTTATTTTTTCACTCTGAAGTTCGAGCACCAGCGCGGGAGTTGAACTTTTGGGATTTCAAAGTTCAGTGTCCCTTCATGGAGTCGAACTTTTGTCTTTTTCGGTACGAGCCCCAAACGTGTCGTCGAAGTTTTAGGGTCAAAATTCGGGGGTCAAAACCTGAAAAACTAGATTTTCACCCTCTACAGTAGCAATATGCAACTTTTGGTCATTCACACCATTTGATAAA
>CAIMVM010000155.1 GCA_903844895.1 uncultured Pseudomonadota bacterium
AAGCGATTTTGCAATTTCTTAGTGCCCAAATGGATAAACCCCCACTCAGGTAAACTACAAAAATTGGAATTACAAGTCAAGTTTTATATGTAACTAGCCGATAGATAATTGGAAATAAGATTTGTCCGATTGCCCCTGGAGTTTTCGTAGAAAATGGCCCCTAAATTAATATTATGCGGGTTGAGGATGTGTTTTTTTTAGCCTCCTACTGTCTCAATGGGGAGGTTCCCGCATGGGACCTCATTCAAGTTAAGTGTCCCTAAACTAGAGAGACTCATCTTCTCGAAATCTCCCCAAGCTAAACCAGCGGATCGAGCCTAGACGTTTTGCCAGAAATGACCCGCCAGTCTAGAAAGTGACAAATCTATTGATAATGATCACAGTCTGGATAATGCAGAAATCAAGCGTCAAATCAACACCTGGCTTGGGTGGGAATTTATAGCCTGCAACGGCTATAAGTTATATCACGCGAATTTGGCTCGGCCGGAACCAATCAGGCCGCCATTAAGTTCAATTGTGAAAGTGATAGGCACTGCCTTAGAGACCATAGCGGAGACTCCGCAATACTTTGATTGGGATAATTGTACGGATTCCATGAGAATCGCAGCATCTACGGTGCCTGTGGCTTTAAATCCGAGCCGCACTTCTTTAAAGATCATCGGATGGGAGCCTTCGGTCATATCGCACTCTGCATGAACCTCCAGACTTTCAAGAGTCTGTTTATGCTTTCTTAAAAGGCCCACAACATCCATAGCGGTGCAGCCGCATATGCCAGCTAGAAGCAATTGCTTGGGTGTCATAGCACTGCTATCGCCAACCGGTGACTTGGCATCCATTGAAATTAGATGGCCGTCGGCACTTGCTGCAAATTTCATTTTTTCTTGCCAAGTACATTCGAGTTTCATGGTTTTGGTCCTTTCGCGGGAAGAGGGTTAGATTAGACTTCTCCCAAAGAAAAACACTTCTTTTTACCGTTAGGGCCCACTCAGAGGCCTCAGGGCTAGCGGTCAAATTATAACACGCAGGAGTTTTTATTTCTCCGAAATGGATCATTATTTAAAAATAAATAGGAATTTTCTACGAAGAGAGAAAGATGCTGGCGTTGTTTGGATGAAAGAACGGCCATTTCTTGTCGCCTTGGTCTAGAATTGTAACCGAAAATCCCGTTTCGGGGATTTTGTCTCTTGGTGGGTGACTGTTCGGCTGGATAGGAGCATAAGAAAAGCAATCTCCTTGGGCACTTATTTGAAACTCAAATTTTGAGGTTATTCCATCGGGGCCAATCAAAATGTGAGTCTTGACGCAATAGGGCATCTAGGTATCAAGTGAAAATTTCTGGTCTAAGAACCATGGCATCCGTGACGTAGAATCCGATGTCATAGTTTCTCAAAAGATGCGCTTCTATATCTTTTAAAATCGGCCTGACTAAGGACTCAGTCGCTAGGCATTCGATTTTAGTTTGTGACTCATTGATATCCATCGAAGTGGAAGGCTCAAACTCCTCCATTACAATAGAGGAAACGCGCACGCTTTTGATGCCGTGGTTTCTAAGAATCTCTTTAATTTTCTTTGTAGCGGCATTTTCCGCAGTGATTGAGATGAGCTTTAAGGCTGTCAGTTTATCTGGCATCAGTCATTCCTTCAGATTAAATATGAAAATACCATTGGGCGAATTTCAGGTAAATGGGGATTCCAAGCAAGAGATTAAAGGGAAATGTAACGGTGAGAGCGGCCGTAAGGTAGATTCCAGGGCTCGCCTCAGGGATGGCAATTCGAACCGCTGCAGGAGCTGCAATATAAGAGGCACTGGCGCCTAACGTTCCAAGTATCACCGATCCGCCTAGGCTTAGTCCTGAAAAATAACCTAAACTCACACCTAAAAAGCCATTTATAACCGGCAAAACTGTCCCGAAAAGTAGTAGAAACAGTTTAGATCGACCAATATCTCGAAAGCGCTTAGAAGCCACAATGCCCATTTCTAGAAGAAATAGGGCCACCGCTCCTTGAAAAGGGGGACCGAAAAAAGGTTCGACTTTTGCGTATCCCGATTTCTTTGCTAAAAAACCGATGATCAACCCACCTACCAAAAGAAGAATACTCTTGCCAGTAAGAACCTCGCGTATTGCTTCCTTAAATTTATCTAAGTTAGCGGAGAGCTCTCCCATACGAGCAAATGCGAGTCCCATAATGATGGCTGGGATCTCGAGCAGCACCACCAAGGTGGAGACAAAGCCCTCTACGGAAATCCCAAGAACATTTAAAAAAGATTGTGCAGCAATAAACGTCACGACGGAAACAGAACCATAATGGGCCGCTAAGGCCGCCGCATCATAGCGGCTCATCTTTCCTAAATAGCGTGAACACAAAAATGCCATTGCCGGCGTGATGAGGCCTAATAGGAGAGTCGCCAAGGCTGGCTTGATCACTAAAGTGGCTTCAACTGAGGAAAGCTCAACCCCGCCTTTCAATCCCAGCGCAAACAAGAGATATATGGTTAATATGGCGTAAATGGGTTCTGGAATCGTAAGGTCGCTTTTAAGAAGTGTTGCTACAATCCCAAGAAGGAAGCAAAGAACAACCGGTGAAAGGAGATTTGCAAAGACAAATGCCATTGTTTCTGAATATCCCATTTCTTATCTCCCATGCTCTCGCTCGGCACCCCAATTTTCATCTGGCTTATATTGAAGAGAGACCTTGAATCCGTCAATCTCTTTGTGCATCTAAGGCCATCTCCTAACAAATAAAAGGATGACCTAAGCTAGCTAGATCAGAGCCAGTGACATTCCCTAGAAAGCTCCCTACTTCCCATTTAACACAGGTAATAGATATCCTTCTATCCTAGGAAAGATCTGGGGAATTTGCATAGAGAAAATCGATGCTTTAACTAAGCAGCTTTCTGATTTGTGATATATTTCTTGAGTGTCGCATTGAAGTCCTCTGGAGTTCCTATCAGGATAGCTGCGCCCATCATGATGGCTTCCCGCGGCATGCCAAAAATCGCGCAAGAAGCTTGATTTTGTGCGAAGGTAGTTGCACCTGACTTTCTTAAGTCATAAAGACCTTGCGCCCCGTCACGGCCCATCCCCGTAAACAGCCCCGCTACGATCTTGGTGCCAGTTAAAAGAGCTGCTGACTGAAACATCACATCGACAGAAGGCCTGTGACTCTCAACTCTTTCGCCGTCTAAGTAGCTTACATAAAGCGAGCCATTTTTCTTTTTCAAGGTAATGTGGGCATCAGTTTGAGCCATATAGAGGCAACCCGCACTTAGCGGCTTCTCCAAATGGTCCATGCCATTTTTAAGGCCGGAAGCTTTCAAGAGTTGAGCCATAAGATCTTTGGAAAAATCCTCACCGATATGTTGAACGATGACAACTGGAGGACAATTCGGCGGAAGGTTTTGCAGGGCCTTTTCAAGAGCTGGTGGTCCTCCTGTGCTGCTACCAAGTAGAATGAGGTCTGGGATACGGTCAAATCTTACTTCATGGGGATTTACAGAATTTAAACGCTCTACCACCGAATAGCGAAATGAGGACAGAATGTCTTCTTCGCGAAAGGGCTTCGAAATGATATCGGAAACTCTTTCATTCATGAAGCTTTGAATTATGGCCTTACTTTTAACGGCAGTGACCATAATGACTGGTAGATCATGATCAGAATGCCTCAGCTTCTTTAGAAGGGCTAGTCCATCGAGTCCTGGCATGTTGAAGTCCAAAAATGCAAGATTAAATGAGCGAACCTCCTCTGCAGTTAAAGATGCAGCCTTTAAGGGGTCATTAAATGAGGTAACTTGAACGCCTTTGTTTTTAAGTATATCAGAAATTAATTCCGTGATTCCCTCTTCATCATCTACAACAAGAACCGATTTAGGAACTTTATTGCGGAGAGTGAAAATGTCTGGCCGATGAGAGATCTGAGATGTGGGTAGAGAGGATTCTTTTTCAACTTTTTCATAACCGCCATGGCCTTGATGATTGAGTCCTAGTGTTGCCGCTTCCACATGTTCCCCAGTCGCCAGGTAGAGACGGCCATGGGACATAAGACAGGAGTGTAAATTTTTAACAATAGAGTCCACCGCCTCTGGGTCAAAATAGATGATTACGTTGCGACAAAATATTGTGTTATAGTTGGGGTGATCTTTGTAGGAGCCGTTTAAAAGATCAAAAGTTTTAAAGTCTACCTTTTTTTTTATCCCTTCTGGAATTAAGTAAGCGACTTCGTTTTCATTAAGCTTTTTTAGGTGTAAGAGGCTTCTATACTTTTCCGGAACATGGGCTTCTACTTCTTTCTTGTCATAATAGCCTTTTCTAGCGATGCCTATCACAAGCGGGTCAATATCCCACCCATCAATGTGGTAATCTTTTAATATGCCACGTTTGACCAAACTTTCCATACCAAGAGCCAAAGAATATGCCTCCTGGCCTGAGGAAGCGCCTGCGCTAAGGATACTTATTTTTTGCAATTTATTGCTTACGCACTCCGCTTCGACCCATTGGAAGAAGAGCTCCAACTGATGAGAATCCCTGAACCAGCGAGTGGTGTGAATGGTTACAGCTGACAGCAGATGACCAAGCTCATCTTGGTCACTTAAAGCAAATTCGATGTATTCAAGGAGTGTCTTCTTTTTAAGGGCGTGCATTCTGAGCCCGATATTGAACGGAATGATGTCAGGTCTAAAACTCAAGGAAGACCCTGTCAGTCTTCTTGCCACTCCAAAAAGAAAATCTAACTCTTTACTCGAAAACGTCATGCGGCGTCGCTCGTGCTAGGACTTACCCATTTTTGAGTTTCGATCATGGCTTTAACCGCCATGCAAGGAATAAATTCCTCATTTTGGCAAAATACCCCAGAGATAAATTTGACGGGGACTGAGACTTCATAGTTGGGATTGGACTCAAAACTACCAGAATCCCGACTTGCTACAGAAAGAACTCGGTCTACCTTTAGCCCCACAAATCCATGGCTAGCTTCGACCACTAAAATGACATTTTGTGCCGACTCAATCTCGGGAAGTGAAAATCGCTTCCTAAGGTCAAGAACTGAAATCAGTTGTCCTCTGAGGGATCCAATTCCTAAAAAAGACGGTTCTGACGAAGGGACCTGTCTTAAGGGAAGGACTTCTAAGACTTCAGATATATCTTCGAGGCTCGCACAAAATTTATTGCCGCCGGCATCAAAAATAAGGTATTGGGCTTCCATTTTTTCTTCTACTTGAGTGTTCATGCCGCTTTTCCTTTCAAAGAAAGTTCGGTCCAAGAGAGTTCTTTTTTAAGCTCGACAAGATCAAATACAAAAGCCGGCATGCCGTCACTAAGACGAGTCGTACCTACGACTCCCGCTAAGTCTAAAAGATTCGAAGGCAGTTGTTCTAAAATAACGGCTTGGTGCTCGCTTAAATAGTCCACAGCGACACCTGCAATTTGTCCTCGCGATTCCACGATAAAGACGGAGCAAAATTCGCTGTTAGTCGTCGATGAATGGGCCGTGGCACCTATAGCGACACCAAAATCAGTGACAGACACGGGAGTGCTATTAAAATTAATAGTTCTACCGAGGGCTGGGTGGGAATGGAAATCCGACCTTTTGACTAATAGAATTTCTCTAATTTGACTAGTGGCGATCGCATAGCTTGCTCCTTCGTGGATCACCTGAATCGTTTCCACTAGGGCCAGTTTTGCTTGAAAGAACAGTCGAAAGCTTGTGCCGCGACCTAGTTCTGAGACAATTTCGACTTTTCCTTTTAGGGCGTTTATTGTCGAACGGACCACATCGAGACCCACTCCCCGTCCCGAGACATCGGTGATTTTTTCTGCGGTCGAGAACCCTGGAAGGAATAGCAAATCAAAACATTCTTTTTCACTGAGTTGCGCGGAGGCGGAGATCAACCCTTTTTCGACGGCTTTATTTCTGATTTTTTCTCGATCTAGACCTTTGCCGTCATCTCTAATTTCCACCCAAAGTCCCGCAGACGTTTTGTGGGCGGAAATTTCGATCCTGCCTACAGAACCTTTGCTGGTTTTATGGCGCAGCTCAGAGTTTTCAATGCCATGATCCACAGAATTTCTTACAATATGCATCAGAGGATCTTTGATTTTTTCTAACACAACTTTGTCAAGGCGTTCACTGGTGCCATCGAGAAAGACTTCCACTTGCTTGCCTGTTTTTTTGGCCGTGTCCTGGGCTGTTTTGGAAAGGTAGGCAAAAAGAGAATCCACGGGGGCAAGTAGGAGGGAAAATAAGGACTCTTGAAGTTCCTTGTTCAAAGGATTCACAGACACGAGCAGGTCTTTGACGGGAGCTGAGGTGGCGCTCATTGAGGCGCCCTTGCTGGCTAGGACGTAATTTACTTCATTTGCCAAGGCTAAAATTTCTTCCACGCGCTCCCGCGGAACGCGGATCGTTTCTAGAGATTGCTGAGAAGGTCCAGGCGTAGGACTCCCCGTCCGAGGCGCTTGTTCTGAGGCACCGGTGGCATTATTTTGAGGGACTATATCCTGGGCCGTGTTTGGTGTGTTTTGGATCCCTTCAGGACCCTTTTTAAGAAATTTCTCTTCATCGAGGGTATCAAATAGAACAAAGCCCTCAGACTCCATTTCGAGCTTTTCTCCCGCAACACGAGCTATTTGATCTGCAATTCTGTCATACAGGCCTTTGGGGTAGTAATCGGAGTTCACATTGTTGGACAGATTCATTTTCCATTCACTCAAGGTATCTAAAACTTCTTTGAGCAATTCCTGTTCGATTTGCTCGAAGGGTCTTTCACCGTCGCGAATCTGGGTTACGAAATCTTCCACTTTGTGAATGAAACCACCAAAACCCTCAAGTTCCACGGATAGAGAAGCGCCCTTTAAGTTGTGGGCAAAACGGAACATAGTCTTCATGGCCGTAGGCACATCCACGCTGTGAGCTAGGACTTCATTGTAAAGTTGAAGCCAGGCATCGAGGGTGTCCGTCAATTCATCTAGAAATGTGGCTACAAATTCCTCATTAGGCGACATTTGATTTGTTGTCTCCGGCAGATAATTTTTGTAAAACAGCAACCATTCTTTCGTCTTCAGACGAGCGAATGGGGCTTACGGTTGCCACTTCTAGATGCTCAACTTGGGGAATATCCTTTGATGCATGAGGTCTTTTCTCACTGCTGCCGTATACGATTGCAGTTTGAGCGTCTTCTACAGCCTTCAATTCGCTGATTTTTTCTATGATCTGTTCGGAACGTTGGGTGATATCGCTCGCCACTTGACTTACAGCATGGGTACCACTGTTCATCTCTTGCATGGTTATCGTACATTGATCGACGCCTTCCGCTTGTTCCTTCGCACCCAGCTCGACATCGGAGAGGGATCCTGTCATGGCCGCGATTCGCTCTGCAAGTCCGGTAAACTGATTTTTCACTTCTTCAGCCACTTGCAGAGTTTCGTTTACTTTCGAAGTTGCCGAAGCAACGATTTTTGAAACTTGAGATTTGGTTTCGTCCAGAATCTGTTGAATTTCTAGTGCTGTTTGTCCGCTCATTTCAGCCAGGCGGCCTACTTCTTGCGCGACGACTGCAAATCCTTTGCCCTGAGTTCCCGCACGCGCCGCTTCGATAGAAGCATTGAAAGAAAGAACCTGAGTTTTGAAAACTATATTATTGATCGTGCCGGTTTTATTGGTAACTTTTACCATGTAGTTCTGTATTTCTTCGAGCTCGCTATTGGATTCTTTAAGGGCTTTTAGAGAAGCCATCATATTCGATGCCGCATTGAGTCCTAATTGCGATTCATCTCTACTTTCGCGAAGAGCGTTGCTTACGACGGTAAGATTTTGATTGTTTCTTCGAATGACGCCTTGAATTTGAGTCATAGCGGAAACCGTTTCTGTAACTGCAGAGCTTTGAGAGCTAACGACTAGACTTAG
Source organism: uncultured Pseudomonadota bacterium (assembly GCA_903844895.1). Lineage (GTDB taxonomy): Bacteria > Bdellovibrionota_B > Oligoflexia > Oligoflexales > CAIMVM01 > CAIMVM01. Next base: position 7,900 of record CAIMVM010000155.1, read on the forward strand.
TTTTGAGGAGTTTTCTTGTAGTTTTGTCGAGCCTTGAGCCACATCTTTGGCTATATCACTTATAGATCTCGAGGCAACATCGAGCGAAGTAGAAATGGATTTTGCAGTCCGGCGCCCAAACCAGAAGATCCCGAAGCTTGCAAAAGATACCACCAAGATGCTTAGAATCAATTGGGATAACTGTGTATCACTTTCAATTTTCTGTTGATTTTTATAGGCAACATCTAGGCTTGCCGATATCTTTTTAGTAATTTCTGTAGCAGATGACTTTAACCCATCAATTTTGTCGTCCAGTTCTCCGTAGGCCTTTTCCGTTCCTTTTTTGGATCGTATGAGATCAAAGGTGCGTTGTGTTGCCGAGAATAGTTCCTCAGACATTGTAAATGCGGATTCAATCTCATCTTTCTGGCCCACACTTATGGCGGCCTGGCGTAGAGTATCTTTATTGGTTTTAAATGAGTTCATGACGGATTCAAGTTCCTCAGATAGCTCTTCCGCAACTGTACCAGAATTTTGGTCGATCAAAGCATCCATGGCTGCAAGGTTTACTTTTGCTAAGCTAAACTCAAAGTCTGAATAGGCCTTGCTTTGTTTGAGGAGCTGATTTGTCAGTTCAATAGATTCTTTCTTTTGGAAGTATTCGATTTCACCCATTCCTATGGCGATAGCTCCTAGTAAAAGTGCGCCAGATGAAATGACAGTTATTTTCCCTTTTAGGCCCAATTGGCTAATGTATTTGATCATAGATACTCCAGAAGTTAACTAGCGCCTGACTCTCGGCGCGTTAGATGCCGCTCTTGAGTTTTTTATTGTGAGCTTTGCGCCGACGGAGATTATTTGTAATGTTTTTATTGTGTTACAGGCTAGGCCTTTCAGGGTTTTAGATCTCTAAATGATTCTCTTTTTTAAAGAGGCTAGGGAGCGTAACGGGCTGAAACTTATTTGGGACCTATTTATATATTAACATCAGTACTGTAGTAATTGCCGGTAGTTATAAGACAAACATTCAGGCTTGCAGAAGATTTTGACGACCTGCTTCAGCCCTGAGAGGTTCTTTAACCTAATTCTTTCCCTTCAAATCATTTAGCACTTTTTTCATGCTTTCGCGCCAATCTGGCAGCGTGATGCCCAGCGTCTTTTCAACTTTTGTGACGTCAAGTCTTGAGTTTAGGGGCCTTTGGGCAGGAGTCGGGTATTGACTACTCATGATAGGTTTTACTGTTTTGACATTTAAAGGAAAGTCTAAATTTCTTGCTTCTTTAAAGATCTCGCTGGCAAACTCAAACCAATTGGTTTCCCCACGGCTTGCAACATGATAAATCCCGCCTAGATGATTTGTTGTTTTAGGATTCCTAATCAGGGATGCAAACCTTAAGGCAACATCGGCTAAGGTGGAGGCAGAGGTGGGTGCACCTACTTGATCTTTCACCACATTTAACTCTTCTCTGTCACGTCCCAATCGAAGCATAGTTTTTAAAAAGTTGGTGCCATGTTCACTAAAAACCCAGCTGGTTCTTAGAATGATCCCTCCTGGTAAGGCAGCCAAGACATTTTGCTCTCCCAAGAGCTTGGAACGACCATAGACTTGGAGCGGACCAGTGGGTGCATTTTCGTTTCTTGGGCTATCGAGTGTGTCATCAAAAACATAGTCCGTTGAGAAATGAATCAACATTCGATGATTTTTTGCTGCCCATCGCGCTAGAGTTCCTGGGGCCTCGGCATTAGCTTTAAAGGCATCTACTTGCTTTTCTTCGGCGAGGTCGACGGCTGTCCACGCAGCTGCATTGATAATGAGGGCAGGGTTTACTCGATCTAAAATGGACAGGATTTCAGACTCGGGTGCATTCAGGTCTAATGCAATCTCGTCACTTCTCGGAGCGCGACTCGCAAACTGAAAAATGTCTTTATTTAAATTGGGGTAATGAGCTCCCAAGTCTAAATTCGAATGGACGATGTCTTTAAGAGTTCTGCCGACTTGACCTGTAGATCCGATGACTAATATTTTTGGTGGCAAGATAGATTCCTTAGGCAAAAGTTGGCTTTATCTTACAATGAAAAGAAGCCTATTTTCTATCGATCTTTTTGAATTCCATCCCTGATTGTGACGTGTTTTGGCGAGGAACGCTCGTTAAAAGCAGCTCCATGAGAGGATTTTTAGTGACCTGAAGACATGCATGGTCGCTTGGAATACGTCGATAGGGCTTGGTTAGGGAACCAGTTCCTCAGGCCCTAAAAGGCTTACTGTTTCAACTCCACTTGCCTTCGATGGTTTATGCTCGGCTATTCATGAGCATAAAAATTCGCTTTGGCAAAAATCGTGCGGCGCGCTTCAAAGATTTTACGGGCCCTATGAGGATCTCCTCATCTCCCTTTTTTAGTTCATTCATGGCGCTATCCATAAACTGGTCGAGAGGCATGGCGTGGGGGAGAGGCGTATTTTGACCACGGTGTAAATTTGTTTGAACTAAAGGTGGCAAGAGTTCCGTAACTTGGACGCTCGTATTTCTAAGTTGATGCCTTAGGGACATGGTAAAGGAATGAAGGGCAGCCTTCGAGGCGCAGTAAAGCGGTGCGCTCGCTAAAGGCACCAAGGCAAGGCCTGAGGAAATATTTATAATTTGGGCTTTGTTTTGGCGTTTTAAAAGGGGCAACAGGGCCGAGATGAGTTGAACACATCCTAGAAAATTAGTTTGGATTTCCGCAGTCAATTGTTCCGAGCTGGGAAGGATTGCACCTTCAAAAGAGAGCTTTTTTTGAATTCCGGCATTGTTGATCAGAGTATCTAAGTCTCCGTGATCAGCCATAAGGAATCGACTGACGCTTTCTATTTCACGGTGATTGCTCACGTCTAATAAGACGTAGGACATTCCAGGACATTCCGAGCAAATTTCTCCCAGACGTTCTTCATTACGTCCCGAGATGATGACTTTCTTTCCCTCACTATGGAAACGTCTCGCAAGCTCCTCGCCAATTCCAGAGGTAGCACCGGTAATAAAGATTTTTTTCACGGCAAAATCCTATCTGGTCTAACTTCTTTTCTCATGAGAGACCAAAGATAGCCGACTATTTTTTTTCGTAAACTAAATTAGATCCCACCCAGATTCTAAACATTTCCGTTGTATCAACAACTAAAATATAACCGCCCGCAGAGGATTGATTATGGAAACGAAATTGGTCGATACAGACAAAAATTCCTTTTTTCTTAAGGGGAAGGTATTCATGCCTGGAAAGTTCCAACATTTCATTTAGAGAGATTCCCGTGGACTTGGCAACGGCGTCCATAAAGGGGGCGCCATCAACATCAAACATTCTGAGTCCAAATGGGTCTCTGGGGAGATTGGCTCTTTCATCAGCGGCAACCACAAAACCTATCGGCTTTGTGCTTCCTTTGACATTCACTAACTGCCCACATAGGGACTCTGCCAGAGATGAGGTCGCATAAAACGAAACTAGGCCTAAAAGGCATCTCACCAGGGAATTTGAATTTAGAAATGGCATAGTATCTCCCAAAGAATGGTCAGCGGCGGATAGAGGTATCAAATTAAACCTGCCGGTCCAAGACTTTTTTTAAGAAATTTAGGGGATGCCGGCGGAGCCTATCAAGAGACTAACTAGCAGATTTTATTAATTAAATATGGCACCTGTCCTGTGAACGAAAGCCAGTTTAGGGGCACTTAATGAGGGACTTCTCTATTGAGAGGAAGGTTCTAGAAGAAAAACGTTATCTTGATCCCCGCTTTTGCCGTCAAGGCCCACTAAAAACTGGTGGTTACTGAGCACTAATAGGGCTTCGGCATGCTCAAGATACGAAGGGTAGGAAAGAACTTCAGTGACCGCAAGCTGAGCTAGGTTAGTGTTTAGTTGCACTTTGAGAATCACATGACAAGAGGGGCTCAGCAAAAATAAGTTGTCTTCAAAGGAAGCCAATTCGCTTAAGGCGCAGTTTTGGTAAGGAGAGGGTAGAAGCCAAGATTTAGAAGCTTTGGCTGTTCGAATCTGAGGAAATCTATTTCCTGTCGAAGGATTGTCTTTGATTTCAAATAGGACAAGAGCACTAGGGGCTGCTTGCTGGGCGAGGAGAAATTGCTGATTAGAAATAACATGAATCCCTTCATAAAAACTGTCTTCCTTATCTTTTAAGGAAGGGAATGGGGGACTCGTCACACCTTTTGGAGCCGCTAACTCCAAGTTTATAATGGTATGCCTTTGGGTAGCATCGGAGTCAAAAATATGGACGGATTCCGTAGATTCCTGCAGCAACCAAAGTTGCTGATTTTGGTCAATATCTGCCCCTTCCCATTGAGCGCTTAGCCCTTCTCGAGTTTTCCTACAAAATTTGCTTGAGTTCTCAATGCATTCTGAAAGCATGAACCCCATAGGATGGAGCAAGTCCGTGAGGGTCTCAATGGCAGATGGAAACTTCGAGGAGTCTTTTAAGTCTAGTTTATTGGTGCGCCATAGTTTTGGGTCGCGATCGCTTACCGCAATAAAACCACTTCTGGTCGGATCACTTCCGGGAGCAGCTGCAAATGCCGATAACTCTGCAATAGGCAACACACCACTTTTTTTAACTTTTAAATCCGTCGAAAAGTCGCCCTTTGAAGCGCTGATTCGATCTTTAAAGTCGACTAATTTTAGCTTTTGGCGATGGAAATTATCTGATGCCTCCGCAAAATGAGAGCTTGAAAAACAAAAAAAGAAGATTATGAGCCCACACCATGCCAGTGCAGAGCGGTCTCCCATTTTTCTGTTTTCTATCAGTGCCATGCTGCGTTCCTTAATCCTGACTCCCAGGATAAGCCCTCATTCTGTAATAGTTCTGGAGACATTAAACTAAAAAAAGGAAAGATATAAAACTTTAATTCTTCCTTTATGAGATCTTTACGCCTGCCGCATATTAATTATGGCTGCGTCAAACACAACTTAAAATACTTCGTCGCCGCCTATCTAGAGTTATTCCTCATTCTATAGTGCAGGTCTTTTCCATGTCAAAAATCCTGCCTGCACCCGCCGTATCTTCAAGCTAGGAGCAGCTCTAACCTAGAGGTTTTAAAGAGGACCCGCTATTTTTAGGACTTTTCTGCTCCGGTTATTTTCTTTTTACGGACACGCGCAACAGAATTTCACGAGTCCTAACTGCATCTTAGACTGTTTTTAAACAGGATATTCACAATAGACTGATCCCGAGTGGCAGCCGAGATCCAAAAAATCCAAGCTATAGACGATTGAGGTGCATCTCACCGATGGAACCAGAATTCCCGTGCTACGCCAGGACAACTATTCCTCAGATTCCTCATATTCCTTATCGTCACCATCTGCAAATACCAGCTCATAACCAAAGAGGGTGAGAACCTTCCTTTCAGAGTCAAAATGTTTAAACAGAGAACCCAAACAAAGAAACATAAAGACTAAAAAAAGAATGCCGAGTTTGGGATAAGTAGATGTTAGGCCCTCATTTTCTAAAGGAGATAACTCGTCTAGACGTCTGACTTGTTCTCTAGGTTCACTGCTAGGAGCTGCAAGAGGCGAAGAGGAACCGTGTGTGCCCATTTCTTTGTAGCCAGACACCATACTCGAAAAAAGTCTCGTCTTAGTTTGAAAAGAATGAAGCATCACTCCCGAAATATGCAGCAACGCCAAGACAAAAAAAGTATTCGCAAAAATACTATGAATATCTTCGAGCTGTTCTTTGTAGCCTAGACTCATCAAAATTCCGGTGCTTGCGAGGGCTAATGTGAGACCTAAAAAACCAACAGTAGCCCAGCTTGAGGCTGGGTTGTGTCCTGCCTCAAAAGTGCCTTTATTTTGAGGCATGTCTTTAAAATAGGAGATCAATGACTGCGGATTTAATTTAAAACTATCAAACTTTGCGTACTTTGTTCCCCAAATTCCCCACACAATTCTCAAAACTACTGAGAGGCAGAGGGTTAAGCCAATCAACATATGATAGTAGAAAAAAGTAGATTCCGAGTCGACCTGATCCGCTAAATAAAAAGATACAGAAAATCCAATGGCAAAAAACCAATGAAACACTCTAGTAGGCACATCAAAGACCAGCAATTTTGGGGGAGGTTTTGTCATATATTTTTTGCTCCTGAGTGGGAAAAAATGAGGGACTTAAATCCAAAGGACCCGTGGCTCAGTGTAGTTACAAAATCCCATTTAATGAAGGATCGATCTGGTTTTTTTTCTAGGCGCCTTTCCAATCTAGTAATGCCTTGGGCTCAAGTTTATATTTGAGCCATCTATTGCTGTAAAAATAGGCATCGTCTTATATTTTATGGTTTCTACATTCATTTCATACAGTTAACTCTATGGCTCCCTGGCCTGGAGGACCATTTTTTTGGCGTGTTCCCACGTATCTCATCATATTCTTAGCTGGGTCTTGCTATATAATAGGAGTGCATTGAAATCATCCATCGAAGGAGTTCACATGAAGTTACGATTCGGGTTAGTGGCAGCATCATTGGTTTTGGTTTCAGGAGCGGCTTTTGCAAAGAAATCTTGCACGGACCAGCCTAAAGACAAGTGGATGACCGAAGAAGCCTTTAAGGCCAAGGTCGAAGGAGAAGGGTATAAGATCAACAAGTTTAAGAAGCCTGGCACATGTTACGAGATCTATGGTACGGATAAAGACGGAAAAAAAGTGGAAATTTATTTTAATCCAGTTGACGGAACCCCAGTTAAGCACAAGTAGTTTTTCTCTATTGGGACTTTGCCACAAAAACTTAGAAATAGCTGAAGCTCTGTCTTCAGCTATTTTTTTTGTGATTTGATCACATTGTCTCTGAGGTCAGCGTGCTGGAGCATAAGTGCTTCAAAGTGACTTTTGGTTAGAACATAGAGATCTCCATAACTTATGGACTCTACATCTGCAGATCGGGGTTCTTCTTTGATCAAAGCGGTTTCGCCAAAAGATTGCCCTTTGCCAAGAGTCGCCACAGTTTGAGAGTCGATGATCACTCGCACACTACCGTGAGCAATAATATACATTTCGTATCCTACATCGCCTCTATTGATGATCATTTCTTTGGGGTTTACGACCTTTCTCTGCAAACTATGTGCGGCATCTTTTAGACACGCTTCGGAGCACCCCTTAAAGATTAAGGTTCTAGAAAGGGGCGCTATATTAAGGTAGGTCTGTATTTCGTTTTTGAGTCCCGATGGAAGCTCTGTAAGAATTTCCTCTTCTTCATCATTCATTTTAGCAAGAAGACGGTGCTCATAGAAACTAAAGACTTCCTGCCGAAGGTTTCCAGGGATTCTGTAGTGATGCAAAAAAGCTGTGAGGTGGTCCATCTTTTCATTGTGAGCTTCCGACCTGCGATCGTTTTGAAAAAGAAACGTCGATATTCGACTCACAATAAAGCCGTAGAATCCCACTCCAAAAAACATAACGATCATGGCAAAGATTCGCGAAGTATTCGTTGTCGGAGTAATATCACCATATCCGACGGTGGCAATAGTGGTTACAGTCCAATAGACAGCCTTTATATAAACGGTGGTAGGATCTTCTGCTCTTCCGGTCAAGGTGATCCAAATGCAAGCAAAAAAATGTATAGATAGACCGATCAGTGCCATGGTTATAATTAAATTATAGTGGCGCTTCATACCAGGAAGAGTGGCTAAAAATTTTGTGTTAGCAAGAATTTTAATAGCATGAGGAGCTTTTATCAGCCAAAGGGAATGAATCAGGGGACGGGTCAAACCAAAGAAACTGAAGCTACTTGCGAAAGGAAATGCCAAAAGCAACGTCTTTCCCCAGGTGCGCATGTTTTTTTTACCTTCTCTCAAGAATTCAGCGACCACGATCAATGTCGAGGTTAGAAAATCCAAGTAAATGGCAGATTCCCCGAAACTATTTTGAAAGGCTACTTCCCAAGGACCGACTGCGAAAATCAAAATAAGGCTCATAAAGAGCAAAAATCGATGGATGATTTCTTTTCTAAAAGTATTCATTTTATCTCGCGCATAGTCTGAGACATTTTCGGCTTTTTACACTTTTTCTTTAGAAAAGAGCTCCGCGTCATCTCCTATCTGAAGTGAATTTCCTTAGATTGTCAGATGATACTCATCAAGGGGGAAGCCCAGTTCAGATAGTATTGGCCGGCCAGTCAATAAATGGTTGACATTTACTTAAGAAAGATTAAAAGTAGCTGAAATTAAAACACAATAAGAAGACTAGAGCAGCGGCGGCAGGGATGCGGGCCGGCGGATGACGCCGGCCTTGCTTTGCGCAAGTGGCCTAATTCGTTAAAATTCCAACGGATTACATACTTGCTTTCTTGCTCTTAACGGAATCTATCTCGGCAGCCTCCCAGGGAAAGTCTTGAAAAAGCCGCCGCCTATTCTTTGAACATCTCCTATACCACCAGTCAGTGAGCTAAGGCTATGGGTGCTGGGCTTTGGGCGGGAGCCCTTAGGGCGTACCAAAATGGGGTAAAATTGTAAGTACCAGAGCCAAAGATATTCCTTTCATGGCTAAACGCTTGGTTGTCCACAACGATTCCGATACCATTTTTTCGATCTTTCCAATTTTGGAACATGTAGGTATGTGCAGGAATTCCAGGATACTCTTTAGGAGGTATGGTCATGACAACATCACCAGGCAAAAGCAAATTTACGTCTTTAATGACCTTCCAGTTTAGAGTTTTGGATAGGTAATCACTGAATGCTATCGTGACCAACGAAACATTATAGCCATTGATAACTTTATCTTTGGGCACAAAGGTATTTGTAAGGCGAAGTGCGGAACTCAAAAATGCCACACACCCGTTAGATCGCCCATTGGGATAAAAGGACAGAACCTCTTTGTAAACACGGTCATAATTAGCTTTTTTTGTATAAAAGTCTAGAAGCCTCTGATTGGCAAGACCTTCAATCTTAATTTTACTGGAATCGGGGGGATTTGACTTAGATTTTTGAGAATTATCTTTGGATTCTTCAATTTTGGTTTGATCGGGAGATTGGTTGGTAGAGACGCTGGTTTGTTCTTTCTTTTGTTCTATGCTTTGTTCGTTTTTTTGTGTGTCTAAGGATTTGTCGGAAGGTGGAATAGAATCGTCAGATGCTGACGATTCCCCAGGGGGGGCTTTTCCTGCTCCTCTGCCTATGGTCGTGTCTTGCCTGCCGCAGCTGATGCTGCCTAGAGTGATACCTAGAATCGGTAGCCATGATTTCATGAGTCTTTCCATCCGTTCTCCCCTCATATTATTTCAAATTTTTATAGGAGGGGAATCGGCACTTATTCACCAGTGCTTGAGTTTGATTGACTGGGACAGGAGTTCCCTAGAGAGCAAATTTGGCATAGTTCAAGATTTGCCGGCGAATTCTTGCTGAGATATTTTAGAGACTTGAGGCTAAGAGGAAGACACAAGATTTTGATTGAAAAGTCGAGGATGGTATCTCTAAATAGCTGATATCTCTTTTCTTAGATGTCTTTTTGGAAAAATAAATAGATCCAGGATGGAGAGTTCTTCGCTCTCCCGACTTAGATGAGGAAAAGGCAGCACTTGCTAGTTAAGACATCCAATCGAAGGATGTCATTTATTTTTGGAGCATTGCTAGGCCTCGGGTGAAATCAGTCCGTGATTTCAAGGGAGCTACTATGAAAGGCAGAGCCCCGGCAGTTACAGCTCAGGATTTTTTCTTGGGTTTTGCAGCTAAGTTTTGTGCTGTGAGATCTAAAATCTAAGTGCAGCACCACCCCAAACCGCAAAATACATATCTATCCCACCTGGGACCCCGAGGAGCGTGTAATTTCTGACCTCAAGTTTTATATTTAAAAGTTTTCCAAAATGAAATTGCTGCCCAATTCCTGCAGTGATCATGGGGCTTGTGGTAGCGGTGGGCGTGGGTCGTCCATTTTTGCCGTATTCTGAGGTTTCTTCTGCTCCTACCCCAGGTGGTTGACCTGACGCACCTTCGCCTGGAAACGGTCCACGGTAAACTCTGCCATCACTAGCGGTCTTTTTTTCACCGTAGTAGTCACTCATCATAACACCGCCACCCAAGGTCGTATAAACATCAAAGTGGCTTACTGCTGACATAAAAAAGAGTTGCTTGCCATAGACGGGAACCCAGACCCAGCCTGCAGAAATGATATTTTTAATTTCTCGAATAGCGGGATAGGCAGGACCGACACTGGCATTATTAGAGTCGGCATTTTCAAGGTCCGCCTCCCCGTCTTTGATGGCGCATTCTGCGCCTACATAACCGCCTCTGTCGTTGTAGAAGTTTTCAACGCACGTCCTGGCCGATTCATCAGAGTTAAGAGATAAGGCAAACTCAGCAGTGATTCCCGAGGTCTCGGATAAGTAATACGTGCCATTTAAATGAATCAAGTAGGAAGAAACATAGCTTTGATTGAGGATTTTCCCAAAATCTGCCGCGAGCTCAAATTTTTTAGCTTTTGGAAACATCTTCTTCTTAATTTCCACGGTTTCCACGGCCGTATCAGTATCGGCAGCATGGGAGTGCTGTGAAACTAAGAGGATGCATGTCGCAAAAATAACTGAAATGATACGATGAGTCACAGTCTTGCCCCTGAAAAATTACCGCTGATAGGGATTTTAACATATCCACGCGACAAACGGTTTATTTGGCCAGAGCCACAAATGCCTCCTCTAATTTAGCGACACGTGCCAGGGCTGTTCTCTTTGCCTCATCAAGGCTTTGTAAAGACAGGTCATTAAGAGATTGTTTGACGGAAATATAAAATTTAATTTTGGGTTCCGTACCAGAGGGTCTTACGCTTATTTTTGACCCATCTTCTAAAAAGAATTGCAATACATCAGATTTAGGCAAGTCGATTGGCTGTGTCGATTTTTGCACTCTATCTGTTTCTAACAGCGTTTCGAGGTCCCAAATCTTTGCAATCTTAAGGCCATCGAGGGTTTGGGGGGGATTGTTTCTAAAATTCACCATCATCGCTTCAATTTTGTCGGCTCCTTCCTTTCCAGGAAGGACTAATGTGTAAAGGGATTCTTGATAGACGCCATGGCGTAGAAATATTTCATCTAACACTTGAGTCAGAGTTTTTCCTAGCGAACGGTAGTGGGCTAACATTTCGGCGGCAAGAGAGCAGCCAATGATAGCATCCTTGTCTCTGACGAAACTATCACACATAAAGCCGTAGCTTTCTTCGCCACCGCAAACAAATTTGCGGTAAGGAGTTCGCTTCCCGGATTCATAAGCTTCAATCAAATCGCAAATCCATTTAAACCCTGTAAGAGTATCTTCACAGGAGGCCCCCCAATGGAGAGCGATATCTCTTTCGAGATCACTAGTTACGATTGTTTTGATAACTAAGGGATCTTGAGGCAACTTGCCCTTCTCCTTTTGGGAACTCAGGATATATTCCGTAAGCAGACAGCACAGTTGATTGCCATTGAACTGAACAAATTTTTCGTTTTCCCGCACCACAACAGCAATGCGGTCACTGTCCGGATCTGTGGCAAGTATTAAATCGGCATGAATTTTCTCTCCTAAGGCTATAGCCATAGCAAGGGCTTCATGATCTTCGGGGTTCGGCGAGGCAACAGTAGGAAAATCTCCATTAGGCACCGACTGTTCAGCTACGAGGTGTACATCTTCAAAACCAAACATTTTAAGAGCTCTGGGAACTGCCGTTATGCCAGTTCCATGTATGGGCGTATAAACGATCTTGGGCTGAAAGGCCGGTCGCCGCAATTGAACTCCCGCTAATCGAGAGAAATAAGCGTCATCCAATTCATCTCCAACCTCTTTTATCAGACCTTTTTGCAGAGCTTCGTCATAGGGTGTAAACTTTAAACTAGAGTAGTCCTGTATTGCTCCGTAAAGCTTGATAATAGCTTGATCGTGAGGAGGGACCAGTTGTCCTCCCGTATTCCAGTATACTTTGTAGCCATTGTAGATGGCGGGGTTATGACTAGCCGTGACACAGATGCCAGCCTGACAGCCAAAATGCCTTACCGCAAAACTAAGCATCGGTGTGGGGCGAAGCTCCGTGGTGATGAGGGAGCGTATTCCATAGGCAGCCAAGACTTCTGCAGAAGCCTTCGCAAACTCGCGCGCATGATTTCTACAGTCATGGGAAAGAGCTACCTGTATGGCGACGCCAGGAAATTGTTCTTTCAAGTAAAGCGCTAAAGCCGTCGTGGCCTTTCTGACATTATAAAGATTCATGCGTGACGTTCCAGCACCCATAATGCCACGAAGCCCTCCTGTTCCAAACTCGAGATCTCGGTAAAATCTTTCGATCAACTCGCGGTCATTTTTGGAATCTAAAAGAGATCTGATTTCTGCTCGGGTGTCTTGGTCAAAGGCTTCAGAAGAGGCCCAATACTTGGCACGATTTAAAATGTTGGGATCTATAGTCACAAGGGTCTCCAAGGTTAAAAATTAAATACTTAGTGTCTTCAACAGTAGGCTGGCTTGACCAGCACGCATTCGGTAGATTTTAGCAGTCTATTGCCGGAATATGTCCTAATTTACTCGACAGGTGCGCCGTCGTTTGAATGACTTGCGGGTGCAGCAAATAGTGAGCGATGCTTGGTCCATGAAATCGATGAAAGCCCGAAGAGTATTTTCCTGCTAAAGGCAAGCATGCTTCCAGTTCGGTTGTCGGCAAATTAAGCAAAACATTGGGCGCATAGACCTTAGAAAGATAGGGCTTCAGTTGGTCTTCATCTCCATGCCAAGCAAAGGCAAAAGAGGCGTTGGTGCGGTTCGCCATTTCGATGGCCCCTCCAATTTCTTTAAAGGGATAAATATCGATATTGGGGCTAAACATCACAGCTCCCTGATAGGAAGACGATTCCTCAAAGCTTCGAATGATATGAACACCAGGACGGACGAAAAAACCACCCCTCATCCCTTCTAGGGCTTTTCCCCATTGAAGCGTTTCACTGGCCTCGCGAGCTGCCATGGTTTGATACTTTAAAAATCGATCGACTGACTTTTCAGAATAGAGGGGCCCCATAAAAGGACTTGTTGGGCCATCGGTGGGCCCGATG
>CAIMVM010000156.1 GCA_903844895.1 uncultured Pseudomonadota bacterium
AACACTACGTGAAGGCTCAAAAAAAGATGGTGGTTTGGCTAGAGCTACGACCCCTTACGAAGGTTAGAGGCAGCCCATCTAAGTCAATTGGTACGAATTCCAGGGAGATCAGAAGGGCTTTATATTGGAATCCTTCCATTTGCATTTGGAAGCGCGCCATGGCTTTAAGAATCCATTAGCAGTTCCATCAGCCTTTTTCCAGCAGCTGTTAAGCAGATGCCCTGACGACTGCGCACCATGAGTTCCACTCCGAGGGCATCCTCCAGATGCTGCATGGCGATGGTTAGGGAGGGCTGGCTAATGCGCAGTTCGGATGTCGCACCATTGATGGTACCTACGCGCGCCACCGAAAAGAAGTAAGCTAACTTACAAAATGTCCGTGAATTTTTGCTTCAGCTAGCCAACAAGAAACTTGAGTCCGTCTACCGAAGTGTGCCAGGAATCGGACTCATTACAAGTCGAACCCTTGCTAACGAATTAGGGGATCTTTCAAGATTTAAAAACGAAAGAGCTCTCTTCAGCTATACAGGCTTGACTCCCAGCGAGTATTCCTCTGGAGAACATATCCGTCGAGGCCATATCTCTAGGCAAGGAGCGGCTAGAATAAGATTGCTCCTTGTGGAAGCCGCTTGACGAGCGATAAGTAAAGATATTGCCTTCAAAGAAGCATTTGACAGGATAGCGAAGGCTAGCGGTAAAAAGCGAACACTCGTAGCCATAGCACGTAAACTAATAGGGAGAATTCGAGCATGTTATAGGACTGGAACAGAATATGCTGTAGGAACTTACGCATTAAAAAAGTTTTTTGAATTCGGATTCCATTGAGACGGCTTCACAAACGTTTGGACCTCTACGTTTTGCTCCCGACCCCATTTTTTTCCTTGTGACGCCACCTTGTGTGGCAGCGCGTTGAGGAGTGTGAGGCGGGAGCCTTATGAGAGAACGAATAAGCAACTTGAGGGTAGTTAAGACTAGGACCCCGAATAACAGGTTGTCCAGCAGAAGAAGATCAGTTTTACTCCGAAAAAAGGTTAGCGCAATTGATTAAAAGCACTATTTTCGTCTTTTGTTAGAGACATACCAAGGATTTTTTTTCTTCTTGCCATTTCACATAACAGGAAAAAGAGGTCTTTGTATATATCTGATTTTAATGTAACTATTCAGGACTCGCGGCAGGTTTGACTTGAAAATAAGGCATTTGGCCGCTAAATAGAATTTGTAAAGCTTCAGTTGAAGACATTCCGTGTTTATTACATGTCGATAGATAACTTCGGATTCGGCAAAATATAAGTGCTCCCTCGAAGGACCTAAAACATCCTGAGATTTTCTGTTGGACTTTCGTCATTCGTATGTCCCGTTCTCCCTGGTTGTTGGTGAACGGTACTGTGGGGTTTTTGAGAAATCTCAAGGTTTCTTCCTCAAACTCTTTAAGTCGAATGAGGAGATTTCTAGACTTGGATTGTGCCACCCGCCCTCGCTTTCCAGTCTTTTCAGCGGCAGGGCACTCGATTTCGCCCTTTGCAAGAATGTCTCGGTAGCTTTGCAGCAATGCGTCTAAATCTTTCTGAGGAATCATGCCCTTTGCTTCTGTCTTTGCTTTATTCATACTACAAAGTAGATCTTTCATTTCCTTGGCCCAAGACTGTGAGTCTTGCTCAAAAGCTCGCTCTAACTCCCCCAGGTGATGGGCATTGCAAAGTGAGTGCAGGCAAGACAATTTAAAGTAGGGTTTCCAGTGGTCGGTACAAAGTATGCCCTTAAACTTGTCCAATATCCCTCCGGCATTGATGCCATCAATTCCTCTTGATTGGTGGGGGTGAAACAAGGTCCATTTTTCATTGGAAGCAGAGTGAAGCCAAAAAGTGTTGCCCCCAATATTAATGCCCGTTTCGTCAGCATGTAGGAGGTCCTGAGAAATCAGGATGTCCTTGACTAAAACTTCAAATGGCTCGAGCAGAGCATGGGCTTCTTTCAAAATATTAGCCAGTGTTCCTTGGCTCACGGTTAGCCCAAATTGGTTCCTCATATATTCCGCAGCCCTTTCAAAAGGGATAAGCTGAGCCATAAGAAAATAAGCCGCATGAGTTTTAACAGACGAGCCATATTGGATAGGCCTTGTGACTTCATCAGGAAAGGGAGCTCTAAACTTATTGCCGTGCTCATCGGCCAGGATCTCTGCCCGATACTCAGTCACAACCTTAGAAATCACAATGTCGACAACCTGACGTGCTTCGAAGCCGACAGCTCTATATTTTCCAGGCGGAAGCTTACTCTGATCTACAGGAATATCCTTAATGACATCAGGGTTTGCAACTTTAGTAAGAGTTTTTCCTTCATGTCCTTCCTGACCGCCAGGCTTCTTGGCGGCTCTTGTCTCTTTTCGTCTTATCGCGATTAGAATCTTTAGATGGAGGGGTACTACTGTTTCGACTATTAAGACCAGCTTTATTCAGCAATAGTTTAATGACCAAGAGAAGCATGTTCATCATTACTTTAACATCCGAAGACAAGTTCGGATAATTCTTTAGAATCTCTTAGGCGTCTTCAATTGCTTTTGTGATATTAACGTTATCTATAGTCAAAAGAATATTCTCTCTTCAGTTATGAAGAAAGTGTAACGCGGGTTTTAGAAGTCGATTTTTCTTCGCTAGGATTGATTTTAAGCTTAACTAAAAAAGCGGAACGGACTTCCGAACCGATAGCCCCAAAAAACTCAATGCTGTCAATTCTAGAGCCATTATTCAACGCCGTAAATGGTCATTCAAAAATGAAACTAGATTTTAGAAAGTCACCAAAAAACTGTGTCAAGCAAAAAATGATGGAGATTTAAAAAAAAGATGCTGAGTAGTTACAACTGCTAGAGACATTAAATTTGATCGAGCGCCTATGCTATCGAATCGGCTAACGACTCGTCAATCGAGGACCTGATATTTACTTTGAGGTCGAGGTCTTTCAATAAAACAATCAGTTGCTAACTTTTAGAAAAGTTCCAAAAAGATCTGTTATTGCCTTTTGCCAGTGTAAAGCTCTGGTCTTTCCAAAAAAGCGATCCAGAGGATCCAAGGATAAAAGCCATTTCTCTGCGCTAGGGTCAGTATCTCTTCCCAATGTCTCTAGGGATTTAGCGTCGCTTTCATCTACCATTTTTTTTGACTTGATCTCAATAAAAAGGGCTGATGTACCTGGCCTTTCTATAACTAGATCGATCTCTACATTGTCTTTGGTGCGGATAAATGAAAAAGTCCAATCCAATCGGCTATAGCTCGCGTTCTTAACTATTTCAAGTATAACCCAATGTTCAAATGCATCGCCCCAAGCAAAGGTCTGAGGTAGAAGATCGACGGTCAAAGTGCGGTCCAAAGCCCGTTTAATACCCGGATCTATAAAATAGAATTTTGGAGAAAGAGTTTGGGATTTTCGGGCTGATTTGTGGTAAGTAGGAAGGTAAAAGCCTAGAAGTGTGTCTTCTAAAATTTCAAAATAGTTTGCTACGGTCGTGTCGTCAACCCCTGCTTCTTTTGCAATTTTAGATCTGTTGACTACCTTTCCGTTCATTTGCGCGGCGATAGCTAGAAATCTACGAAAAGGATCAAGCTTTCTTACCCACTGTTCCTGCTGAATTTCTTTTTGCAAATAAGTCGAAGCGTAGGCTTTTAGGTACTCATGGGATGAAACCTGATCCTCTTGAATATAGGCTTCAGGAAGTCCTCCCACTTCTAAGGCTTTCTTCAAGTTAAAGGATTCTCCAAGTTCCAAAGCCGAAAGGGGATAAAGATTGTAAACCCATGCTCGGCCTGCAAGTAAATTACTGCTTTGTTGCTTTAGGCGACGACTACTTGACCCCGTCAAGATAAACTGGCGTTTACGACTTTGAATCTGAGAATGGACTACATCTAAAATTCTAGGAAATTTTTGTACTTCATCTACAATCACTGATTTATGATAGTTTTCGGGACTATCTATAATTTGTTTAAATCGGCTAGGATCCATGAGCAACTGATCCATAAGATCGATTTCCAGCAGATCCACATAAACAGCTTTTTCACTTGAAAACTGATCAAGAATCAATGTGGTCTTTCCCGCGCCGCGTGGTCCGAACAGGAAAAAGCTATTTGATTTTGTGAAGTTGCATAGTCTTCTAATCATAATCCGAATTTTAACGCAAAATCCCGGGTGTTGTCAACCAGTCAAGGAAATGAGAACGCGCTGTCTTTCATATATTAAATAATTTCAGACTGTTACAACTTAAGCGGGTAGGAAAATCAAGCATCTTTTCCTAGTATTACCTTTTGTCCTCAATCTGTATTAATTTCCAGCATCTTTGTTTAGGTGGGCCGGTTCAAAGCCATTTCATACTGAAGAAAACAGAAGTTGGCTGCTTTTCAGGC
>CAIMVM010000157.1 GCA_903844895.1 uncultured Pseudomonadota bacterium
CGGAAAGAAAGCACCCTTTTTTAAGACGGTAGCTGTATTCTCAGGTAATTTTAAAGACGTTAGCATAGACGACTATAAGGGGCAGTTATGCTGACCCCTATAAATCAGACCACTAGCTAAGAGATAAGAAAGCTCCTAGAAATAACGAGAGAACTAGGAGAATCAGAAAATGAAAAGTCGCAAGAAACATAGTTCAGGATTTAAGGGTGAAGTCGCTCTTGCCGCGATCAAGGGGGAAGAAACACTGGCAAGCCTTGCGCAGAAGTATGAGTTGCACCCCACTCAAATAACCCAGTGGAAAAACGAGGCGTTAAAAGGGATGGGGGAGATTTTTGAGAAAGGAAAATCGAAGAAAACGGATGCTGCTCCTGAAGTCGATTATCTCGAGCGTAAAATTGGGCAACTCACAATTGAAATTGATTACCTTAAAAAAAAGTGTGCCTCATACCCCGGGACGCGAGGAACAAAATGATTGAACTTTCCCATAAAAAACTGAGCATTCGGCAGCAATGTCAGCTCCTCGAGGTTAATCGATCCATGGTGTATTACAAGGGAAAAAAGGCTGTGGATGAATCCGAAATCATGAATCGAATCCATGAAATTTGGCTGAAATTCCCTGCCTATGGCTATCGGCGAATTACCAAAGCGCTTCAAGATGAGGGTTATGATATTAACCGGAAACGGGGTTATCGCCTCATGAAACTCATGAATTTGGAAGCTATTTACGCCAAACCAAAATTAAGCGAGCCGCACCCGGGACATAAGATATATCCTTATTTACTCAAAGGATTAAGCATTGATAGACCGAACCAAGTCTGGTGCACAGATATCACGTATGTGAAGATGCCCCAAGGCTTTGTGTACTTGGTAGCTATCATCGATGTCTATAGCCGATATATCGTGAGTTGGCGGCTTTCGACGAGCTTGGACACAGCCTTTTGTCTTGATATGTTACGCTCGGCCTTTGATGTTGGTATGCCTGAGATATTGAATACGGATCAGGGGAGTCAGTTCACAAGCACGGACTGGATCACTATGGTCGAAGGGGCTGGGGTGAAGGTGAGCATGGATGGTAAGGGGCGATGGGCGGACAATATTCCCATTGAGAGATTTTGGCGCACTTTGAAGCATGAAAATGTCTTTCTCAATGCGTACGAAACCGTTGCTGAGGCACGTAATGGGATTAAACAATTTATTGAGCTTTACAATGAGGAGCGTCTTCACAGCAGCATTGGGTATACCAATCCAGGTGTTGTTTATCGGAGTGAAAAATATGCGCCCGCCTACTTTTTAGGAAAGTTCATTAAAAAAGCGAGGCAAACCAGCCCTGTGGATAGTGTGGAAAACACAACCTCACGTGAAGTAAGCGACTCGTTTGTGGGGTGTTTACCACACTCTCAACAGGGCCAACAACAACCACAACAGCCATTTTATTAATAAGGAGAAAATACAAAATACAGAATACAAAAACAGCCATTAAACCGGAGCCATTTTATCTCTTAACTTGAGACAAAATTGGTCTGGACTATGGGGGTCACTTTAGGGATGGCGTTAAATCATCTATGTTGACTTTGGCATCTTTAAGGGCTTGATTTAAATCCAACCATTGATCCTTGAATAAC
>CAIMVM010000158.1 GCA_903844895.1 uncultured Pseudomonadota bacterium
ATAAATTGGGAACCAAAGAGAGCAAATCTTGTTGACCATTGGGTTGTAAAAAGACTCCCCCATTTTCAGCGATCGCCCCAGCCACAGGTAAATAATTCACCAAAGCACTAACCCAACCCGCCGAGCGACCAGTCACCAATAGAACTTTCATTCCTGCTGATTGCAAATTGATAAGAGTCGAGATGAAATTAGAAGAGAATTTGCTATTTTGGGTAAGAGTGCCATCAACATCGGAAGCAATTAAACGAATGTCGGACAAATCAGCTTGATTGAGATTGAGTAGGGTCATAAACAGAAACCAAAATAGATAAATCAGCATAAATCTTAAATTTAATAATTAATACCAAAACACAAAGAAGAGGCAACAGATGATATAAGAGAAAAAGGAGAAAGAGGATAAAAAAATGGCAGGGGTATATAGATTAGAAATAAGTGAAAGCGAAGAAGAACTAAAAGAGATGCTAGGGCGGCAGAAAACAGGCTCAGATAAAGAACGAGTGCAAGTATTGTACTTACTGAAAAGCAAGCAAGCCCCAACAGTACAAGCCGCCGCTCAACTAATCGGGAGAAACCGTAGCACAGTGCAAGAGTGGATCAGAGGATATCGAGAGAGAGGAATAGCAGGAATACTAAGCCATAAACCAAGAGTAGGCAGAATACCCAAAATCCCAGAGTGGGCGCAAAAAGCACTGGACAAACAACTGCAACAGGAAGAAGGATTTAATAGCTACGGAGAGATACGACAATGGCTACAGGAAAAACTAGGAATCGAAAGTACCTATAAAAATGTGCATGACTTGGTGCATTACCGAATGAAGGCAAAACCAAAGGTAGCCCGTCCCTATAGTGCCAGTCAAAACAAATGGCAATGCGAGGACTATAAAAAAAACTCTCTGAAAACCTAGCAATGATTGCATGGTATGTCGTATCAGTGCTGGGCTTAACGGGAAAAGTCCGTTTCTTTTGTCAAGATGAAACAAGGATTGGTTTGAAAACTATCAGTGGTCGTAAAATCACTGCCCGTGGGGTCAAACCCAAGGCAAAAGTCCAGTGGCAGTTTCTAGCTACATGGCTATACGGTATCGTCGAACCTGCCACGGGAGAAAGCTTTTTCTATGAATTTAGTCATCTCAACACCGACTGTTTTCAAATATTTCTTGACCTTATATCAGAGGAATTTGCGGACAGCATCCTCATAATGCAAGTCGATCAAGCTGGTTGTCATCGGGCTAAGCGCTTACGATTGCCGCAAAACATTATTTTGATATTTCAGCCTGCTCATTCTCCAGAATTAAACCCGATTGAACGAGTTTGGTTACATTTGAAGCAAGGTTTGCGGTTTACTTTACCCAAAAATATGGATGAGTTAAGGCTTTTGGTCAAGAATCGTCTTTCCGAGATGACTAAATCTGTCATTGCCTCTCTTGTCGGTAGAGATTCTATACTGGATGCTCTATCTGTTGCCTCTCTTTTGTGATTTGGTATTAGATCGTGAAGAGACTCTCAATTTCTGAGTCGTCGTTGAGGTTGTCTATCGTCGTGTAGCGATCGCATAGGTCGCCGATCGTTGCCTCGGCGGAATCCTGATTACCATCGGCAATCAGGATTCCGTAGCAACTAAATTCATACTTTTTCTTGGCTTGTTGCCACTGTTCTATAAAGTCCTCTGATGGTATGTCTAGTCCATCGGTAATTAGCACAACATCGGCTTTTCGAGATTTTTCATGCTGTTTAATGGACTC
>CAIMVM010000159.1 GCA_903844895.1 uncultured Pseudomonadota bacterium
TGTGGCATTCCAATCTTTAGAAATTTCCTCTTGGCGCACATCCGCACGATCGAGGCGACCGGAAATATCACCCTGATTTCTCTGCAGTTCTTTAAGCTTGTTGGCCGCATTGGCCATTGCTTTTTGCTTATCTTGCTGCTGATTTTTTCTCAACTCATCTTCGGCTTTTTCAAGGCTATCGATCCAATCTCTATAACTGGAGACCGTATTGGCAAGTTGCTTTAAACTATTATTAAGCAATTGATTTTTTTGACCTTCAGGACCAGATCCTTCACCAAGGCTCACAACGTTTTGAATCATTTTTTGAAACATTTTTTTAGAGACGACGTTTTGAGCTTCCTTGGGAGTCAAACTTTGAGGGAGCCGTTCGAGTCTTTTTTTCCATCTCTCAGTTCTTCCCTCCAAAAAGTCGATGATTTTGTTTCCGACAAAAGAGGCTTTTGCCGGACGCGACGCTTCTTCAATCTCTAGCACTCGAGATAAGGCTCGGGCGACGACAAAGAAATCACGATCCCGCTCACGGTCATCCAAAGATTCATGTTCAAAGAGAAAATCTGATAACTCGGCGTTAAGAGTCACTAATTGGGAAGCTTTTTTAGACTGCATGGACTTCGCTAGCTCATCTCCCATTTTGCCTAAATTCATCCGGTCAAGACCGTCAAAGTAAGGCGAAGTTTCTGAAATCTTCTCAGCTTCCCTGAAAGACTTCAAAGTGTCAGGGTTTATCACAAAATTAGAGGAATTTAAGGCCTCATCCAAAGACTGTTTCACTCTGCGCAGTTTTTGCAACGTTATCTGATATCTGCCATAAGCAGATGCTACTTTCAATTTTATAACTCTGCTTTCTCCCGTAAGCGGCTTAGGAACAGCGCGATCTTCAGCTAAAACAGACAGCTCTATTTCTGCTAGGTCACTTTCGACATAGGGTCTAACATCAAAGTTATAGATTCCATCATATCTAATTTCGTCTTCTTTCATGATATTTGCTACGGTTTCATACGAACTTTTTCCAGACGATGATATTTTTAATTTGATGATTCTTAGCGGATGAAAGGAGTCTACTTGTATCGCTAAGGGCAGAGGATCCTCATCGTGCCAGGGATCATTTGGATTTTGAGTGGTAATCGACACTTGAACCACGGGTGTTGGAGAAGCCTTAACCAGAAAGCTAGCTAACTTCTTTTCGCCATAAAGGGAGGGAATAAAAAGATCTGCCGATTCTGGGGAACTAAAGCTAAGCTCAAACAAACCAGGCTCTTTCAGTCCATTGGATTTGTTTCTAACCTGAGAAGCCAGAAATGTTTGGAGTTCTTCATTTTTTTGTCCGGTGCTTTTTTTAAGCTTAACGACAGGGCTCACTTCGTCGCTTCCTGTATCAATAACAACATGCAGCATATTTTCACTGGTTAAAGTGACTTGAAAAGGTGCTTTTCCTAAGGTAAAGACCTGGGGAGCCCCTTCATCAAAGCGCCCTGAAACCACTTCCAGACGGCTACCACGTGTGAAGTTTCTCACCATTCCTTTAAATTGATCTATCGTCGTTTCTACAGAGGGGCCAGATATTTTAAAGAAAACAAAAACCAATAAAAGGGGTAAAAAAAGCGAAGTAACTCTCATTTGAATGCGTGCAAATTCCATTTTGCGAATCAGTTTCTTTTCTTTTTCTAGATTCGAAGCCCACTCTGCCTCGGCCGCAGGGTTTGGAGCTGACTCACTAGAAGGGGAGATCGCCGACTTTAAAGAGACGTCAGATTCTAGAGGCGAGAATTTACTCGCTGGGTACTTTATTTCTAAACCTAAAAGGCCCGACTCTGGTTCTATTTTATGAGGCAGCCTTGGAAGCTTCCAACAGAAAGTTATCAAAAAAACTAAAAGTGCCAAAACTACCGACGCCGTGTTTTGAAACGGATGAAGCCACTGCCACACAACAAGCATCAGTGCACTTAAAGTCAATGCTTTTGCAAATTGAAATAAAATCTCAAGAAAGAAGCTCTTTCGCTTCAGCTTATAGACATACTGAAAATGGCTTTTTATCATTTATTTTTTTCCTCTATAGACCATGGCAATCCTTTTTCAATGCGATGAGCCCAGGGAAGAATATAGCCACGAATCGTGTCGAGAACTTCTGCACGATCGCTAACAATGCTGTGGTACTTGGTTTGAATACTGACATAAGAAACTTTTTGTTCTTCTTGTCCCTTCACGGTTGCCCGTTGAATAAAATCATAGCGATGAACAGGACTCACTTCTGGGCAGATAAAAAGTACAGGATTAAAGGAACGCTGAAGCATCTTATGGGACCTAGTGATGGCCTCAAAAAGTTCTAATGCCATATATCCCGTCACGCGGGGTTGAATTTTAATCACTTCCTCACCAGTCTTTATCTTGCGGTTACGAGTAAACCTAGGGGAAAGCCATTTCGGGAGATTTGTATTGGGCATAAATCTAGCATAGAACTTGATTCCAAGAATCTGGGAGTGAGAAAGCTGATCAGAAAGGTTAAACAAAGGGCTTGCTAACACAAGTGCAAAACAAAACCTGTGATTGTAGCGGTTGAGGGAGAGCGCTATCAAGGCCCCTAATCCTTGCGCCATAATAAATGGAGTGCGACCTTCATGCCGTTCACAAATAGAAGAGACAATCTGAACCACTTCCAGCCAGTATTGTTTGAAGGGAACCGCTGTAGAAAATTCTTTGGATAGCCCCTGGCCCCTTAGGTCAAATCCGTAAACCGTGTACCCATCATTGACTAGAGTTTTAATGGTGTAAATCCATGCTGCCATATCTTCACCCATGTCATGGATAAGAAGAAACGGATGTAGTTTTATCGGTTTTTCCGGGCTCCATACGTACACCGAAAAAACGTCATCCTGGTGATTTACTTTCACAGTAATGACTTCCGATGGCAGCATTTGATCAAAGCCTTTAAACTGCATTCAAGCTCCGGATGACTTACGATTTTGGTCCCTGGTGGCTGTCCAAACTGTCAAGCTACTTGACAATTCTAACACCTTTGTACATGAAAACTCTAGCAATCAATCTCGCAACACATTGTTTTTATTAAAACAAACAAGGAGGCCCACATCGGCATGGGAAGTGCATAGGACTAAGTGATGGTAATTTTTAGGAGGAAACATGAGATTTATGGAAAAAATAGCGGAACTTCCGAGTCAATTGAATCTTCCCGATGTGCCAGCAGGAAAAATCCGACGTGGCGTCGTGTTGATGGTAGTCAGCGCATGCTACTTCGCAGGCTTATGCCTGGGATATTTCCTTATCAAGTAACTCCAACGGGGTAACCCGTTTGAGGTTGTGCCTCTCCCCTTATTTGGCTTCCCCTGAGTTTACTCGGGGGAACCTTTTTTTGGGGCCAAAATTCAGAATGTACAAACTTTTTCTTTAGGATTCTGTTAGGTACCTAAATACCACAAGACTCCTAGAGCGCCATCGAGTCCGATTTCCGTAGCAGGATAGATATACAATGTCGGCGCAACCTCTAAATAGACCTCTAAAGGGTCCAACTTGGCATGCCACGCGACACCCAATGGAAACCGAACCCCAAAGTCAGCACTGGTTTCTATTTTTCCACCGATGCCTGCATATCCCACAATCCGTTCATTATCTATTTTAGAAAAGTTAAGGTTTTGAATGACGTAATCGCCTGTGAATATAATTTTGTTTTCTCCTTTTCTGGTGTTCCAGCCCATGGAACCCTTAAAGGTCCGATCTGCCGACCTTTCTTCTTTGCCAGTAATCACACCAGTCGAGCCCAATTGTAGACCCAGTCCAAAACCATAACTTAAAGTACTTACGAAGAGTGCAATAACAACCATTAGCTTCATTTTTCTTGGCTCCTAGGCACTATAAGACTTTTGTCTTAAGGCCATGATCATTTCATTAAGGGACGAGAAGGGGGATTCAAAATTTCAAAAATTGCAGTTTATAGAACCTTTCTCATTAAAGACTCAAGGCAGCTTTTTAGCAAGGGAAGCCTTACGCATGCCTTCTCGGTGGCTTTCCAGTCTCTTATCTAAAACCGTATCAGAAACTCCTAAAATCTGGGCCGCAAGCAGCCCCGCGTTATAGGCATTTCCTATGGCCACGGTAGCAACAGGAACTCCTTTGGGCATTTGCACAATGGACCACAAAGCGTCTTGTCCCGCTAAGGGACCGATGGGTACCGGGACGCCAATTACGGGAAGAGTGGTATGAGCAGCAACCATTCCCGGTAAGTGAGCAGCTCCTCCCGCTCCGGCAATAATGACCCCATAGCCGTTTTCTTTGGCAGATTCAGCAAATTGCGCCATCTCTTTGGGCGTCCGGTGAGCTGATACAATCTGCATTTTAAATTCCACGTTTAATTCCGAGAGAGCAGCAGCTGCCTCCTTCATAACGGAATGATCGCTGTCACTTCCCATGATTATAGCTACTTTTTTAAGCACTTGGTCTCCTCATTGAACTCTCAATTTTATTAATTCTTTCATCAGGGGCATACCATTCTATTCTAGGAACTAGAGGAAGTGTGCCACTCCTTAAGGACGCTTCGGGCTTCCGCCCATTTTAAATCAAACTCTGTTTGGGAGTTGGCAAAAATAACCATATGTCCCATTTTTCTGCCGGGGCGTGATTCTCGTTTTTCATACCAATATGAGACAATTCCCGCACTGTTATATAAAAGCGGCGTCACTTCACCTTGGATATTAGCAGGTCCTAGAGCATTCAGCATACCCACATAGGACTTGCATCCCCAAGGGGGAAGAGGCTCCCCCAAGAGACATAGCCAGTGGGCTGTAAACTGGGAGACCTCAGCAGCGCCAAGACTAAAGTGTCCTGAATTATGTACCCGGGGAGCAATTTCGTTCACCAAAACATCCCCACTGGGAGTATAAAAAAACTCCACCGCAAAAACGCCATATAAGCCCACCTTGTTTCCAATTTCTTTGGCAATCGCTTCCGCACGATCTGCGCATTTTGATGGCAGACCCAAACTCACGGCAGGCCCAAGCGCTTCTAAACAAATACCATCACCTTGCACAGTAATCATTGTGGGGTAGCTCAAAGATTCCCCAGATACGGATCTAGCCGTTACCACGGCCAGTTCCTTCTCGAAAACTACCAGCTCTTCCGCATAGATGGAGATATTTTTATCCAAGGCCCTAGAAACAAAATCAAGTGCCTTGTCTTGTAAATCCGGCTGATATCGCCAAAGAAAATTGCCTTTTCCATCATACCCGCCCTTTGCCCATTTCAGCATACAGCCCTGGGGGTAGTGATTCTTTAAATCTCTCAGCCAAGTTCCAGGGTTTCCGCTCATTACGGAATAAGCAGCAGTAGGTATTCCCAGTTCCACAAGAAATTGCTTTTGCCTAAGTTTGTCGGCCAAGTGATCGAGCGCACTCAAATGAAGGCCAACTATATGAGGAAACTTATCTGCAACCTTTTTTAAAGCAGCCGTATTGGAAAATTCGCTTTCAAAAGCGATTACATCGCACTTGGAAAATAGATTTAAAAAAGAAGATTCTTCACTAAATCTGCCGATTGCAAAGTTATCTGCATGGGAAATGGCAGGTTCCTTCTCGGTCTCTGATAGAACGGTTACAGAATATTTCATGCTTCTTCCGGCATCAGCCAGCATCATGGCTAGTTGCCCGCCGCCAATAATTCCTAAGCGTTTCTTTTTCAAAGGGACCTCACTCTTGAAACGACAAATATAGGTCTCTTTTCGAGCGTTGGAAACCTCTTTGCGCAGTTAGGGGCAAGAAAGCGCCTTGGCATGCCCAAAACCGCAAAAGAGTAAGACCCAGATGCTGGATAAGAAGCACTCTCCACCTCCTACCAGCGTTATTTTCTATCACTAAGACGGTTAAACCTGCTATATTCTCCCGATTGCTTGTGGTTTTAATGGGGGTGTACTGGTTTCGACGGGCAAGATTGATGAGTTGGAGAGCATGTGCGAGCTTGGGTTTTGGCTCGCTTATCAAACGGAACCCAATGCTTAGTCGGCAA
>CAIMVM010000160.1 GCA_903844895.1 uncultured Pseudomonadota bacterium
GGATAGATATACAATGTCGGCGCAACCTCTAAATAGACCTCTAAAGGGTCCAACTTGGCATGCCACGCGACACCCAATGGAAAGCGCACCCCAAAGTCAGCACTGGTCTCTATTTTTCCACCGATGCCTGCATATCCGACAATCCGTTCATTATCTATTTTAGAAAAATTGAGGTTTTGAATAACGTAATCACCTGTGAAAATAATTTTGTTTTCACCTTTTCTGGTATTCCAGCCCATGGAACCCTTATAGGTTCGATCTGCCGACCTTTCTTCTTTGCCAGTGATTACTCCCGTCGAGCCCAATTGTAGACCCAGTCCAAAACCATAACTTAAAGTACTTGCAAAGAGAGCGATAACAACCATTAGCTTCATGTTTTTGGGCTCCTCGGCACTATAAGACTTCTGTCTTAAGGCCTTGATAATTGAATTAAGGCACGAGAAAGAGGATTCAAATATTCAAAAATTGCAGCTGACAGAAACTTTCTAAGGAAAGCCTCAAGGCAGCTTTTTAGCAAGGGAAGCCTTACGCATACCTTCGCGATGGCTTCCCAGTCTCTTATCTAAAAGCGTATCAGAAACCCCTAAAATCTGGGCCGCAAGCAGCCCCGCATTATAGGCATTTCCTATAGCTACGGTAGCAACAGGAACTCCTTTGGGCATTTGCACAATCGACCATAAAGCGTCTTGTCCCGCTAAGGGGCCAATGGGCACAGGAACGCCAATTACGGGAAGAGTGGTATGAGCAGCTACCATTCCCGGCAAGTGCGCAGCTCCACCGGCTCCCGCAATAATAACTCCATAGCCATTTTCTTTGGCAGATTCCGCAAATTGCGCCATCTCCTTGGGAGTACGATGAGCTGATACAATCTGCATCTTAAATTCCACATTTAATTCTGAGAGTGCTGCAGCAGCCTCCTTCATAACAGAATGATCGCTGTCACTTCCCATGATTATAGCTACTTTTTTAAGCACTCCGTCTCCTCGTTGAATTCTCAATTTCGTAATTATCTTATTAAGAGCACATCATTCTATTCTAAGAACTATAGGACTTGTGCCACTCTTTAAGAGCTCCTCGCGCTTCCTCCCATTTTAAATCAAAGTCTGCTTGGGAGTTGGCATAAATGACCATATGTCCCATTTTTCTACCGGGTCGGGATTCTTGTTTTTCATACCAGTAGGAGATAATTCCCGTGTTGCTGTACAAAAATGGAGTCACTTTACCTAGGATCTTAGCAGGCCCTAGGACATTCAGCATGCCCACAAGCGGCTTACATCCCCAAGGGGGAAGAGGTTCCCCTAAAAGACACAGCCAGTGGGCTGTAAATTGTGAGACCTCAGCAGCTCCAAGACTAAAGTGTCCTGAATTATGCACGCGGGGGGCGATCTCATTCACTAAAACATCCCCGCTGGAAGTATAAAAAAACTCCACCGCAAAAACGCCATTTAAGCCTACCCTTTTGCCAATTTCTTTGGCTATCGCTTCAGCACGTTGTGCGCATTTTTCCGGCAGCCCCCAATTCACGGCAGGCCCCAATGCCTCAAGACAAATTCCATCACCCTGCACAGTAATCACTGTCGGGTAGCTCACAGATTCGCCAGACACGGATCTAGCCGTTACCACGGCCAACTCTTTCTCGAAAACTACCAGCTCTTCCGCATAGATAGAAATACTTTTGTCCAAGGCTTTAGAAACAAAATCAAGCGCCTTGTCGAAAAGATCTGGCTGATAGCGCCAGAGGAAATTGCCCTTGCCATCATAACCGCCCCTTGCCCATTTCAGCATACAGCCCTGGGGGTAGTGTTTTTTTAAGTCTCTCAGCCAAACTTCTGGGTTTCCATTCATTATGGAATAACCAGCCGTAGGTATTCCCAGTTCACCAAGAAACTGCTTTTGCCTAAGTTTGTCGGCCAAGTGATCGAGTGCACTTAAATGAAGGCCTACGATATGAGGAAACTTATCTGCAACCTTTTTTAAGGCAGGCGTGTTGGAAAATTCGCTTTCAAAAGCGATAACATCGCATTTGGAAAACAGGTTTAAAAAGGAAGATTCATCATCAAATCTTCCTACAAAAAAGTCATCTGCATGAGAAATGGCAGGTTCCTGGGCGGTCTCTGATAGAACGGTGACAGAATATTTCATGCCTCTTGCGGCATCAGCCAGCATCATAGCTAGTTGCCCGCCGCCGATGATTCCTAAGCGTTTCTTTTTCAAAGGGACCTCACTCTTGAAACGACAAATATAGGCCTCTTTTCGAGTGTTGGAAACCTCTTTGCGCAGTTAGCGGCAAGAAAGCTCCTTGGCGGGCCCAAAACGCATAACGAGTATGGGTCAGAGGCTGGACGAGAGACATTCTCCACCTCCTACCAGCGTTATTATCTATCACTAAGTCAATCAAACCTGCTATATTCTCCCGATTGCTTGTGGTTTTAATGGGGGTGTACTGGTTTCGACGGGCAAGATTGATGAGTTGGAGAGCATGTGCGAGCTTGGGTTTTGGCTCGCTTATCAAACGGAACCCAATGCTTAGTCGGCAA
>CAIMVM010000161.1 GCA_903844895.1 uncultured Pseudomonadota bacterium
AGTTTTGGCGGTGCAAGTGTAGCGTCACGAGTGTTGCGAAATGCAACAAATTCACTTTCAGTAGTACCGGCCTTTAGCTGAATATTTTTCTTTTTCGATTCACCGATAGTGGTTTGAAATTCTAATTTTCTGCCGCCCGGTAGGTAATCATGCCCAACAAATACTCGTGTGGAGTCAGGCAGCTCATAGAGGCTATGTGTCACAGAATGGTAGAGCGCGTGAGCATCTCCTTTCGGAAAATCGCAGCGTCCCGTGCCATAGTCAGGCATAAATAGAGCGTCTCCAGTGAATACAGCGTCACCAAACAAATAACTGCCGCAGGCTGGCGTATGACCAGGAGTAAAGAGGACTTTAAATGCTAGACTACCTGCCTTTACCTCTTCGTTTTCTTTGAAAAGCCGATGAAATTGACTCCCGTCTGTTCTGAATGAGTTTGGGAAGTTGAAAACCTGTTTGAAGGTCTCCTGAACGAGTGTGATCCGTTCTCCAATGCCTATTTTAGAATTAGGTAAATGCTGCGTTACAAGTTCGTGTGCGCCCGACAAGTGATCAGCATGGGCATGCGTCTCAAGTATAAAGTGAACTGTGAGTTGCTGATCCTTCAAAAAGGTTAGAATTGCCTCAAGGGATTCGGTGCTGGTCGTTGCACTTGCCGGGTCATAGTCCAAAACAGGATCGATCACAACAGCATCTTTTGTGGCCTTATCGTAGACCACGTAGGTGAGTGTGTAAGTAGCAGGGTCAAAGAAGTGTTTTATTACCATAGTGATCAGTTCCATTTCGAAAGAATTGAATTATTGAGAAATTTGTGAACAAAAACGCCTGCAACCATACTTGCTAAAAAGACTAGAACAGATGGGGCGCCGGAAACTGCTGCAACAATTGCAGGGCCTGGGCAAAATCCACCAAGTCCCCATCCAGCACCGAATAACAGCGAACCCAGAATCAATTTGGAATCGATCTGTCGTTTTGTCGGAATCTGAAAATTCCCTGTAAGGATCGGACTCGCGCGTTTAGTGATCAGTTGGTAAGACAAACTATGAACAGCTATGGCTCCGATCATAACAAACGCGAGACTTGGATCCCAGGTTCCCGTCACATCTAAAAACCCAACCACCTTGGAAGGCAAGGTCATTCCTGAAACGCCTAGTCCAAGACCAAATATCAAGGCCGAAAAGAAAGCAGCAAGTAAAAGGCTCATGATAAAACTCCGATCGTGCGCATAAACGCCACCATCATCATGCCGGCAGCTATAAAAGTTAAGGTTGCCGCGATTGATCTTGGCGATAGACGGCTAATGCCGCAAACTCCGTGTCCGCTTGTACAGCCGCTTCCAAGCTGAGTGCCAAAACCTACAAGCAGACCTGCTGCTATGTATCGCCAATGTGAACCATGAGTGACCACCGCCAAGGATTCAGGATGAACCACTAGGAGCAGAATTCCGGCGGCAACTAAGCCCCCTAGTGCTGCCACGCGCCAGGCTGTATCGCCAGATTTCGGAATAAGCACTCCCCCGAGTATTCCACTAACGCCAAATATCCTACCCTTCAGGAGCAGTAGCAGTGATGCGGACAATCCGATTAAGGCACCGCCAATAAGCGGCATTAAAAATTGATCGATGTTCATTTACCCTCCACAAAGCCAAGCTTTATATTTAATTGTATTCACAATGTGTGCCAAGACGATTTGAACGGCTAAGTCACCGAAAGCTCGACCAGAAACAGCGGCGAGATCGATCACTGTGCTAACATAAGTTTCATTATACATTAACGACGTTTAATCACAATGAAACATTGATGTAGCAGCCACATCATGCAGCCCAGATAAACGGGGGGAGGTGACCTGTAATATTTAGAGGTAGTCGGTTGTATTTAATAGTATTTTAAACCAAAATCTCACCGTCAAATTTCCCTATTTTGTATTGAGAAGTATCTAGAAGCAAAAAAATCTGGGGCGCGCAGGGCGCTATTGGGCCGCTAATTTTTTTTTCAAGTGCTTCAGAAGCAAGGCCATAGAGTGCCATTTCCCATAGCAGGTGACGACATGGATCAAGCGTAATCAAGGGAGGTTGCTTAGCCGCAATCCGCAAGGGTGAAGCTATTGAGCTCCGTAGTATCTACCGAAGTGGCTAGCGACCTCAAGCTTCCCTCCAGCAATATCTGATCCCCCAACAATGGGCATGGCGTACTTCCGGGGGCGTAGGACATAGCGCAGCATCATATGGCAAATGAGACTGTCTTATCTGATACCAATTAGAGTGAGCTTGAAGGCGGCGCTTCTAAACTTGGTGGAGATACACATGGAACAGCGCGAACAGGTAAATTGCCCAATTTTTCCAAAATGGACGACAACCCAAGGAGCTAGAGATATAGAGGCTAGATTCGCTCTCTTGCTCAAGGAATTCCATGGAATTGAATGCCCAAAATACGTTGAGCAAATTGCTTCAACGTGTTCAATGTCTCTGTATCTAACTGTTTTAACGAGTAAATTTAAAGAAAATGACTGAAGTAAAAGGAAGTAGTTGTTCGCCCATTCAGCTTCAGGAACAGGCCAAAGAAAAGTTGGGTAGTTTGCAGAGCCAAGCAAACAAAAATCGTATCGGAGGGAAGATCAGAGCGGACGACCTTATGGGTATAGTTTAGATCTTTTGACTGAAGAGCATCTAAAGATTCTAGTGTCCAGTCTTGTGACCAATAAAGAGCGGATAAAGATTCTCTATAAGAAGTTTTCCAAAACACAGCGAGGGCTTAGTCGCGATGATTTTTTAGGCGCGCCGATTGAGGGCAAGGTATTGAGCTAACCTGAATGCGAGGTGCTTGGGTAGTTTTGCGCAAACATAGCACCTTGTGTTCCCCGGAAATGGCAGGAAACTTGCAAAATATCATGGCTAATTCTGACAAAGGCTACTCTTCTGGTGTTGATAAGCGATTTTTTAAAACTTATTAGTTTTGCTGTCGGTTCCAAAATAATTGATATATGATTTGAATAAATCTATCTCAAAAGAAGGACTATTTATAAAATGCAAGGCTATTGCAGAACTATCTCTATTTTAGGCTTGTTTTTGGTCCCAAGTAGTTTTTGCAAATGGTGAGCTTAAAATTGAATTGAAGTCTAGCGGTCAAGTTTCTGTTCCGATAGGCGGAGGGTCTGAAGTTGAAAGAATTAACTGCGATTTTCCAGAACTCACTGATTTAAGAGATATAGCCAAGGCTTATTCGCTTTGGTTTGGAAAAGAGTATTTAGTGGATGAAGCTGTTCAATTGAAAGTGCGCTTAATTTCACCTGGGCTGGTAACCAAACCAGAGGCTCTCAGGCGCTTTCAAAAGATGTTAGTTCAAAATGGCTTAAAAACCACCGAAGCTGACGGAGTTCTATATATTAAAGCTGTAGACAGATAAAATTGCAGCATGCAAAACAATTTTGGTTCTGTTTTATAGAGGCTTTTCGAAATTTTTTTTGAGGTTCATTCAAGTGAAAACAAATCGTCTACTTTCTTATTTTCTGATGATGGTGTGTATTTCGTGCGTACAAAACAATCCTACTAGACCCTTAAGTGAATTAGCAATTTCTGGTGAAGACTGGATGTATACCTTCGTGTCGGAGAAGACGGCTGCCGGCAACGGTGAACTATTTGAATATTCCACTACTTTTGCAAGAAATTCAAAACGGTTTGCATTAACAACCTCCTCTATACTTTTAAGGAGCTCTGAGTCCTCTTGGTTTGGTGTGGCACCTGATTCCTTTATACTTAATCGAACGCCTGGAAAGTCAACTGGAGAATGGATTTATACCTTGAAGTCAGATGGCGCCAAAATTTGCGCAGGCACTACGAACGCTATGGCTACTTTGATTTCAATGCCATGTTCCGACGGTAGATTGATTTTTTTGCGAAAGATGTCCAGTCTTCCTGTGTGGAGTCAGGAACAGAAAGTTAAACCGTCTGTTTCGTTTAAATTTTGGCGGGTTGGGCCAGTCTATTCTGGGGATAGCCAATCACTGGCTCGAGTAGCTTCACAGCGGCGTATTTCTTTTTTTGTTAGCCCAGAATTAGCAGGAAATCCAGTATTTATAAGCGCATTTTCGAATGCATCAGGTTATTGGAATAGAGCTGCGAAACGGGAAATTATTGACACAGCTATAGCGCCCACAAATGATTTCACCTTTGATTTGGAAAGAAGTCTAATCAAGTTTCATTCAAGAGGTAAGGGGGCCATTTTGGCACAGGGCAAGTTCCTGGCAAATCCCGCTAGCGGTGTGATTCTCAGAATGACCGTTGATGTGTTTAAAGTGCCTGAGGAAAAAGATTTAGCTGGTGTGCAGGAATTCCAATGGACCCTCATCCATGAACTAGGGCATGCATTGGGGTTAGCTCACAATTTCGCAGGAAGTTCAGATCCACTTGCTGAAAAGGCGGTTGGATCTACTACGATGATGGACTATTTTGTGCCCGGGAAGCCTATATCAGATCCTTTGATATACGATTCACAAGCTATGGCTATGATTTATGCTGGCGTGAAACC
>CAIMVM010000162.1 GCA_903844895.1 uncultured Pseudomonadota bacterium
AAAGCTACTAATGACTTAGAGAAATGGAGAGGAAACGATGAAGAAAAAAAGCGTTTATTGAGAATTTTATTGAATTTACAACTTCAAATGACAAGAGCGGATCTGCAAGCGTCAGAAAGCCATGCTTAGGCTGTCCTTAAGAGCGATAGTCGATATTGGTGCGGCAGATAATTAAATAATCAGGGCAGCGGTGACGCTTCCTCAGCTGTTCAGCCAAAGCGTTCATTCTCTAGTTTTGTCCAAATATTGGCATTATAGGTAGTAAATGCGCAGACCGAGCAGGGTTTTATAAACGCTGTGAAAGATTCTCTCGCCAATGACTGAGAGCTGCAACTCAATTGGTATATATTATGCGAATTTGATCGTCCTCCTTATCTGCGACGTACCAGGCCCCCTCTGTTTGAAAAGATAGCCAGGTATTTGCAGGTGGTTAATCGTTGATTTTGCTATGCCCTCAATCAACCTTGTAGAAGAAGTCAACGAATTCCTTAAAATTTATTTTGTCGTTTGATTTCGTGCCCGCAATCTTTATCATAGCTACCAAAAACAAACAAACTTGAAAGTTAGCATCGGCGGCTGGCTGACTCATTAAACCCAATGAGTTTGAGGAGGAAGAGGAGGAAAGGGACTGAAAAAACCTGACTTACTTTGGATTTCTTCGTCGGATACTGTTTCGCCTAAAAGATGAAACACGCACTTAAGATCTGATGCATTGATGTACCCTTTCCTAAAATACAAAAAACAATCGTGGTCAGTTGACATTAAAAGTGAAAGACTTGGCATGGAAAGCTGCTCGCTTGCACGCAATTCAAACTTACTTTTCCCGATCGAACATTGAAAAGGCAAACACCAGGTAGTTCTCTGCCGACTCAGGGTCTGTACACGATTCGCTTATGATCTCAATGAACTCTTCAAATTCCAGACTTTAATTTCCGTTAGGGAAACAGGGCACCTATCCAGTTCCTTAAAGCGGCTGTGCCTAAGTCGCCGACTGCGATGAACTGCCGGCAGTGGCTGGTTGAGTGTTTGCACTCGATGCTAAACCAGCGCCGACAATGTCTTCGCTATTATTTAAACTACTGTTGGTTTTGCTTTTCCCAACTGCCCCTGCTACTGCGTTGCTGTTGTCTGTATTTGACCCAGAATTATTTATGAAGTTCACATTGTTTGAAGCAGCGTCTGCACGAGCTCCAATTGTGGCCCCATTTCTCTACCCTGGTGCAGCTCCTCCATCTGTGTAAAAAAGCAAAGTGTCAGACATCAATAGGATAATCTGCAATGATAGAAAACGTTATTCGAAAACAAAATTCCTCTATCAACTTCGCTAGCTGTAGCAGCCTGGCTTTCGTTTTCATTTGTGAATGTAATTGAGGGCATAAAATGCCTCCAACTCGTTACAGTAGCTTAGATGAGGTAAATTTTTTTCAAGTCGAAACAAGATCCTTTCAGACGCCAAGTGCGAGAGAGAAACATCGATACTCCTCGAGAGGAAGTTGGAACACTTACTTTAATTGATAGCATGGATAGGTCTCACAAATTTATTAGCGTTACTGTTTTACGATTAACCTCCTGAGTTGGGCTCTTTGA
>CAIMVM010000163.1 GCA_903844895.1 uncultured Pseudomonadota bacterium
AAACCATCGCTGCTTTTTATTGCACTCACCGCATTTGACAGTTGCGGTAAACGTACAGACGATCCATAATCCTTCATGGAAAAGCCCTTCTTATTTGATTTTAGTCGACCAAACAAGAGTGGGCTTTTCTTCAACAAAATTGAATACTTAATCTTAAGCTAGTGCCATTGAGTCATAGACGACAACACCGATAAGCTTAACTTGCAGCACACTACAGCAAAATGAAGGATTCGCTCCGTAACAGATTTTCTGCCGAAAATCTTGCCAACTGTAAGCTGAAATAGTTACACCCTCTTTTTAAAGTTCGCTACTTTTGCCTTGACCCGGCTTTGGCAAATCCTCAAGATTTCAAAACTGTTTTTCTTACAACCCTAGGAAAGGAATTTCAATTACATGGCAAAAGTTCTTATTAAGAGTATCGGTTTCATTGTCGTGTTAGGAGTGGTCGCTGCTGGCAGCCTCCTTCTATGGGCTGGAAATATGGTGGACGCAAAACTCGACGAACCCCAGACCTATGCCCAACTTACTCCTGCAGAGCTGGAGGGGACACCTCCTGGAGACATAGAAACAGGAAAACACATCGTCAACTCCCGCAACGGCTGTGTCGATTGCCATGGCAGCGATTTAGCAGGAAAGACCTTTATTGATGACCCAGCTATAGGAGTAATATCGGGGTCCAATTTAACTCCTTCAGCCATGGGATCAAAATCTGACCTTGAAATCATCCAATCCTTGCGCTTTGGTGTTAATAGCGCCTTAAAACCTCTTGTATTCATGCCTTCTCATGAATTCCAGCACTTAAGTTTGCACGACATGCAGTCCATCGTCGCCTATTTGAGATCTATCCCGTCAGTTGAAAGAGCTAGTGCGCCTATTAAACTAGGCCCCATGGCTAAAATTTTATTCGCCACAGGCAAAGTACCTACCTTTATTCCTGCTGCCAGTGGACTCATTCGCAGAAATCACGGATTCACAGAAAAACCAGCAGAGGGCGCAACGCCCGAATACGGCGCCTATTTAATAAAAGCTGGATGTGCCGGTTGCCACGGACAAGAGCTCAAAGGCGGCCCTATTCCGGGGGCTCCTCCTGATTGGCTTCCCGCTACCAATATCGCAGCTGATAGTACAGCTGCAAAATGGACCAAAGAACAATTTGTAACGGCCATGCGGGAAGGAAAGCGCCCCGATGGATCCATCATTTCTCCGCCCATGCCGATTCCCCTCACGAGCCAACTCAAGGAAGTGGAACTAGAAGCTATGTGGGCCTATATCCATTCCGCCAAATAGTTTAAAGATCTCAACTTATACGGGGGGCCGCACTGGGGGTTTCAGAATCGGGTCCTTGCCGAAAACGCTGCAGACTTCCTAGTGATTGGGAGGAAGAATCTGACTACAAAACTGAAAACAATTTCTGGACAAACCTCCCAGACCTTTTGGAGATCGTACCTGATAGGTCTTTTTAGTATCATTCAGCTGGTGCCTTTAGGGCCTGTCATGACTCGAAATCTGTTCCGACTAAAGATGGCTAACAGTGGAAAGACCATACAACGCACCATGCGAGAATGAAGCCAGAAAACAAAAAATAGGGCTGGTCGACATCATCAATGAATTTATGTGCCATTCTTTGTTAGCTATCACCCAAAAAAAACTCGAAGAATCAATCCAATCTACGCGACAACTTGCCTTTTTAAATCACCTAGAATCCCTAGGCCTCTCATCCGAAAAAATTAGATCGCTAATTTAAAACTTCAGACAATGGATCTTCGGCATTCCAGAGGAAAATCGCCAAAATGATTCAATTTACGATTTTAAAACAGCAACTTAGACCCTAGCCGGCAACTAAAAATATAAAGTTTCTCGCGACTTAGCCCGAAATGAAAACGATTGGAGAAACGCAAATGGATGAATTCAACTTCGATATTAGACAGACTTTCCTCGAAGAGTTTTCCGAGTCTGCCCATAGAATGGAAACTCTATTCATGGTGCTAGAAAAGCAACCAGCAGACTCTGATTGCATCGATGAGATCTTTCGTCTCATGCACAATACTAAAGGCTCTAGTCGAGCAGTCGGACTAGATGAAATGGCCAAACTGGCACATTCATGTGAAAGCCTACTTTCCGACATTCGAAGTGGAAAGACCCCTCCCAACGTAGCCATTGTAGATCCTCTTTTGAAAGCTCTTGATGCCATGAGGTGGGGAGCTGAAAACATTGAAAATTCCACTGAAAATTCCTCTAAATTTGAACAAGCTATATCCAACCTGGCGGCCTTCTCTCAATCTCCATCTGCACCGACTGTCGCAACTCCATCCCTTAAATCAGTTCCGGAAGCAGTAAACTCTGCTACCGATAGCGATTTTATAGATTTTTCTAAAGAAGACGTTTCACAAACCCCTAGTCCTTTGGTTGCTCTCGAAAAAGCAAACAGTAACGATGATCCCAAGTCAAATGGTACAAACGGTTTAAAGGAAATAAAGGATACAAAAACTGATAAAAAAGATGCAGAAAAAAGCTCGGCTTCAGCTCAAGACCACCAGCCCAACACCTCGCACAACTCAAAAACCGACGACACAATTAGGGTCAATCTGTCTAAACTAGATGAGATACAAAACAAATTCGGCGAGCAAGTGATACTTCAATCTGTTCTAGATCATGTGATGGCGCAGACCCCCATCGACATGCAGCAATCTGAGAAAATGCATACGCAGCTCAAAAAAATAAGTGGAAGCTTACAAGGGCTCATTCTTAGTTTAAGAATGGTGCCAATTTCTTCCATCTTAGTGCGTCTTAATCGAGCCGTTAGAGATGTTGCCCTTTCCACGAACAAACTAGCGGAATTAGAACTCATAGGAGGCGATAGCGAACTAGACAAAAACATTCTTGAACAGCTAGTTGACCCTTTGGTTCATATGGTAAGAAACAGCGTAGACCACGGCATCGAGACACCAGAAGAACGTCGACGAAAAAATAAATCTGCTGCTGGCAGCATAAAAATTGTCGCTCGGAGACTAGGAAGGCATCTCGAAATAGAAATCTCTGATGATGGTAAAGGCCTCTCTAAAGAAAAAATCTTAGAAAAAGCTTACTCGACGGGGCTTCTCCCCAAGGGGCATGTCCCAGAAAATAAAGACATCTTCAAACTCATATTTGCTAGTGGTTTTAGCACAAAACAGGCTGCTTCGGAATTTTCAGGCCGAGGAGTTGGA
Source organism: uncultured Pseudomonadota bacterium (assembly GCA_903844895.1). Taxonomy (GTDB): domain Bacteria; phylum Bdellovibrionota_B; class Oligoflexia; order Oligoflexales; family CAIMVM01; genus CAIMVM01. The sequence continues at coordinate 3,207 of CAIMVM010000163.1, forward strand.
ATGGATGTAGTTAAGACCAACATCGAACATATAGGCGGAATGATCGAACTCTCTAGTGTGGAAGGCAGTGGCACAACTATAAAACTCAAAATCCCCCTGACCTTGGCAATTGTACCGGGATTAATTGTGAAGTCTCAAAACCAACATTTCACCATACCCCAAAGCGACCTTGTTGAACTTGTAAGAATAGAAGCAGATGAAACAAAAAGCGAAAAAATAACAATGCTGCAAGGCGTCAAGGTACTGCGACTTCGTGAAAAAATATTGCCCCTACTCAACCTATCAGAAATCCTAACAATGAAAGATTTGAAAACGGCTGCAAAAGAAGCATCTTTTGGAAAAACAACCTCCATTAATATCGTGATACTAAATGCTGATTCATACCATTTCGGCTTAGAAGTAGAGTCTGTGGTAGACACCGCAGATGTAGTCGTTAAACCACTGCCCTCCTTTCTTAAGCAGATGAGTCACTTTTCTGGTGCCTCCATAATGGGAGACGGATCCGTCGCACTGACTCTTGATACAATGGGAATGTTACATTTTGCGCAGTCAAACGCAGAGATCGGCTCCAAACACTATGGAGATGCCGATGCTTCACCAGTATCTTTAAGTCAGCATCAATTAGACTCTTCAGAATTTTTAATGATTGATGTTGGTGCCCCGGGGAATTATGTAATCCCAGTAAATGTAGTCAACCGACTGGAAGAGTTTCATACAAAAGACTTTGAGTATGCTGGAGAGCAAAGAGTTGTAAGATATCGCAACACTTTACTACCGATATTTTCTCTCCCCAACTTTTTAAATTTACCTTCGACGCAAATACCCGCCGAAAGAGAAAAATTGCCAGTAGTCGTTATAAAACGCGGAGAGAGTTTTTATGGCATCGAGGTCGTTCAGATTTTAGATGTGGCTAATCTACCCTCGAAAATGAATATGACAGTGCGTGACCGGCCGGGTATATTAGGCACAATGGCGGTGAATGAAACAGTTCTTGTGGTAATAGATATTTTAGGAATCATTGACTCGATTAGGCATAGATTGGCAGTAGAGGCTGGAATTATTTCGAAAAACTCCGATCTTGGACCTAAATCCTCTAAAGTAGAAAAGTCACACAAGCGACGTGAGCACCGTGTTCTAATCGTTGAGGACAGCTCCTTCTTTAGAAATCTTATGAGAAAGACTCTGACAGAAGCCGGTTACCAAACAGAAGTGGCATGCGACGGCGCAGAGGGATGGAATACTTTAGAAAATGCAGATCCGAACTATTTTAGTCTTGTGCTGTCTGACATCGAAATGCCAGAGGTTACCGGACTTGAGCTTGCCAAGATGATTAGAGATGACAAAAAACTCTGCAAAATACCTTTGATTGCTATTACCACTAAATCAACCAGCTCTGACCAAGAAAAAGGCCTTAAATCTGGATTCACTCGTTATCTTGAAAAGCTAAATCCTGAAATGCTAGTCTCAGAAATTGATGCCCTGATTCTAAATCGCGACTCCGTTTCCGAGCCTAGAGAAGAGTTAGGCCTTACGAGCAATTTCTGAATCTTCTAAAAATGCATGTTGTTTACTAAAGACGCCTTCTTTGGGTGTCTTCTATTGGTTGGATCACCCCAGATACTTACTAGTTGGCCTGCTCCACCTGCAAAGAAGCGTTTAAATCCAATGTTACACAGCACTCACACTTAGCGTACTTTGTCGGCTTCGCTAAAAATACATCCTGCTCGCCAGCCGAAAGCCTAGGAGAGTCTAATTTCCAGAAGTCAGTTCAAGCGTAAGGCTAACGGATAGTCATGACTCCTGTAGCTTCCATCAAAAGATCTAACTCCGGGCTGAAGCTAGATGTCTCTCTGGAACAGAACGCCTACTGCTTATAAGGCGAAAGCAGCTGACACGGACTGGAAGGCATTCCTTGTGGCGGAGGCACTTGAGGATAGCCCATCATGCCAGAATTTGGGCCTATCGGAGCAGAGTTTGCTGGACCCATTCCAGTATTGTATTGTGGCTGCCCAGGAACCGGATAAGACGTATAGCTCCCGCCATTTAGACAAGGATAGCCCCCATCTGGATATGGTTCTTTGGAATTTGAGGGAATTGGGTAATTTTTTCGAGGGGGGTCATTTTCATAGAATTGCGTGTTTAAAAGGACTCGGGGGTTGGTGGCTAGTTCACCCTGACTCTGAGAGGGAGAACTTGGAATACAATAGATTTTGCCCTCTGCGCGAAAGTCTTTACTGTTTTCGATGGCCGTGTAACCATCAGCACATGTTGTAATTTTTCCAGATGCCAAACCGTCCAAAATAGCAAACAAGCCTTTTCTATCATCTTCTTGAATCGTTCCCAATGCAATCAGGTGATTTCCCATAAGAGCATTGGGGTGTCTTTTAAGGGCAGAGCCTGATGCATCTTCCACATATACATCTATAAGAAAAAACAAATGCCCGATTTCATATATCATAACCCACTTACCCAAAAGACGCTCAAAACGAGGGACCTATCCATTATGGTTTTCAGCTTCCTTGCTATTTAACATATAGTTAGGAAGACCAATTGTAATTTCAGAACCCTCTGCATCAACAAAAGCCCGATCCCAAACTCCGATATCCAGTTCCTCTGTTGCTAGACGTCTTTTTACAATGTCTCTTAATTTTTTTTGTTCGTTGACATCTTTTTGATCCTCAATCAAAAGCTGAGCCCAAAGATTTTTGAGTCGTTTTACGAAACTATCATTCACAAGAAAAAGATTCTCTCCAAAAACTTGATGGGCCCTTTGAATCGTCTGCGCATCAGATTTTGACGTCAAGCCTGTAATGGTAATTCCATTTTTACAACCCAAATTTTCAGCTGCTTTAGAAAGCTGCTCCGCGAGGGGCTTTATGATTTCAAGATATCTATTCATGGACTCCTCAAAATTCTTGTGGGGGCCTTCGATGTATGAATTTAGCTGCGCCAAATATGCGGGATCACTTTTTTGACGGATTCTATGGATCACTCGAATGAGATTTCCAAGGTCGAATCTTATAAACTCAATTTTTGGCCTAGAAGGACCTATCCAAGTAGAATGTTGGGAGGCTACCTCTAGCCAGCTGTAAAGTCCTTCTCGAAAGTCAGCTTCAAGGAGATCCAAATAAGCCTTACCAACGGGGGCATTCAGATTTTCATTAAAAAGACAAACTTTGAGAGTTGCGTCTGGCTTATTCAGTAATTCAAAAATCGGCCCTTTAAAACAACTTCCTTCGGCACCGCGTACTTAGCATCAGAGTCTTGAGTATGGGGCTTACATGACCCTAAAGTAGATAGCATTAAAAAAAGGAAGAAGCCTCGCATCAATTGTTTCCTCTACGAAATTTCTGGTTTAAGTTTATCGATTAGATTTATGAAATCTAACCGAACTCTATATTCAATATAACAAGCCTGAATTCGCAGCAAAAGCCATCCAAGTTGCCTAGTTATCAATGAAATCAAAGCAAAAGACTCAGAGCTTTTTAGAATGAGCATCATGCCTAACTCAGCTTCCCAAAAAACATAGAATGATTCTCGATGCTAGTCGCGGCTTTGCCCCGACTTTGGAAAGTTCATAATTTGATTGTGATATTGATTGAGAAGGGGATATGAGGATCTCCCCTTGGCAACGCCAGCAAGCCACTCTGATTCGGTTCGTTTTTGTAACCTAACATCGCGAGCCATAGAGTTTTCATTGGCAGCCGAACTTGTTATGAGTGCGATCAAGTTCTCGAAGATTTTTTCCTCAGTAACTGACCAGGGCCCCCAAATCTCGATTCCTAACTTAAATGCTTCGCTGCTCAGCTCCCTCATAAGAGGAATTTTCTCTAAAGCAAGCCCATTATTAGACAGCTTAAAACTAGCACATACGGTATTGATGACTGTATTGTAAAACCACTTCAAATGCTGCGAAGGAGCTATGGGATCGGCCCATGTAAAGAATTCTCCTCCATCTCGACTTAAAATATTCTGTTCCATAGGAGAAGGATGATGTTTCGCATCCATTGACTTGACACCTAGGGGGCCAAACACAACGCCCCCCTTGGTGGAACGCAGTTCATAGCTTGCCTCTGAAGTTTGGGAGCTGGCAAAGGAACAAAAACCATTTCGCCACAATCTTCCTGGAATTTCTTTAGCCACACCTTTGATTTGAGGCTCGGTATAGCCGTTTGAGATGGGGACAATAGAGCATTCATTGGGAAGATATTTTACTATGCGTCTCACAGCGCCCTCAAGATCAAATGCTTTGGTGGCAAAGAAGGCTAGAGAAATTGCCTTGAAGTCTATTTCATCTAGTTTCTTGGGTTCGAATAGAAACTGAGAGTTCCAGCCACTAAATCTTACCGGCAAATCACTTGGCCCTTTTCGGCCCATAATCAGAGAAGAAAAGCCAAGGAGCTGGAGTCTAGCTGCAATGCCAGCTCCAATAGCCCCCGCTCCGACAATGAGAATTTGAGAATCCATTGATGTCTACCAAATGATATCTTAAATGCTACTTTTTTCTTACCCCGTTCAACATCGCCTCATCTTGTGAATACACTCTAGGCAACTGACGGGTTTCGCGAATCATAACAGCTTGTTGATTTCTAAGATACTGTACTATGTTGCGGTTTCTTGGGTCTTTTTTGAGATCATCGATGGTGACTTGAATGTCATTGAGGCGATCCATCGGATTTTCTTTGGTGTAGATCGAGTCGAGAACATTGTTAAACGCCATTTTTTCATCTTCGGTTAAACCAGTCGTATTTGAGTAGCGATGGAACTTATTAATAGTTAATGGTTCCGTATCGATGGTAACGGTACCATCTTCGTGCTTTTCCGTCACGACACCTGGATTTGTATACATGCCGGATTTTGGAATCAAGTCGCCGATCTTAGCCATAGTTATCTCCTAAAATTATATGCTTCTAGCAACTGCCGCTAATGGCATGTTGGCCTTGAAGTAACGGGGGGATAGATTTAGAATTTGCATCTGATGAAATAGCTCTGATTCTAAATATCTAGTCATTCTGATGTTCTTTGAATCAAGGCGCGAGTCTTCTACCATTTTCTGCATCTTCTCGATTTTTTCTCTTGGATCCTGTATTTCTGAAATCTCGTCCACGGCTTTATTGAAAACGTCCCTTTCTTCTATCGAAAGACCGTTGATATATCCGTGTCTGTGAATTTTTCTAATCTCATTTCGATCTGTATCCACGGTATATTCTTTACGATCTTGATCGATGTTTTTCACCACTCCAGGAGCTCCATTGATATTGAATGTGACTGAGCCTACTTTGAGTGTCATGGACATCCTCCCTGTCTTTAAGAATATGGTGCCACAGTGGCAATAATTTAGGCAATGGGTTGTAAGCGGTAAATATTGCCTCATAACCCATCAAAACCTATAAGGAATACTTGAATTACGTTAAGAATATGGCTAGTTTAACCGAGAAATCCTTAGGTTCAAAGAGCAAGGGAACATGACAGACTCTTGTAAAACCAGCGGAGGATCGAAAATCAATTGGGAGTGAGGTTACGCCATGAGCAAGGTTATCGACTTTAACAAATTTAAAAACAAGCAGCAGCGATCTTGGCTAAGACTTCACGAATCCCGACTGAATCGACTGATTGCCCACCATTTAGCGACGAATCTAGATATACCCTTAGATGATGTAGCCCATGCCTATAGAACCCAACAAGTCGCGAATATGGAAGAGTCTTGGGATCAGTGGGACCTTAGAGACTTAATTTCCGATGTATTGTCCAGAACAGGGATTGTCGAAAAGATCTACGCAGATTTAAACAGAGAAGTTTGGTTTAGACAAAAGATTTTGTCTGAAGAAAAATTACTCGATCTTTGTGTATCGAGATATATTTTAGACAGAACTTAACTACTAAAAGTCAACTTAAGATTTCTTCTGTATATTTTCGTGTTCCTAAAAACAAAAGTAAAAAAAAGAAGGACTAGCCTTCTATTTTTTTTACCAAATTTATTGCGACTTTGTATCACAGCCCTAATCCGTGATGAACGTAATCACTCCAGACCCCTAAGGCCTAACGTGATTCCCAACTTCACCCACTTGGCCCACAGCGCCTTCTGCAATTTCTCTAAGTGCAGTTACACTTTCACGATTCTTGGAACGAACCATCGGAGAGGCATTGTCAGCTAATTGTCTAGCTCTATCTGCAGCTACTAAAACAAGCACAAAGCGGTTAGGTATTTTTATTTGACAGTCTTCAATGGATACCCGTGCCATGTTTAGCTCCTTAGTTAACGAGGTGGAACACCAGAAATCTGGCGGCGTTGAGTGAAATAGATATCCCAAAAAAGAGTCTTGGTCAACAACATGCGGCTTAAAGGTGCCATTACTTGGGAAAATTCTGCACTCTAAGGGGCAAAGCGGTGTCGTAACTTCAGGACCTTACGCTTATATCTTGGCCTTATACAGCCTCTATCACCTTGAAATGCTAATATTATCCGTTGGAGGAACTCTTTTTGGTTAAGGCACGTTTACTTCTATGGGTCTACCTTTGCTTATGCCTGCGGATAGCACAGGCTGAGACAGCTAATGTAAGGCTTCTATTTGCCGATGCGCAGCAGATTTATGCTAGCGGGGACTTTGAAAAGGCCGCTAAAGCCTTTGCCCGTAATTTGGAAAAGTTTCCTGATCATGGACCCAGTCAACTATTTTTAGCAAAGTCACTCTTTCGGCTTCATCGCTATGAGAATGCCTGGTCGGTATTTCAGAAGCTTGCTAATGATCCCCTCGACCAAGAGTCTAAGTATGAGGCAGGTTACTCTGCCTACCGTAACAAATCCTGGAAGAGAGGTAGTGAAATCCTAAGTTCCATACCAGAATCAAGTCCTAGCTTTGATCTTGCAATGTATTATGCAGCAGTGTGCCTCATCAATTTAAATCGTCTCAGTGAGGCAGAACAAGCACTTAAAAAATCCATCGTTCTTCCTCCACGCTTTGCAGCCAGTAGAAAGAACCTTCTGAGCTATGTAAAAGTAGAGCTTTCTAATCAAACCTCCCCGCAATCCTCGCCCCAAACCACCCCGCAAAACAGCCCCGCAAAACAGCAAAAACCTGTATTGAAACCGGAGACCATAGAAGAGGAATTTACCGAGGAATCCAACGACAAAGGAACAGGCAGCAGTGCGCCTAAACGCTCTTTGGGACTTTTTTATGACCTGCAAAGTTACAAACAGAATATGGCGGGCATAGATACGGCTTCAGGAACTTATCAGAGAAGTGGTGTCTATGTGCAAGGATCCTATGAAAGTGCCACTTCAGGCTATGGATACTTTGCCGATTTTTCAGGCGAAGGTAGCCAAGCAAATGCATCAGGTAATGCAGTTTCTACAGGACTGACCATTTTCCAAAAAGAGGATATCTGGCCATCACTTTTGGGAAAAATTTCGCAAAAGGGCCCCAAAACAGACCTTCGATTTAGCTTAAAGCCAGGAATTTCCTATCAAATGGACTCCATGAATGTCGGGGCATTTGGGATTTTAAGGCTAGTAGACAATGGCGACTCTTCCAATCGCGGCGGCGGCGGGGGAGCAAGGCTATTTAAGCAGGCTGGCAAATTTAAAATAAATATCGCCGCTGAAGCTTCAAGTTGGACTAGCGACGTCTATGCGCCATTGACTTCCTATTCAGGTCTGCTGGAAAGCCAGCTAGTATTTGGAGGAGATTTTACACTCAACTTTGGCATTTCGAGGCAGGTTTTAGATGCCTCTGAAGAAAGTGTGGAGATCCCGTTAGGCCTAAGCCAAGCTAACTTTAAAGTTGCTCAAGGCTTAGGCTTTGGGCTCAGTGTCGATGCGTCAGGGAGCTTTGCGACATTAGACAACTTGCTAAAGACGAATCCACAAGGGGGATCCACAACAGCAGATGGTACGCAGGTTAGCTGGGAAGTAGGACTGAATTGGAGCCCCCTCAAATGGTTCGTTTTTTCCATTAATCAATACATCTCCAATTATACTTGGAGCCATGTAGATCCTGAAGTCAATCGTCCCACATGGGATGGAAGCGTCCCTGACTACGAAGAACTTAGTACCTTAAATTTCAAATTTTACCGCGCTTTTTAGGAGAATATTATGGCGGATGTACAATGGATAAAAAATCTAGCCGGCTCTACTTTTACGGATCAGGGATGGAACTTTCCAGAGAACTTCTCCCCTAATAGCTCCCCAACAGACCGGACGGCTGCGGCTATTGGCGCCCTCTACCAAGAAACCAAAGAGGCCATATTTTGCTACAATAACTTTGTGCCTCTTAAGCGACACATCTCTATACTTAAAATCGACGGAAATCTCCCAGAAGGCCTCTTAGGACTCATCCTTATGATAGGAGGCCATCAGCTTAAGATAGTCCGCCGAGCGGAAGGGTTAGAGTTTATTCTCATCACTGTAAAGTCATTCGGAACCTACCAAAAGACCATTGAAAAAATATTCCCTTGCTACGACACCTTTGGTTCGCTATTTTGGCAAACAGGGGACCAACGGGCAACTCTTACAACGGAGCACATTGTAAAGACTGCCTTGAAAGAATTGATTAAATTTGTGGACACCACAAAAGGATAGCCATGAAAATTTCATTCCATGATATGAGTGCGGAGGCTGCTGTAGCAAAGATCACGTCTAATCTAAGTGGCCGTCAATTGGGCGAATTGGTATCTTTAGAGCTAGTTCAAAATAAGCTTCAAGTAGTAGTCTCTAAATTTGGAACCTCAACGTTTTCCTTCACCTGTCAGAATCAGGGAAAAGGGTGCACGTTTGAATTAAATTCTGAAAAAATAGCATTTGCCCATCGCGCATTTAAAAATGAAGTTATTGACAAGTTGGCAAACGTTGTAAAAACTTCTGGCGGCGACCTCATTGCGCCTTATAAGGGTTAAAGCCTCCCGTGAGTCCCTATAAGACTTCTGAAGTAGAGTCCTACGTCCCTATTATTTTTTTAAGTATTTGCGAAAGACGCCATGAAAACTAAAGATATAATGCTTTCAGCTATTCAACCCACCAGCTATCCCCATTTAGGAAACTATTTAGGTGCCGTAAAAAATTGGGTAAAATTACAGGATCAGTATAGATCCTATTGTTTTATAGTGGATCTTCACGCGATAACAGTTCCTCAAACACCAGAAAATCTATCTCTCAACACACTCAATGCAGCGGCATTTAATTTAGCTGCAGGGCTTAACCCCAAAGAGGTCACTCTCTTTATCCAATCCCACGTTAAAGAACATGCTGAGCTTGCATGGATTTTAAATTGCTTTACCTATTTTGGTGAACTCGGCAGAATGACACAGTTTAAAGATAAAAGCTCAAAGTCTGGCGAAAACATTGGCGCCGGTCTATTTACTTACCCGATATTAATGGCTTCAGACATCCTACTCTATGACACTAAAATTGTTCCGGTTGGGGAAGACCAAAGGCAACATGTAGAACTCACGAGAAATATCGCGACTAGATTCAATCACCGCTTTGAAAAAGAAATTTTTATTATTCCAGAGCCACGCATTCAAGGATCTGGAGCCCGAATTATGGACCTCCAGGACCCTACTTCTAAAATGAGTAAATCTGCGCAAAACGACAAAGGGGTCGTTTTTATGAATGACTCGGCGAAGGAAATGGAAAAGAAAATTAAAGGAGCTGTAACTGACTCGGGTTCTGAAATCGTTTATACGCCAGACAAACCAGGAATAAAGAATCTCATCGACATTCAAGTGGCGATTACGCAGAAGTCGATTCAAGAAATCGTCGACCACTATCAGGGCAAAATGTACGGTCACCTAAAAGTAGACACTGCTAAGCTTGTGATGGAAGAAGCCATGCCCATCCAAGAAAAAGCGGGGCAACTGTTAAAAGATAAAGATACCTTGATTGATATATTGCATGATGGTGCCGAGAGAGCCCGAAATCATGCTAGAGAAACTTTAGACCGCGTCTACAGCACGATAGGATTTGTACCGGGAAAAGGAAGATAGTTCGATGGTGAGCACACTTTCTCATCCTATTCGATGACAAAATAACCTTTCACCTGAACTCCCTCTTCGCAAAGATACATGGCAGCAGAAAACACCTCTGAAGCATTCGTACCAAAAATGATTAAAGGCAATTGATTTTCTATAGACTGTTCCAGAAATGCGCCCTTATCATAATCCGATTTCATAAGCTCTCTCAAGTCCATACAGATAACCTCGCCGTTTTGCGATAGATCCCGTTTCGACTTCGCTCCTAAAAAAGATGGTAGGCTGCCATAGATCCTATTAAGCCTTGCCAAGATTTGATTTAGCGGTGAGCTCATGTAGTGACAAATGTCTTTAGGAGAGGTAATGTTGCCGTGTGGAAGGAAGACTGGCAAATAGAATGCCTCTCTTAAAATAACTTGCAGCTCAAAGTCTTGAAAATAGTCGAGTAGGTCTGACTCAGAGTGTATTTCTTCTTTTAATTTTTCCATATACATCCGGAGGATAGTTTGAGTTCAAATTTATTACCTTACAAAGACACATTTCCAATCGTCGGCGATCATACTTATATTTCTCCTGGTGTCTATATTATTGGCGATGTTGTCATAGGCCCGAACTGCAGCATTTGGTTTGGAGCCGTGATTCGAGGCGATGTCAATTATATTAGGATCGGTGCTCGCACGAATATCCAAGATAATAGTGTGGTCCATGTTACCCATAATGGCAATCCGACCATTATCGGTGACGATGTGACTATTGGCCATGGAGTAATTCTTCACGCTTGTACCATTGGAAATCGTGTTCTTATTGGAATGGGTGCGATCATTTTGGACGGTGTTACCATTCCTGACGATAGTTATGTGGCTGCTGGTTCCCTGGTGACTCCTGGGAAATCATTTTCCTCTAAAAAAATGATTATGGGTTCTCCCGCTAAGGAGAGCAGAGATCTCCGGCCGGATGAGCTAGCTTGGCTAAAGGAATCTGCTGCCCATTATCAAAATGTGGCCAAGCCCTATCTAGATCTATCAGCGGCTAAAAACGAGGATTTCACTAAATAGCTGGCAAAACTTTTTTGAAATTTGGGTTTGTTGCTAAAGCGAAAGTCTCTGGGATAATAGCTTTCAAGAGTTGCTCTAATTAGTTTCTGTTCGTCGGAAATCAATCCAAAGCGCTTGCCTTGATTTAATTCCCACTCATAAGCTTCTCTCTCCGCGAGAGACGTTCCATAAAGTCCTAAAGAGTCCGCAATGGAAATTAAAAAGAAATTCTGCTGGCAATGAATCTCCAATTCATGGGACAACGTGGAACCTAGCAGTGCCCAAGAATCAAAAGCAGAAGGCCCTATCTTCACTGTTTTGCCTTGCTCATATCCCATTTTTTCCGTGATTCCCCGGTCTGACAGTTTGCCCTCAAAACTCGGATGAGCTCCGGATTGGGACAAGTCAAATCCATAGGCAATTAGGGCTAATTCAATTGATGTTTGTGACATTTCTGGAGGTGTGGCATTGACTTCGACCTCAATCGAGTGGGTTAACATCTCGTCTCTAATCGCATTTTTAATGCCGGTATTTGCCCAGAACATAGCCCCCATGAAAGCTAAACTTGAAATTCCAGCGAATACTCTGTGGTCAAAAAACATTGGCAGCTGCCTCCCGAAAGGAAAGCTGCAATTTGAAGGCCGTTCTGTTAGTATAATAACGTCGGGGAGTTAGGTATAATCCCCCTATTGATTCCCAACCAAGTGTCTAAAATGTTTACATAAATGGAGTTTGGATGCGATTTTCTTGGCAAACAAAAGTGAAGGGAACCTCTCAATATGAAATCTCATTTCAGGGCCAAATCAACGAAAAGTCTAACCTCGAAGACTTATATGTAGAGATTCTTTCCAGACCAAACGCAAAGAACTATATAAATCTCGAAAGCATCGAGACTATAAATAGCTCTGGAGTTGCCAAGTGGCTTGAGCTTATAGGCAAGTTAGAAGAACAAAATCTAATTATAGAATTCGTGCATTGTCCGATTGGAATCGTTCAACAGATGAATATGGTGCCCCAATTTAAAGGTAGGTATCACGTAAGTTCTGCATTTGCTCCCTATTATTGTGCAAAGTGCGACAAAGAACATGATGTTGGGATTGAAATCCCCATGGGCGCCACCTCAAACACAGTCCAAGTCAAGGAAAGCATGCCTTGCAAAGCTTGTGATTCCTCCATGATTTTCGATGACGTCATTGATGAATACTTAAGCTTTCTTGACTCATAATCCCGCAGGGTGTTTCAAGCATGAAATGAGTTTTGAAGATATTGCCCCGTGCGAGAATGTCTGCTTTTCTTTAAACCAGACACTTCACCTTGATAGACTACATCGCCCCCTGCGCTTGCTGCCCCTGGCCCAAGATCTACCACCCAGTCTGCTTTATAAATGACTTCCGGATTATGCTCGATCATGATGATAGTTGTGCCCAAGTCGACAAGTCGCCCTAGAGAATCCATGAGCCTTGCAACATCCGAGAAATGTAAACCTCGAGTAGGTTCGTCCAGTATCAAGATGGTTTTTTCACCAAACTCCTTGGACAAAATAGGAACGAGTTTCAGTCTCTGCGCTTCGCCCCCTGACAGAGAGGCGGACGTCTGGCCAAGTTTTAGGTAGCCCAGACCCAAATCAATCGCAGGTTTTAAAGCCCTCGTGATATGACGGTGGTGAGCAAAAAGCTCTCCTACTTCCGCCAGGGTAAGATCTAGAACTTGCGATAGAGAATGGCCGTTATACTTGATTTCAAGAAGGCTTTCTTTGTAGCGCCTCCCAGAACAAACCGGGCAACGCTCCCTGGCATCTGCTAGAAAGCGCATAGAAAGTACCACCTCGCCGCGCCCCTTGCACTCCTCACAACGCCCACCCGCCGACATCAAACTGAAATCTTTTACATCCAATCCAGCCAGTTGAGCTTCGGGAAGTTTGGCATAAACACCTCGCAGATAAGTCATTAAGTCGAGATAGGTGACCGGCATGGAAACCGAACTTTTTCCAACAGGGCTCCTATCGACAACCCTAAGATTTTGAAACGACTCAATTCCCGAAATCGCGCTACAATTCCCCAACTCTGGGACTGCTTCTCTCGCCTTAAGCGCTGCGAAAATGGACTCCAAATTGGGAACCAAACAGCCAAAAACCAAGCTTGACTTGCCAGATCCTGAGACGCCTGTAACTACATTGAGAGCGCCCTTGGCAAAACGAACGTTGATCTGTTTAAGGTTATTATATTGAGCTTTCTCAATGGAAATAAACCCCTTGGTTGGCCTTGAAGTCTTGGGGCGTAGCATTTGCAAGTCGTCTAAATGTTTTGCTGTTAAACTACTACCCGAAAATCTTTGGGCCTCTCTTGGGTCAAACTGGGCCTGCAAAAAACCCCCTAAAGCTCCGCCACCTGGACCTAGATCAATCACCCAATCGGACTTCCTAATCATAAATTCATCGTGATCCACAATGAGTATCGTATTACCAAGATGCCTAAGTCGATCGATATTAAGCCAAAGGGACTCCAGTTCAGAAGGATGAAGGCCTTGACTGGGCTCATCTAGAACGTAGAGCACCCCCCTTAGAGACTCACTTAAAATACCCGCGAGCCTAAGTCTTTGGGATTCCCCTCCTGATAGGGTTAGCACGCGACGACCTAAACTGAGATACCCTAAGCCCACATCAATAATTTTCTGCAATCCATCTGCAATTTTCTCATAGACTCTCAAAAAAGCTGGATTCTCAGAACTGCCCAAATGGGTCGCAGACTTCACGAAGGTATGGAGATCAAGAATCGGCATCTGCATCAGGCTTCGCATGGTCTCTTGATGGAAAGTGATGGCATCATATTTTGGATTAAGACCGGTGCCTGAGCAGACCTTGCAGTGATCACTTTGACCCGCATCGACAGTGGCAAGTTGGGACTCATCTTCAAAATCGTAGAGATCCGGTTCTAACCCAAAACCAAAACAATGGGAACATCGGCCGACGGAATTTGCGGAAAAGTAGCGAGAATCTAACTTAGGCCATGAAAAGCCACAGCTCGGACATCCATCTTTTCTTGAGGCGGACCCCCCTTTTTCCAAATGAATGTTTCCGTGTTTGTCGGAAACATAGTATTCCGCATAGCCATCAGAAATTTCCTGAGCTTTTTCAATAGCCTGTTCTAAGCGTTGCAGTTTTGCCTCGGAAACCTTGACATAGTCAATCACCACCTTAATGGTGTGTTTAACCTCTTTTTCTAGTTTGGGAGGAGTTTCTATATCAAGGATCTTTCCATCGACAAACGCTTTGGTAAATCCTGCTTCAAAGGCCAATGTGAACTCTTTCTTGAAAATACCTTTTTTGTTCTCTGCGATAGGACTGGTAATCGCCAAAACTTGTCCTTCAAACTGCATGAGAATGTGCCGCACCACTTCTGACCGGCTCATTACGGTAGTTTTAAGCTTGTGGGTAGGGCAGTACTTGTCCGAAAAATTTGCGAATACAACTCCAAAGAGCTCTGAAATGTCAGTCAAGGTGCCAACAGACGCGCGCCTCGAAGGTTTCGTTTCATTTTGCTCTAAAGCGATGGCTGGCGAAAGTCCTGATATCTTTCTAACTCTAGGCCGTGTGCCTAGGTCCAGAAACTGGCGTGAATAATTGGATAGAGTATAAAAAAAACGACGGTGACATTCAGCCAAAATCGTATCAAAAGCCAAGGAACTTTTACCAGAACCAGAAACACCCGTCACAACGGTAATTTTCCCTCTGGGTACAACGATATCTATATTTTTCAGATTGTGCTCACTGGCACCTGAAACTCTAATTTCACTTACTTCCATAAATCCTCTTTTCCAAATAAAGTCTTCTCCAGATACCCAACGGCTGAAGCCATGGCATTTTCAAAACTCTTGAAGGAAGCTTCAGGGCTTAAAATCATGTCTGATGCCGGCCCATGATCAGGTGAAACCCGCAAAAATGGCAGTCCGGCACTGATATTGATGGCTTCCTCAAAATATATCGTTTTCATGGGAGTGAGTCCCTGATCGTGATACATCGCGAGCACCCCATCAAAACGTCCTTTCAAGGCAAAATGAAAAACTGTGTCGGCGGAAATAGGCCCGGTCAAACTCGCAGGACCTTTATAGCTCTTAACAAATGCTTCAATTACAGTTTTATCTTCAATACCAAAAAGCCCTCGATCGCCAGCGTGGGGATTGAGACCGCAAACGGCGAGCCGAGGCTTTGAAATGCCATAAATTTCCTGCAGCGCCTGGGTGAACTTCGCAACTTTATCCTGAAGCAACGAAGCTGTGATATGAGTCGGCACTTCCGAGAGTGCCATATGATTTGTAGCAAGACCTACCTTTAACTTAGGACCAGATAATAGCATCAGCGCATCAGATCCCCAAAGCTCTGAAAAATACTCTGTCTGACCTCGAAAGTTCTTCCAAGTTAACGAAACAATATTTTTGTCCACTGGCCCTGTCACAACGGCCATTATGGTATGAGATTTAGGTATGGCGCAAAGTGCTGCAACACTTTGCCTGGACCGCTCCTCTTGAGACAAAGCGTCATAAGAAACCTCAGCGCCTCCCAGGTCAAGAAACCAAAGGCCCTTGCCCTCAGGCAGCTCTTGAGTCACTTTCATTTTCAAAGAGTTTTCCACATCCGGGGCACTAGATAACAAACCTTTGCTCCGAAGGATCTGAAGTTGATCTTGCCACTGAAAATAGGAGCCAATGATAACCACCGGCATCAAATTTTGAAGATCTTTAGTGGCATGAAGCGTCTGAACCACCCCTCTTATGTTTATGGAGTAAGGATCGCCCAAAGTAACTAGGAGCATGGTGGCACCGATGGCTGACGAGATCCCCCGCGAGATACAAAGCTTTCGTGAATGCGAATCCGACCACCTTTAGCCATGCCTCCTGGAAGCACTGGTTTCTCAATGGTCACATCAAGCTTTTCCACCTGTAAAAACTTCTCTATCAACGACTGACCTACAGCTATAACTGCAGATTCAATCAACTTAAATTCGCGATCTTTCAGCGCGGCATCTAAAGTTCTTATAATGTCTCCATAGTCGAGAGTCTTTTTAAGATCATCCCCTAATGCTAACCCTGACTCCATCCGGATTTCAGCAAATACAGTTACCAGGACTTCTTGGCCGTGAAGTCGTTCTTCCCGAAAACAACCTATTCTCATAAAAACGGGATATTCAATAATTTCAATGCGCATATCTATTTCCTCTGGCTACTTTGGTGAAAACCTCTAGAGCTGATGATTGCCCTAAAACCCCAAAACAGCCGCGCCGCTAGATTATCGTTCTCAGTCAAAAATTGCTACACTCTAAAGGCCTGAGGAAGCACAGCAGATGTTTTCCGGCTGGCTGATGGACTGTGCATTCCTGGTTTCGCATTCCAGGCCTCTCATTCCTGGAAACAAAAAAAAATGTCATTTTCTGCCTTTCTCTCATCTTTACTTTGCCACGCGCCGAGATGGAATTTTGCACTTGAATCTTTGCACTTCAATATTTCTAATGAGTTAGCGAGTTGTCTGGACTTAAAATCGAAGAAGACCTCATGTGGGGGGAGGATAGAATGGAAAGAAAATTCCCAAAAATCTTCTGTTCTTTCATATCCCAGATAGGCCCTTGTTGAGCTATGCTCCGCCGAAATGGTTAAAAATTAAAGTAAAACCCGCTAAACCCGATAGCTTTTTGCTCGTTTTTAAACCACTTCAGGCCGCCATTTTAAACGAGCGAGGATGAGTGGCAAAGCCTAAGCAGGAAAGGCACTTTCACACATGAAATACCATAGCTTTATTTTGACTCTCTTTTTGAGCTTGGCCTGTAATCCATTAGGTAAAAGATCACACTCTCCCAAAGGCCCCGAAGCTGCGAAAACCGACCCTAAAACGGGAGATTTAAACCAGAACGACCAAAGTTCTATGGAGCCTTATTTAGGGATTTGGTCTTTTCCTTGTGAACCTGACACAGAGAATTCCATTTCATCCAAGAGTTCTTTGCAAATCACTCGCGAAAAATGGGATTTCGTAACCACATTCTATGGCTATAAAGCAGATTGTACAGGGGCTATTCCTTACGCTTTCACCTCTACATTTTCTGCCCGCATTGAGGGTCCCTCAAATAAAATAGCTGGTGTCACAGATTACAATGCAACTTTTGTTTCTCACTCCGCGACACCTCTCCTTCCTTTGGGTATGGAAACGCTGCAGAAGAAATACCCTCAATTCACATGGACCCTCTTCAAAGCAACGACTGTAGATAAGTCGCCCTTTGGCAACAATTCCTTGTCGCCTGGGGATATCCGTTATTCGTTCATGAAAATCATCGAGGATCGGCTCTGCTTTGGTGAGACCAAGACTCAATTTGGCGAGTCTAAAGATACCCGCGGAGACAAACTCGAAGACAAAGAGTCGTGCAGTAAAAAATCCGATCGTTTGAATTGATTTCAAAGTACTGCAGATACCGCCAATGTGGACTATAAATTGGGAATCTGGTCCAGACGTGTCGGAACTGTTATTCTAGAATATTTCCTATCTAGAGGCCGAAAGGAACTATTTTTGGGCTATGGTGTCACCGATTGCGCAACTTTTTTGTGTTTTAGCTACAAAACTTCGATGAAACCCATCATGAGATGGAATTAAGTCTACATTCCGTGTAAGTTCCTCTCGGAAAAGGCCTGAAGTTTTGAAGGCGGGAGGAAAGGCGATATAAAGAGTTCTCAAAAAAATTCAAAATCAATGATAGCAGCGTGATAGGAAATTTTGACTGGCCAGGAGAATCCAAGAATGTCCGCTTTTGAGGGAACTAGAAAGCTTAAATGCCACTTTAAAACTTTGATGACAGAGGGATTTTAACCCTATGTATCACTATTTGATCGCATTTGGTGCCAGCGAGGGAAATCGCTCTGAGAATATTCAAGATGCACTGGCAAAAATTCAGTCTTTGGGGGCTATGGAAGCCCTGTCGCAAGTCATATCTACGCCACCCTATGGGGGCGTGGCGCAGGGTGAGTTTTTAAACGGAGCCCTGATTCTATCTTCGAAGCTCTCGCCGGAAACTCTCATGACTAGGCTTCTTGGCATCGAAGCGGAGCTGGGCAGAGAACGAACGCGGAAGTGGTCGGATAGACCCATAGACCTAGATTTAATCTTAGAAAAGTCAGGACTTGTTTGGAATTCAGACCTTTTAACCCTTCCCCATCCCGAATTTCACAAACGAAGCTTTGTGCTCATTCCAGCTGGGGAAATTGCGCCCGATTGGATTCATCCCGTACTCAACCGCACAGTTTTAGAAATATGGGGATCTCTCGAGCCTTGATGCTTGAGCGTAACATACTATATTTTTTGATCTTTGCCCCCTCTCTTTATGCCGCGAAAATAATCTTAAATTAAGATTTTCATCGTTCCGAAATACCAAAGACAGCTGAAGGGAGCCCAGGGTGAAACCTAACTATAGAGAAACCGCAAAGCTTGTGTCTGAGGTCTTAGGTGAATCCTCGTCTTTAATGGTCGTAGATCCTTCCCATAACTATAGGTCGACTATTAAGAGCTTTCTTCAAAAGCTTCAGGTCAAAAACATCATCCAAGTCGCGAATTTTGAAGATGCCAAACGTCTCCTTCTCACTTCTGATGTAAAGATTTTTGTTATTGAGTGGATAGCCGAAGGTCAAAATGGCCTCGATTTTTGTCGGGAGCTTAGAAAGTCTGTCCGATACCGCGATGTTCCCATCATTCTTGTGACTTCTGAAAACTATAGGCATGACGTCGCAATTGCCTCTGAGGTAGGAATTGATAGATATCTTCTAAAGCCCTTTTCCCTGGAAACCCTTTCTGATCAAATCTTTAAAGTTTTAAAGTCCCAGCTATCCCCTACTAACTATGACTCCGTTCTTCAAGACGCTGCGAAAGCGCTACATGGAGGTCATGTGGCGATAGCAGAAGAATTTTACTTAAAGGCCCGACAATTGAATCCAAGTGGAGGCAGACCCGGCCTTGGTTTAGCGCGCATAGCCCTAGCTCGAGCAGATCACAAGAAGGCAATTCAGTACTTGAGACAAACGATTGAGGCTAACCCGAACTTTATAGAGGCCCATCGATTACTTATGGATATATACCTAGAGATCGGCTCCCATGATGGATACTATAAACAGGCCACTCTATTAAATGAACTTTCCCCAGAAAATCCCATCTATCTCGTGGCTCTTGCGGAAAAGGCGCTGGATCTGAAAGACTTTGCTGCAGCCGAAACCTATTACAAAAGATCCGTGCTCCTATCGCCTTCCATGGGGGCCGCCCATAGAGGCTTAGGAGATATTGCCTTTAGCAGGGAAGAATATGATAGGGCAGAAAAACACTACAAAAAGGCTTTGGATTTGGAGCCCAAAAACATCAGCTGCTTAAACAGTCTAGGTCTCACATTTGTTAAAATTGGTCGGTTTAAGGAAGGCATGTCAAAGTATATGGCCGCTTTAAGTATTTCGCCAGAAAATCCTAAAGTGCTCTTCAATCTAGGACATGCCTGGGAGAAGCAAGAAAACTATCAAAAAGCTGAAATCTACTATCAACATGCTCTTAAAGGCGATGCCGCTTTTCAAAAGGCGCAAAAAGGCCTAGAGAGAATCAAAAAATGGATTAAAAATAGCGCCTAAAGATACCGCTAAATCGCATGAATTAAGCTTTACCTATGATACCCATGTATTCCTTTAAAGCTTCCGGATTCACGAGAGCATCCGCATTGCCTATGGGAAGTCCAAGAATCGCATTCAGCACAGCAAGCTCCACTTTTTTGCCGCTCCTTGTGTAAGGTATATCGTGTACCACATAGATAAGCTCAGGAACGTGACGAGGAGTCAGCTCAGCTCTAATACGCTTTTTTAATCGCGTTTTAAGGTCTTCTTCGTCTACAGCATGGGTCAATTTAATAAATAATGAAACCATGACATCATCGCCTTTAGGCACTCCCACGACAATAGAATCCTGGATTTCTGGAAAAGACTCCGTTTGCCGATAGATTTCTGCAGTTCCTATCCGCACCCCGCCAGGATTTAAGGTTGTATCGGAACGTCCATAGACAATGACGCTGCCGTAATCTTGAATAGACACCCAGTCACCTTGGCGCCAGACCTGGCGATCCTTAAAAAAACTAAAATAGGCATCTTTATACTTTTCTCCCGAAGGGTCATTCCAAAAGCCTATAGGCATGGAAGGAAACGGTTTCACGCATACCAATTCGGCTTTGGCTCCCTGCACCCTTTGCCCTTTATCATTCCAAGATTCAATAGCCATTCCAAGTCCTGCAGACTGTATTTCCCCTGGGTGAACATCCAGGAGGGGATTGCCGAGCATAAAACAAGAAATAATATCAGTCCCACCTGAAATAGATGCGATTTGAACATTCGGCTTCACCCGATCATAGACCCAGAGATAGCTTTCTGAGGGGAGAGGAGACCCAGTGGACAATATGGTTTTTAAATGGGAAAAAGAATATTGAGGTATGTAGGAGGCTTTCATACAAGAAGAAATAAATTTTGGGGAAGTTCCAAATACGTTTACGTTTTCTTGTTCGACAATACGCCACAAAATATCATTAGCTTCAAGCACCACGGCCCCGTCATAGGTGACGATCGAAGCTCCCACAGAAAGTGCTGAAACCATCCAATTCCACATCATCCAACCACAAGTCGTAAAGTAGAAGAGCTTGTCCCCCTCACCTAAATCCGTGTGTAAAGACAGCTCCTTCTTGTGCTGAAGTAGGGTTCCTCCGACACTATGTACAATGCATTTGGGCTTACCGGTCGTTCCCGAAGAATATAAAATATATAACGGAGCTCCGAAACTCACAGGTTCAAATGCCAGTGGCAAATACCCTTCGCTGTCTTTAGCAGACGAATGATCTTGTAAAATAGAACCTAAAGTTAGGCCTTCAAACCTTTGGGTACTTCCTTTTAGATGCTCTACCGCTACAGTCTGAATCAAACTGGGCAGGGACCCTGAAATCTCTCGGAGACCGAGGAGGGGCTCGATTCTTTTACCATTGTAAAGGTAGGCGCTAGTTATAAAGAGTATCTTAGGCTCGATTTGAGAAAATCGATCCAATATCCCTGAAACGCCGAAATCGGGGCTACAAGACGACCAAATCGCTCCGATAGAGGTGGCGGCTAGCATAGCGATGACAGCCTCAGGACCATTGACAAGAACTCCTGCGATTCGGTCCCCTGGGGCAATGTAAAGCGACTTAAACCAAGCGGCAAGGCGCGCGACATCGTTCCACAGCTCCTGGCCCGTCCAAGTCCGACGCTCTGCGCCCTCGGCATAACTGATCAACACAGGCTGGGAACTATGTTTGATGGGAGACAGGAGATTCTCAGCATAATTCAGCTGACTTTCAGGAAACCAGCGGGCACCAAACATAGAATCGCCTGACAGAACTTCGTTTCCTCTCTTTTGCCAAATCACTTTGGTAGAGTCGGCTACGTCGCTCCAAAATTCTTCGGGCTTTTGAATGGACCATTGATACAAAGAATTCCAGTCCGGCAGAACCCCTCTCTTGGCTGAGATTTCCCTTAAGAAGGAGTACATTCTAGAAGACGTGATGCGATCTGAATTTGGCTTCCAAATGGCTGCTTGTGAAGTTTCCATGATCTTCCTTTTAGGTATTCGCCTCAGGAAGATACCTTATTTTAGGAAGACAAAAAAGAGGCAAAAGCCTCTTGTCGTTTAGCCTACCTGGTCCGATTTCTAACGGTCCATAGATTTGTCTATCTTGCGAGCAAGGTCGCGGATCATTTCCATCCCACGCGGCGCTTCGGATTTTTGACGAGTCGTTTGGGGTTTCTTCTCACTTTGATAGGGCTCGACCACCTTTTTATAGTTGACCGTAGGAGATGCCAAATTCTCTTCTAAAGAAGACGTAGGTGCAGCAGGCTTGGTGAGTCGTTCAAGATCCTCGAGGCGTCGAGTGACGAGGGCACTAGAAACCCCAAACAAATCAGCTACCAATTTAGGCTCTTTAAGCTTCTCAAATGCTCGAAGAACCATTGCCTGGGGGAGAATAAGCGAAGCAGCAAAGTGATCTGCAGCCATTTCCCTTTCACTACCTCCCAAGCGGGATAGATAGCGCACTAATGGGGAAACTTCTTCCTTGAGCCCGGAACGTTCAAACTCGCCCCTAGCAAGGAGGGGCTGAATATCGATCAGAAAATGCCCCAAAAGGTGCGCCATTGCAAATCGAGCCTCCAAAGAATTGAGGCTATGCGACACTACAATATAAAACTCAAAACGCCCTCGGTCATCCTCCCCTGCGATTAAGGCAGGGCAGTCGATGGCCTCCCTACGATGAGGAATCCCAAAGTCATGGACCAATGCTTCGATGTCGAGTTTCAATTGCGCCGGCTTTCCGACAGCAAAATAACGCCTTACTGCTACCGATAGGGCTTCAAAATCTCTTGTGATAGCCAAGTGAACAATTTCAGGGAAAATAGCAATCATAGGCTGCCTCCTTTTCTCCTTTTATTCTAACCTTTTAATCAGAAATCTCAAAATCCGGACCTCTATTTATGCCTGAAACCTATCAAAATGTATGGATAATTCGGAAATCTTTAAGGATCTTGCTGGAAGGCCGAAGAGCACTATTGGATAGAAAAAAAGGCCTCTTAACGAACAGCTTGCCTGGTGGTCCATGGGGGAAAGATTATGATTAATCTCAAATTTCAAGAACGCCGATTTAAGACGCGCAAGAAGCTCAGCGGTCTGATGCCTGGAAAAATTTTTTCCGGGGATAAGGAACTTAAAGTTAAGCCTGTTGACCTTGGTCAAGATGGATTAGGCGTTATTTCCGAGGTTTCGCTAACAGAAGGGGAGCAGCTTACCATGGAAACCTCGAACGGCAAGATCGACCTGAAGGTGATTTGGATCAAGAAAGATTTTGGAAAGCAGGATCTATTCCGGATTGGCCTCGTAACTTTGAACCCAAAAGACAATCTGGGAATTATTTTCGAAAACGCTGGATGCCTTAAGTAGCAAGAGGTTCCGTGCACAATTAAAAGCCACCTTTTTTAGGTGGCTTTCTTTTTGTCTTAAGTTTTGTACCTCAATATGCCGAAGGAGTTTTTACTTGTGAGACACTGGTAGAAAAAAATTTCCTCCCTTGTCGCCACTTGAAAAAAAAAGTTACTAGCCCACTCGGTCTTTCAAATCACAGTGGCACTAGTGATTGAACTCAGAAAGGACTTTGTATTTTTGCGCAAATTAAAAAAGATTCATTTTTTTTTGCAGAGAGGAACCGAAAAAATGAAGAATGTGTTATTATCAGATTGTGTGAAAGTGAAAAATGTTTTACAAAGTTGTTTCGGTTCGCAAAATAATTTATCTACAAACCCGTGAGGGTCAAATAACAGGGTCAATTTAACGAAGGAGATTCACCTTGGCTAAGAAAGCAACGAAGAAAGCAGCAACTAAGAAAGTAGCAAAAAAAGCTACAAAAAAAGCTGCAACAAAGAAAAAAGTAGCAAAAAAAGCAACTAAGAAAGTTGCAAAAAAAGCTACTAAGAAGGCTGCAACTAAGAAGGTAGCAAAAAAAGCTACTAAGAAAGTTGCAACTAAGAAAGCTGCAACTAAGAAAGTTGCAACTAAGAAAGCTGCAACTAAGAAAGTTGCAAAAAAAGCTACTAAGAAGCGCGCTACTACTAAGAAGAAAGCTGCTGCCTCTGAAGCTCCAGCAATGGCCTAATCGCCAAAGCACAAAAGAATCGCCCCGATCATTGATTGGGGCGAATTTTTTTGTTCAAAACATACTCATCACAGGGTTTCCGCAAGATGACAGGCGACCTGATGCCCATTAAAGTCCCTCATGACTGGCTTTTCCCTTTTACACTGGTCTACAGCATGGGGGCAGCGGGGATGAAACGCACACCCAAAAGGCGGATCAAAGGGCGAAGGAACATCCCCTTTAAGAACGATTCGCTCGGTGGTATGGGAGGGGTCTGGGGTAGGAACAGCTGAAATTAAAGCCTTCGTGTAGGGGTGGAGCGGTTGCGAATAAATAGAATCCGCATCCGTAATCTCTACAATTTCGCCTAGATACATAACCGCAACGCGGTCGCTTATATGCCTCACTACGGCGAGATTATGGGCGATAAAAATGTAAGAAAGCTGCATTTCACTTTGTAGCTTAAGTAACAGATTTAAAACTTGGGATTGTATCGAGACGTCTAAAGCCGAGACGGGCTCATCACACACAATAAGGCTTGGGCTCAAGGCAATAGCTCTCGCGATGCCAATACGTTGACGCTGCCCCCCAGAAAATTCATGGGGATACCGAATGCCTGCTGATTCTGGAAGCCCGACCTTGGCCAGAAGACTTTTCACCACTTCCTTACGGCTTTGGCGATCCCCAACCCCATGGATCTCAAGGGGTTCAGATAAAATACTTTCTACAGTCTGCCTTGAGTTTAGAGACTCATTAGGGTCCTGAAAAATCATTTGAAAGTCGCGCCTCATCTGACGCAGGTCTCTTTTGGAAAGGTCTAACAGGTTTTGATTTTTAAAGTAAACCTTACCCGAATCTGCTTCATAAAGACGAAGCAGTGTCCTACCCAAGGTGCTCTTCCCGCACCCAGACTCACCCACAATCCCTAGGGTTTCGGAAGATTTCAAAGAAAAGCTTACGTCATTTACGGCATGAACCCGACCTATCTCGCGCCCCCAAAAACCACCATGAACTGGGAAATATTTAATTAAATTCTCGACTCTCAATATCTCAGTCATGAAAACCTCGATTCCAGCAGGCTAAGTTCTGGTCCTGCTTGATTTGAACTTCCGGAATTTCTTCGCGACACCGCTCGGTAACGAGGGGGCATCGGCTTTGAAATCTGCATCCCCGTAGCAGATCCTTGAGGGCAGGAACACTTCCTTCAATCGTGGGGAGCAGCGTTTTTCTTACAGATCCCAGACGTGGGATTGAGTGTAGGAGCCCCTTCGTATAA
This sequence comes from uncultured Pseudomonadota bacterium, assembly GCA_903844895.1. Classification (GTDB taxonomy): domain Bacteria; phylum Bdellovibrionota_B; class Oligoflexia; order Oligoflexales; family CAIMVM01; genus CAIMVM01. Next base: position 28,178 of record CAIMVM010000163.1, read on the forward strand.
GGATGACGGGGGTCTTTAAAAAGACTTCGGGTGTCTCTGGCTTCCGCAAGCCGCCCTGCATACATCACGAGAGTTCTCTGACACATTTGAGCAACGACGCCAAGATCATGGGTGATCAATAAAATGGACATCCCTCGTTTCTTTTGTAAAGCTAGCATTAGATCCAGTATTTGAGCTTGAATCGTCACATCAAGAGCCGTTGTAGGCTCATCGGCGACCAAAATATCAGGATCTGCACTAAGAGCGATGGCAATCACGACCCGCTGACGCATGCCCCCCGAAAGCTGATGGGGAAATTCGTGGATGCGCTTTTCTGGCGAGGGAATTCCGACATCTTCAAGAAGCTCCAAGGACTTCATTAAGATGTCCTTGTCACTCATTTCAGGAAAATGAAGGCGAAAACTCTCAAAAATCTGCCTTCCAATGGTATGCACCGGATTGAGTGCTGTCATTGGTTCTTGAAAGATCATGGAAATTCTGGCACCTCGGATACGACTGAGCTGGTTAGCGGGTAGGCGAACTATATCCTCCCAACCGTCCTTGGTTTTTATTAGAATTTCACCTGAGAGTATCTTGCCAAGGGGCTGAGGGAGAAGGCGCAGCAGGGACAGTGCTGTGACACTCTTTCCGCAACCAGACTCACCTACCAAACCAAGAGTCTCACCAGCTCTAAGATCAAAAGAAAGACCGTCGACGGCAACGAGCATACCGTGATCTTCGGTTGCGAACCCAACGCGGAGATTTGAAACTCGCAATACTACCTGATCATCCATGAAACGCCACCCTTGCAAAATCCTTTTGTAATCGAAAGGACAAAAGCCCTGCTTCACTTAAAGCCCTGCTTCACTTAAAGCCCTGCTTCACTTAAAGCCCTGCTTCACTTAAAGCCCTGCTTCTTTTAATGCCCTGCTGTCCTCAATGCCTAAAGCACCCCATTGCCACCACCTACTACTTGGCCTTGAACTCACGATTAATAGCGGTAACTGGCTCAAATGATTTTTTGCTGGCTTTTGCTTCCTGCGTCTCATCATAAGCTTTCTTATCAAACCAAAACAAACCACCCGTCGCAGATCCTAGAGGATCCAAGGCATCTTCGGAAATCTTAGTAGCAGGAACGTCGGGAAGCTTCCAATAGCGCCAAAAAGCTTGCCGGAAATAGGGAACTTGAAAGGTCGTGATAATTGAGCCTTCTTCAAATATGAGGGACTGGACTTCACGAGATAGAGCTGCTTTTTCTTTTAGGTCAAAGGAGTCTTCATATTTTTTGACAACAGTATCTATTTTGGGATCCGAAGTGTTGGTCAAATTGTTGGTTTGGGATTTGTTGGCATTATCGGAGTGAAAGAACTCCCAATATTGAGGCCTCATGCTAGTTCCCCAACCAACCCAGGCAATATCATGCTTTTTTTCACGCATTTTCTTAAAGGAAGCAGACCCATCGAGCTCCTCTAGATTTAACTCAATCCCACACTTTTTAGCCTCTTGTTGGAGGACTACAAGTCGATCCTTATGGTGAGGCTGGCCATAGGTTACAGTCACTGAAAAACGCTTGCCGCTCTTAGCCCAAACGCCGTCCGCCCCACGCTTCCAACCAGACTTTTGCATCAATGTAGCTACTTTTGCCGGATCAAATTCTCGGGGTTTGATCTCTTGATTGGTAAAATCTCCATAGCCTCTGCTTATAAAATTAAGTCTTTCATAGTCAGATCTTAAAACCTCTTTTAGAACTTTATCGAGATTCATGGCGTGAGCCAATGCATAACGGACGTTTTTATCCTTGAAAATCGGCTGAGCCAAATTGAGAAACATGCCCATATCACTTCTGGGTGCATCATTATAAAACCATAGGCGTTGAATGAATCCGCGTTTCACCATATCTTCATTGGCGGATTTTTCATGCCAATATTCTGGAAGAGTGATTCCCATAGAATCAATTTCACCTTTTTTGAAATACTCCCACTGGGCATTGATATCGCGAATCACTGTGTAAACAACTTGGTCTACATTAAATCGGTTTCTATAATAACGAAGCCTTCTCCCCCACCAAGACGGGACCTTGTCCAAGACAATCTGCTTTCCTTTATCGACTTGGGTGATCTGATACGGACCAGAAACGGGCTCAACCTTCCAGTTATAGTTTTCTACCCATTTATCATCAAGTACATGAAAGTGCCGTGGAGTCGGGCCAACCCCGTAGAAGTAGAGAAGGTCTTCTTTGGGGTAAGCTTTAGCTCCGGTCACGGAAATGACATAGTTTGATATCTTTTTAATGTCTTTAATGTTTTCTGTGTAATGACGGTTATACCAAGGATCCACAATAGATTTTGAACGATGAAACTCTTGAGTGAAGGTATAGTCTTCAGGTGTTATGGGTTTCCCGTCGGACCAACGGGCATTGGGATTTAGCTTATAAAAGACCGTCACCCCATCTTTATCAAAAGCCCAATGGGATGCCAACTGAGGGATGGGCCTGCCTGTATTAGGGTGAATCTCAAGAAGGGAAAGCTGAATCGAGCGTAGGACTCCCGCAAAGCTGCCGTTGGCATCAGGACCCACTCGCCTCAATGTCATGGGAAACGTGGGGATGCCTTCATGGAAAGTTCCACCCGATATCGCATTGGGTGAGGCATACTCGGGGTCAGTATCATTAGTCTGCCATTCCACACCTGCGGGAAGTTTAAAATCACCCATGATCTCAGCTTCTGAAAACTGTTTTTCAGCGACCTCTTGCTTTTGACTCGCCTCGCCACTTGAGGAATCAGTTGGGTTTTTCTTCTTTTTGGTGCAAGCAAAAAGACTAACTGCAGTTGCTAACAAACCAAATCTAATCCACATCCTCATGAAAAACTCCTTTGGAAAAATCTACTCGTAGGTGGTATGTCTTTTGGGATCAAATGCTTCTCGAATGGCCTCGCCCATAAAAGTCACTAAAATTAAAACTATCACCATGGCGGTTACAACCGATGCTAGGATCCAATAGGCTGAAAGAGTTCGAACTCCTTCGTCTAAAAGCCCTCCCCAACTGGGCGTGGGAGGGGGCAGCCCGTACCCGAGAAAATCTAGGGACGTCAAACTCACAATGGCTTCCGAAATGGAAAAGGGAATAAAGGTTAAAATCAATGCCAAGGAATTAGGGATAATATGTTTGAAAATGATTCTAAAATCCGTAGCACCGATGGATCTAGCCGCCAAAATGTAGTCTCTAGCCTTCTCCCTATAAGTCGCGGTTCGCATATACCACGTCATGCTTATCCAGCCAAATGCCGCCATAATGAACCCAAGACTATAAAAGGTCGGGGTCACAATTGAAGCCACAATCATCACCACATACAAGAAGGGAATATTAGAAAGCACTTCAATAAAGCGCTGCATATATAAGTCAGTCCGTCCCCCTAGCCACCCCATAAAACACCCGATCATAATTCCTGCAAAATAATTGATGAAAAGCAAAAAAATAGAAAATGCGATCGCTATTCTGAACCCGTAGAAAAGCCGTGCCAGAATGTCCCGTCCCGTGGAATCTGTTCCCAAATAGTGTTTTCTTGCGTACTCAGGCGCAAAGGGTGGATAAAGCCTTTTTGAGTTTTGGTCGTACCTTGCCTCTAGGTCATTTTCTAGTGGCCCCCATGGCACGAGGGGCAGGACTACAAAATTGTCAGAGCTCCCGGCAAATTTTTCGTGTAACTCGCGGTAATTGGTTTCGTATTCATAATCTAGCCCAAAAACATTTCCAGGAATTTGATGGCCATAGGTGGGAAAATAGTACTTGTTTTCATATTTTACCAGCAGCGCCCGCTCACTGATAAAAAGCTCTAAAAAAACAGACACTAGTATCAAAGACATAAAAATAACAAAGGACCAATAGCCCCTTTTGATCGATTTAAATCGAGCAAACTGTCGTTTGGACGCGGGACTCATTTTAAAAAATTTCAAGGTAACCTCATTTAAACTGAATCCGAGGATCTACCAGGGCGACTGCAAAATCAGAGAGTATATTTCCTATCAAAAACAATATGGAAGACACAACCAAGGTACCCATAACAACTGGGTAGTCCCGCTCCACTAAAGACTCATAACCCAGAAGGCCCAAGCCATCGATGTTAAATATCTTTTCAATCAAAAAGGAACCCGTCAGGATCACGCTTATATTTTGACCAAAATGCGTGGCCATGGGAATCAAACTATTGCGCACAGCGTGGGAAAATACAGCCTTTCGAAACGACACACCCTTTGCAATGGCCGTTCTCACATAGTCTGCGGATAAGTTTTCCATAAGAGTGTTCTTCATTAAGAAAGTCATCATGGCAAAACTACCTAAAACATAAGCCGTAAGAGGAAGGACTGAGTGTTCTATGAGGTCTATAATTTTACTAAAAAAAGTGTACTCCGAAAAATCTGAAGACGTAAACCCACCCAGAGGAAACCACTCTAGATTGGACGCAAATACAACCAGAAGAATGATGGCTACTACATAAGCAGGAAGGGAGTAACCTATAAAAACTAAAATGGAACTGATATAGTCAAAAAAACTGTTATGACGAATGGCTTTCCAAATGCCAAGTGGAATGCAAATAAGATAGGTGATCAACATCGTCAAGATGCCATAATAGGTGGAAATGGGAAGTTTTGACCAAATCAAGGCCCCAACAGGCTCATTGTAACGGGTGGATCGCCCCAAATCAAAGGTAAGCACTTTGCCCAACCAAAGCACATAAGATTGGTACCAGGGTCTATCAAACCCATAATAGGCCTTGAGGCTCGCCAACTGTTCATTGGATAGTGCTGCTCCGCCACTGGAAGCATCCATTTTAATATTTTTGCCACCTTCAGCACCCATAAGAGCCCCACGCATAAGCACCTGCTCCAAAGGGCCGCCTGGAACAAATCGAGTGATGGCAAACACAATTAAGGTAATGCCCAAAAATGTGGGAACAATCCAAAAAAGTCTTTTTAGAATGTAACTCGTCATTGATCAACCAAAGGTTATGATAGCTTGCCTATTAAGTTACACGATCCATCGATTTTAAGCAAAGTATTTTCGGGGAGAACCTCCTGTTTTGACTAGACACTTCTCTGATTTTGAGCCATTGTTCTCCTCATGACACAAAGAAAAACACTAACGCAGCTTTGGCTTGTATCACTTTTTAGAGGTGTGGTTTCTAATGTCTGGAATTATTTAACCCTAGCCCTATGCTCTGCTGTGTTGATCGCCCTCTTTTTGTACGTTTTCAATGACCTTCTAACCAAACAACTTAGCGGCCTTCCCCAATTGGAAGTTCTTTCTCTTGCCTTTGGTTGGATTGCTGGCTCCATTATCCAGTTTAGACTGCTTTACATTTCTGGTCAGGCCCATGAACTTTCTAGGTTTGGCCAATTTATAAATGGCGATCCAGGCGAAATCAGGTCTTTGAATACCTCTCGCATGCTCTTATGGCGGATACTCGGCCCTGGAATCGTATGGGGTGTGATTTCTACTCTCCCCTACTGGAGTGCCTACAAAGTTGCGGCATTTTTTTTCGTAAACTTAGCAATCTTTACTGGGACGAAAGGTTCCGCAAAACTTCAGTCTTGGCTCCCACGGCTTTCGCCTAAATTTCTGGCTCCGTTTTCGCCGATACTACGATGGCGCTTAGTGAGATTGTTTATTTATAACGAATCCTGCAGAATTCTTTTACTCACAGCCTTTGCCTTTCAGTGTTTGATCGTTTTTAGAAATTCGGCTTCGTTGGGCTTTCTTTGGCTTTTGGCGCTGCTTTCCGGAATCCTTACCGGAGTCGCTCATATCTTGGTTGCTGCTGAAGACCTTAGATCCTCTTGGCTTGAAAAAAATGCAGGGCTTAGTCACGAATCCTTCATCAGAACACAGATGGCTGTCAGCATTCTCCTTGCTCTTTTTCTAATGCTTCCGTCAATTCTCCTAGGCCTGATATCCGACCTCCCCTTAAACCAAAAGCTTTCGTTAATGCTAACGGGACCTGCAGTAGCGGCGATGGTGCCAGGAATCATTCTACAAATTGATGGCAGAAGACCTGAAATTTCAGCGGTGGTGCTTATTCTTTTGGGGCTATTTGTGGGAACAGCTGTTTTAGCGCATCCTTTGAGCTTTCTCCTTACGTTCCTCGTTGTAAGCTACGGGGTGTCCAGCCAAAGCGATCGTTACTATAAACAATGAGGTTATAATGAAACTTGATGTGGGTGGCGTCCAAAAAAACTACAATCGCTTTACGCTTGGGCCCATTGGACTTCAGATTCAAGCTGGGGAAACGGTCGCTTTACTTGGTCCCAATGGCGCCGGAAAGTCGACCCTATTTCAAATTTTAACCTCGAATATCAGGCCCGACGCCGGAACCATCAGGCTCGATGATCAGTTGATATCCCCTGAAAATTTCAACCAGAGACGCATGATTGCCTATCAATCCCAAAGCAATGAACTCCCGCGCTGGGTAAGCGCGCTAGAGGCACTGCAGTATGTCGCTTTTTTACATCAAAAAGACGAAACTCTCATCGACGCTTTTGTCGAGGCTTTTGATCTGAAGTCTTTTCTAAACAAGCCCTTACATGGATGCTCTTATGGTATGTTAAAGCGAGTGGGACTTGCTATCGCTTTCCTACAGCAGTCCCCTTTTTTAATTCTAGATGAGCCTTTTAGCGGCCTTGATTTGTATCATGTAAAGTCTCTTGAAATGGCCTTGATTGAAAGGCAATCTCAGGGACGTTCCACTCTTATTTCCACCCATGACTTCGCCTTTGTTTCTAGGCACGCCCAAAGATGCCTATTTATAGAAAAAGGACAGCTAGATGAGGCTAAAAACTGGAAGCAATTAGATCAGATAAAGAGACTAGATCTCATTGAAGCGAGATTTTTTAACACATGAGCTCCCTTACAAATATACTTTCTGTTCACCTAAGACCCCTCTGGAAGTCCTATATCTATGCGATATTTTTTATTGTTATTACCGCTTGGATTGCCGTCAAAATACCTGAGTTAGTTTCCCGCGCTGTGAACGGCCATTTGGATGCCACCTATACCATCCCCATGTCTGTTATAGGTTTAGGATTTCTGCAAATAATTGTCAGAACCTGTTCACGGCTTTTTGTGTTTAATCCTGCTAGAGAAATGGAAGAGGGCCTCAAAAATCAAATTTTTTCTAAGCTCATGCGGGCGACCCTGCCTTGGCTTCAGACGAGACAAACCGGCGACTTACAATCTTTAATCAATAGCGACACGGGACATCTACGGGTCTTTATCGGGCTTGGTGGCCTTCAAGTGGCAAGCTTTTTTACTCTGGCCGTTTTTGCTATTTCTAAAATGATTACGATCCACGCCACCCTTACCTTAGTAACTCTGCTTCCCCTATTGCTAGCAGTGCCATTGCTTCGGAATGGGATGCCGAGAGTTATGAAACTCAATGTGGAACAAACTAAACTCCTCGGGTCCCTCACCTCAAGGATTACGGAAACCTTTGTGAATGTTCACATGATTCAATCGACGGCAAGTGAAGGTTCATTTATGGGACGTATCGCCGAGCGTAGTGACGAGCTCCGAATCCTAAACATGCGCCTTCTTAGGATTCGTCTTCTTATTTTCCCCGTCCTGCCCTTGCTCACGGGCGTTTCTTCGTTCCTTGTTTTTTTGTATGGAGGCTATGAAGCCATATCGGGTCGGCTTACAGCTGGAGATATCATTGCCTTTACAAGCTATGTAGCGCTTTTAGCTTTTCCCTTAGGAATCATCGGCATGGTGCTCGCTATGTGGCAACGGGCAGAAGCTGCATCCAAACGGATTGAGGTAGCACTTCTAGCAGAATCCGAGAAGGATTCTGGTACAAAGTTAGAAAGTATCACCCCAAGCCTTGAAATTAGAAACTTAGATTTTAGGTTTCGTGAAGAACATGAATTACTTCATAGAGTTTCCTTGCGGGTCGATTCCGGGGAAATTTTAGGAATCGCCGGCCCTATTGGAGCTGGTAAGACGACGCTTTTAAATCTCACCGCTTCGCTGATTCAGCCACCTCCAAATACCATCTTTGTCGGTGGGTTTGATATTACCCAATGGAACGCTGCCCAGCTTAGAAGTATGGTGGGTCTGGTCCCTCAAACACCCCAGCTCTTCAGTGTGAGCATCCGTGAAAATTTGACGGCAGGCCTGAGTCCCGACGAAAGTGACATTTGGAAAGCTTTAGATCTCGCCTGCATCAGGCAAGACATCGAAGCTCTCCCAGAAAGACTCGAAACTCCTATCGGAGAGCGGGGAATTCGGCTTTCAGGGGGCCAAAAGCAGCGCCTAGCGCTGGCCAGGCAACTGCTTCGTGAGACCCCTATTCTTTTACTAGATGATGTCATAAGTGCCGTGGATCAAATCACCGAAGAGCGCATTTTAGCCGGCCTGCGGGCCTTGAACCGTACCGTTGTTTTGGTGACCCATCGGGAGAGCGCCTTATTGAATTGTGATCGCGTATTGAGACTAGGAGGGACCCATGAAATTGCTTAAGGATTTAAAGCTCTTTAAGTTGATTTGGCCCTATGCCAAAGCTCATCCTATTCCTTTTGCAGCCAGCTTTCTGACCATGCCGTTGCTCACACTCATTCAAGCGAGTCAGCCAATTTTTATTCAAAAGATTGTCGACTTGGGCATCATTGCTAAAAACGAGACTCATCTTCTTCAGTACTCTTTCATTTTTTTGGGACTGATCCTCGCGGAATACCTCTGCAAATTTTTGCAATCCTTTAGTTCCAATATCTTTGTCCAAAAAATGATTCATGCCCTTCGGCTGGATTTTTCGGCACATGTCTTAGGACAGAAGGCTGCTTGGCATGATAAAAACCTAAGTGGCACATTAGTATCTCGAGCCACCAGCGATCTAGACAATTTGTCTGAAGCCATTGGCACAGGACTTTTAAGCAGTCTTCTAGATCTTTTCTCTTTGGCGGGTGCTGTATTTGCCATGTGGCATTTAGCCCCTAACTTAGCCGTGCTCGTCTTCCTTATGCTGCCCCTATGCTTACTTTCAGTTAAATACTTCTCGCGTAAGATAAAGTTTCATATAGACCACTCCCGAAAAGCCACCGCTCAGCTGAGTGCATGGACCCAAGAGTCTCTTTATGGGGTGCCCTCCATAAAGTCTCTTTCTGCCGAACCATGGGCCGAAAAAAGATACCAAGGATTCAACAGAGACTTCAAGCTGTCGCAAATGAAATACGTATTCTTTGATGCCTCACTATTTTCTGTATTAGAAGGGTTTGCCGCCATGACTCTAGGCCTGATCCTTTGGCGTGCGACAGGAAATTCAGATGTCGTTACGGTTGGTGTCTTGGTGGCATTCGTCAAACTTTCCAGCCAAGTCTTTGACCCGCTCAAACAGCTTGGGCAAACCATGTCCATGCTTCAAGGTGTTTTTAGCTCGCTTGAGCGAATCAAATCAATCTTAGATGTAAATGAGAAAATTATCGGCACTCAAAAAACAGAAAGCGATGGCATTGAAGTAAAAGATCTCAGCTTCTCTTATGGGATCGATCAAAAAAATGTATTGAGCAACTTAAATTTTTCCATCCGGAAGGGTCAGAGTCTAGCTCTGATTGGAAAAACGGGAAGCGGAAAGTCCTCCATCGCAAAAGTATTGATTAGGCTTTACGACAACTATCGGGGCTCGATCAAAATGGGCGGAGTGGAGCTTTCTAGCATAGAAACTTCTCACCTTCGACAAAAAATAGTTAGCATCCCTCAAGATGTCGCCATCTTTGCAGGCTCCTTGTTTTTTAATATTTCTTTAGGTCGAGCCCAAATCACTCCGCAAGTAGCATGTGAGGTATTTATCAGATTGGGCGGCCAGCAGGTTTTAAATAAATTAGAAGACGGCATCAATAGTCAGCTTTCCGAAGGAGGCTCGAACCTAAGTCAAGGTGAGAAACAGCTCATTGCCTTTGCGCGCGCTTTAGTCCTAGAACCGAGCCTCGTAATCTTAGACGAAGCTACAGCCGCAATCGATCAAGAGTCAGAAATCGTGATTCAAAAAGCAATCGATGTACTTCTAAAATACACGACGACCATCATTATTGCCCATCGGCTTTCTACCATCGAGCATTGTGACCAGATTTTAGTCCTAGAGGAAGGCAAGATTGTGGAAATCGGCACCCACGCCTCGCTACTAGCCAATCAGGGAGCATATTTCCGCCAACTAACGCGCCGCCTCGAAGACTAATCCTCTCCCCACTATCATACTGTGAGCTTTCAATTAGAGATTTGTGGGTATGTACTTCAAGCACATGGAAGCGCAACTCCTGCTTCAGCCCCCTGAAACGCCTCGCCCAGAGAACCAAGAATGGGCCTGCCAAAATGGGCGCCATGTCGCGAAAACCTAAGCCCATCAGCTGATTAGAAGGTAGATACGTGGGCCTATCCACACAACCTGTGGAAAACCATCTCGAATCAAAGTCTCGACTAAAGGACAAATGAACTACTCCACCCAATCCTCACAAGCCCTGGGGGCTTGCTCCGGTATGGGATGGAGTTTCGTGTTTCACAGGAAAAGAGTTCTTCTCCTCCACACCTGAGGCCGGTTCCCGACCCGTGACAAAGCCTGTCAAAGCA
>CAIMVM010000164.1 GCA_903844895.1 uncultured Pseudomonadota bacterium
GTCTGCTTTCCACTGAAGGCACATTTTTCCTGTGTCATAGGGATAGGATTCCTCTCGAATATCTGGTACAATAGTCACCGTAATTGGCACACATTGTGCTGATCAATTATCATGCTCTACCGACACTGATTTTTCCTTGGATTCAATTCCATCTGCTCCTCAGAAGAGCCGCTCCCGTAAAGGGTGTGGGGACTCTGTGGATCAGCAGAAATATGATCCTTGAAAAATTGAAAACAGCGTCGGTCCCGGCTCCCTCGGAGTTCGGGAAAAACGAAACGTCCAGTCAGATTCTTGTCTGGCGTTTTACTCAACGAAACGGCACTCGCATTCGTGTCTCTTCCCGATTTGGAGAGTTCTCCGTCTGGCAGGAAGGCCCTAGCGAGCGCCAACTCTTCAGCATCAATCTCGGAGTCCTCTCTGAGGTTTGCAGAAGTGCTAGGAAAACCCTTTTCGAAATGAAAATGGCATTGCCTAAAAAACACAAACTCACACGCGAGCAGGTGTGCAAGGTTTGGAAGCGGGTCGCCAGCAATCAGGAGTTGAGGTTCGTCACCTCGACAAAAATGAAACCAGCCGAGCTTGGAGGTTGGAAAAAGTGCATCGATAAGTGTGCAGAGATGCTTGAGGGATTAGGCTACAAGGTCGCCTGGGACCAACGTGCCGCCCTAGTAGCCAAGCGAGTGTAGAAGATCAAAAACCGCCCTAGTAGCGCCTCGCGTTGCTCGGGCGGTTTTTCTTTTGCGGGGAGCAGAAAACCGAATCTTGAGCTGCACAGATAGGTGATCCTGCTTGAAATCGGTTTGGTTGCTTTTTGGTGTTAATTAACCCTAGATACTTAGGCCATGATACCCAAAGGAGTGTTCTGTCTAGAAATTGGAGACTGGTACGAATCCTTAACGGATGGCACCTCCGTTAAACCTGTTCTGAAGCTGCTTGCGACGGCGCCAAGTCGCAAGGCCCCATATATTCACCGCGATATCATTACAGAAGCCGAGCTAGTCTATTACTTAAAAAAGTGGCCTATGCAGAAGCATACCAAATTTCCGATTCTGTATTTAGCCATGCACGGCAAAAGTGGTGAGATTTGCCTTAAGAAAGAGAACGGACGGGATCACAGAATAGATTTAGATACTCTCGCGGGGATGCTTGAGGGGAAATGTCACAAAAAAATTATCCACTTTGGATCTTGCTCAACCCTGCTTATGCATGGTCACCAAGTGAATTCATTTTTAAAGCGAACAGGGGCTCTTGCTGTTTCGGGATTCACCAAAAATGTAGATTGGGAAGACAGCACTGCTTTTGAGCTTATTTATCTAAGTGCGATCCAAGAAAACGCTCTTACTCGGGCCGGCATGACAGCCGTCTTCAAGAAGATTAAGAAAAAAGTCGGGACCTTATACAGTGAGCTTGGGTTTAGGTATAAAATGCTCCCCTGAATACCTTCATTTCTTATAGAAGAAAAATCTTCAGAAATATTTTTGATACCCCCGTAGATGTCCTACCAGGGTTGCTAGGGTTGCAGGTGAAATGATCACGCAAATCCTACGCCTTATCGAAAGTCTTCCAGCAGTTACGCGCCACTCGACACAGAAGCGAAGCGCAACAGCGAGCCCCCATGCACTCTCCTTAAGACTTAAAAACTTTAGGGCAGTTTGAATAATCAAGGGTTTTTGTTTTGGGCATCGGTGTAAGATTCAATTTTTCAAAAAATTATTCGGTTCAGGTTTGCTCTTGCATTTTTGCTTCTAAGAAATCGGTGGTTTATCACCTGCAGCAGAGGGTTTACACGCATTTTCTATTTTAGAATACTGATTTAACTCTATTAAGGCGAATGAGCTGAGCGTATCGGAAAATATTGTATGTTAGATTGACTAATCCGATATGGCATCTTGCTCTTTTTATCCCAATGCACCTCATGAAAATCCCATTCATTGAGTTTTCCATGAATCCAAATACATGCTCGACCAGCGCTCTAATTTTGGACTTTTGCCGATTGCGCTCTAGTTGGGTCTGCGTTAAAGCGGTGCCTCGCTTTCCTTTCTCGTGAATTTGATTTTCGATCTTCTTGCTGCACAGCATTTCGTCACACTCAACGCTTTTGTAGGCGCTATCTGCGTGCAGACTTTGTCCATTGTCTCCTTCCCCTAACATCTCGCTCAAAACAACACTGTCATGAACGCTCGCAGCAGTGACCCGGTAGTCGGTAATAAGAACCGTTCCCGCATCGGTTTTGATGTGATCTTTGTA
>CAIMVM010000165.1 GCA_903844895.1 uncultured Pseudomonadota bacterium
ATCGCCCACATTCTTTAAATAACCCTTGTCCGATTCATAAGTACTCAACTTTTTCTTCAGGGTAACCAGATCCATAAAACCTCCATGTATTGTTTACAAAATAAACTATGACACATGGATAAATTTATGGAATGTGGGGCAGAGGGACGATGTACGTTACTTGAGTCAGCTTGGCTTTTAAGGTCAGATTCTCAGAAATAAGGTCGGAGGCGCTCATATCAAGTTCTGGTGTCGTAAAAAACTCACGAACTCCTTTTTTCTTCCATTCTCGAAGAGTGCCTATGGAAATCCCATAGGCCTCAAACTTTTTTAGGTCGTTCGAAGCAGCACCTAAGTTTTTAAGACGATAGTCATAACGGCGGTAGCCTGATCTTTCCATCGATATTCTTCCTTCCCATTTAGGCATTAAGGAATATCGGAGACAAGGAATAGGATTTTAGGTTGGTAGTTGCATCTCGCGTAGGCTGTACTACAATCTACAATCTGGGCTAGAATCAGCAGTATCACTAAGCTAATCTCTTAACCCCAGGAAGACCCCTATCAACCTCAAAAATCCTCTGTTTTATGCCATGTTCTTTGTAGTCAATGCTTTTGCGGCAGAAACTTCGCGCTTTGGTTGGGACCTGGTTCCTGGAACATCATTCTATTTAACTGATGTAATTCTGAAACCAAACTTCAAAACAAAGATGCTAAAGCTCCCTGCAAAACCCTTGTCTGTCAAAAGATCACTTTACCGTTCAAGATTTGATGATCTGGTTACGCTTCGAGCTTTGCTAACCAATCAGCACTATTGACCGTTTTTACAAGACCTTGCTGCCTAGGCTCATTAGGTGGATTCAGCGGCAGTATAAAGGCCTTTTTCGGTTGCAACCGTTCCACAAAGTATTTTAAGTGAGAATTAGATTCTGGTGATGATTTGACTTCGACAAGCATCTCTAGTTTTCTATCCAGTGTAACAGCAAAATCGACCTCTCTTTTTTCTCTGTCGCGAAGGTAGTGGAGTTCCGCATTTTCGCCAAGAGTATCTTGCTTGAAGTGACAGAGCTTCAATAAGTGATTTGCGACCACATTCTCCCAAATGGCAGATTTGTCTCCCCTTACTCGCCCTGCATCAAAAAAATAAATCTTAGGTTCCTTAAGAATCGACTTTGATAGTTTTCCTGTCCATGGCCTTACTATGAAAATAACGAATAGTGACTCCAAAATTCCGATCCAGCGTTTAATGGTATGTGGTGAAACTTCTAAGTCTCTTGCCAAGGAGGAATTTGAAATCGGAGATCCAACTCTTTCGCTTAGAAGCTGTACGAGAATTTCTAGAGACTTTAGGTCATTAACTCGCTCTAAATCGAGCAGATCTTCCTTAATAATGCGCTCCAAATGAGACTTCCGCCAACGTTTTGCGTATGATTCGTTGCCGTTTAGAAATGGCTCTGGAAAACCTCCAACTTTTAGTAGTCGGTTTAATGCATCATTGGGCTCCATTCCCAGCTCGGTAACAGCTTCAAGCAAAGATATGGGATGCAACCGATGAGAGTGATGACGACCAGCAAGTGAGTCTCCACCTTTTCGCCAAATATCCATTCGTGCTGATCCAGTTATTAGAATACGCGGCCTGACACCCTGAACATCGTATATTCCTTTGATCCAACGCTTCCAGTTTTTACGTTTGTGAAGCTCATCGAAAATGACTAGTTCCACATCAGTCGGCCAAGACTGGTCCATTATGATGCGCCGATGTGATTCACTGTCATAATTTAAGTAAATGAACTTTTTAGGTTCAAAAAGATGTTTACTAAGCCAGGTTTTTCCAACTTGCCTAGGTCCGGTCAGTAGTGCAATTTTAGAGTCTAGATCACTTTTAATGATTTCATCAAGATATCTCTTCAAAACAACACCCCCCCATGAGTTTTTTATAACATACTATATTTAATGCTTTAATTCAATAAATTTGTGCAACCTACTGCAAAATAGACCGGACTATTTTGCAGTAGGTTGCCAACTTACCTCATCTTTAAAAAAGAAAAGAGAGGCTCAGGCGTAAACCTGAACTTCTCTTTGTGCGTCCGGTATGGGGACTCACCCGGGTATCGTGGAGTCAGTGATAAACTGAAATCTCTAGAAAAATGGAGACCGAGCGCCAAATTCAGACATTTTCCAATAATTTCGGTGAATTTTCGTTTCGTGCTACCCAACATCTCGATCCATACGATATGCCTTCTGATGCATTTTAGTAGGACTAAAGTCAATGGAAAGACCAGAGTATCGGCTTTATGACCATCGCCTTTGAAATCTTGTTGCAAAGTCCGACGACATTCGGAATTTTTTAAAATATCGAATTTCACTATCGACTCTTAAGGAATGGAAGAAGAATGGGGTAAGGGAATTCTTTACGATTCCTGAATTAGAATTAAACACATCAGAGCATGTCACTGAAAATATGACCTTGAAAGCAAAACTTGCTGCGGTAACTGCTGAGCATGGGTTGGTACTAACTAAAATTAAAATATTCGGTTTTCAAATCCAGTATAAACGCCTTCCGTCCTCAGGTGCTAAGGAAAAGATTCTTGCTGCGATTAAATGGGCTTCTGATTCGATCCCACTTTCAGAGTGTCTTTCGGCAATTGGACTAACCGCAGCTAGACATCACAACTGGATAAAGCGCGACGTCAAATGTTTACTTGAAGACAGGCCAAGTTGCCCTAGAATTTCACCTACTCAAATGATCCGGTCGGAAATCAGAAAGATTCAGGACGTTTATACATCTAAAGATTTCAGCCACTAGAGTGTGCACGCTTAAAGCTGGTTAGGAAACAAGACAGGGGAAGTGATGGCTTCGCCTTAAACCTCGTCACGGGTGATTCGAGAACTAGTATTGAAAAGAAATGAACTACTCCACCCAATCCTCACAAGCCCTGGGGGCTTGCTCCGGTATGGGATGGAGTTTCGTGTTTCACAGGAAAAGAGTTCTTCTCCTCCACACCTGAGGCCGGTTCCCGACCCGTGACAAAGCCTGTCAAAGCA
>CAIMVM010000166.1 GCA_903844895.1 uncultured Pseudomonadota bacterium
CGATAGACAGCTTCTTGCAACGACTTGTCACTACTTAAAGCTTGCTGCATAAATGCGAACAAAGTCACATCAGGCGGGAAAGCCCGATAACGATACCCGGGCACTGTCTTGGCTATAGCCGCTGAAATCTGTTCACCTGAAAATACGTCTCTAAATGGCAAGCCGTCGCTGCTTTTTATTGCACTCACCGCATTTGACAGTTGCGGTAAACGTGCAGACAATCCATAAACCTTCATGGAAAAGCCCTTTTTATTTGATTTTAGTCGATCAAACAAGAGTGGGCTTTTCTTCAACAGAATTCTAGGCTTAATCTTAAGCTAGTGCCATTGGATTAAAGACGACTGAGAAAGACGGCGGTTTCAATATTTTGGCTGTCGATTGATAGACTTAAAGCACTGCTTCGCTTCAAGACAATGCAAAGAAAGTCCAATGTATTTTCGCCCACAAAAAAGTAAATTGTCCTGACACACTGCAGGGCTCCAGGTTACCTTTCGATGCTGAAGATAGAAATATCTCGGAAGCTAGAGCCTATAACACTTTGATATTTTTGCATTTGTAAGAATACGATTGCGATTTTCCCAAGTTAACATCATAAATTGCCGATAATACTATTGTTTGATGGGAACTGTTCCCTTCAGGTAAGGTGGATTGGCAGAGGTTAAACATGAAGAAACTGCCAAAAATGGAAGACCTCGATTTGCTCAACACTTTGCGAAATGCAGAAAAAAAGGTTTCTACCGTTTTGTAGATCACGCTCAGATGCGACTCACTCAACGGGAAGTTACTGTTGCTGAGGTTCGACAAATCATGCGCGAGGGCTTTCATGAAAAGAAAAAAGATGAATGGAAAGAAGCCTATAGTGAGTGGAACTATGCTTTTCGAGGCAAAACAATAGATGGTCGTGCCATTAGAATTGCTGTCGCGGTGAAGGCTCCAGACTTATTGATTATTACTGTGATAGACCTCAGCAAAAAAAATGTTCACTGATATAAGAGGATTCAATTATGAAGCAAACAAACAAAATATTTAATGGGCTCGGCTTCCCTATAGTTCTACTCAAAGCTAAGATGAAAGATACTGAGTACGGCGAAGTACTTGACGTCGATTTCAATAGGCTCTCAGAACTAGTCTTCGAAGCGTTAATTCGAAAACCTGCGCGTTTTTCTGGTGCAGAAGTGAAGTTCATCCGGCATCACATGGAGTTGAGCCAAAACGTTTTTGCTGATCTACTAGATATCGATCGTTCCTCTGTTGGCAAGTGGGAAGCTAAAGATCTCAAACCAACACAAATGATGCCAGCCGTTGAATTGTCTCTCCGCATTCAAATGACACAGCGACTTCGTCATAGCGTAGATAAAGAACTTCCTTTCATCCAACCAGGAATTAGGAAAAACGATGTAGGTAAACCACTAAAGCTAGCGATTTGACATCATGGAATAGAATTGACGGTGGCCTTTCTTGGCTGTAGCTCTTTAATTGCAATCTAAGCTATATTTGGGGGTATAGCACATCCCACCACAAACTAACTTCAGGCCGCCAGAAGCAGAAATGGTGAACTTTGCTCTGCGAATTTTTCATAATTGTGTTTTACAAATATCCGGATTCGGACCACTGCGCCAAATCCACACATCTTTCAATAATTTCGGCGAAATTTCCGCTGGTACTAACAAACAGTTCGATCAATCCGATAGGTCTTCAACTGGATTTTGGTAGGAATAAATTCGATGGAAAGATCAGAGTACCGGCGTTATGATCCTCGGCTTAAAAATCTTGTCGCAGCTTCTGACGACATTCGTAAGTTCTTGAAGTTTGGGATTTCCTTATCAACTCTTAGGGAGGGGAAGAAAAATGGAGTACGGGAATTTTTTTCGATTCCTGAATTAGACTTAACCACTTTTGACCTTATCGCTGAAAATATAACTCTAAAAGCAAAACTTGCTGCTTTAAATGCTGAGCACGGGCTAGTACTTGCTACAATGAAAATATTTGGTTTTCAAATCCAGTATTAAAGGCTTCCCACTTCCTGAGCTAAGGAAAAAGTTCTCGCTGCGATGAAGACTGCCTCTGATTCGATTCCTCTTTCGGAGTGTCTTGCGGCGATAGGACTTACTGCTGCCAGATATCACAACTGGTTAAAACGCGAGGTCAAATGTTTACTTGAAGATAGACCAAGCTGCCCTAGATTTTCTCCCACTCAAATGATCCGCTCTGAAATCAGAAAAATTCACGAACTTTAATACATCTAAAGATTTTAGCCACTATAGTATTCAAGCTTTAAGCTGGCTTGGAAAAAAGACCGGCGAAGTGATGGCATCTCCATCAACCTGGTCACGCGTGATTCGGGAGCTCGTTCTCAGAAAAAATAGAATTCGAATCTATCCAGCTAAGCCAAAGGTAGGCATCAGGGCTTCTGCTCCAGGTCAAATCTGGCATTTAGACCAGACTATTCTGAGGTTTGGAGACGGAACCAAGGCCTTTGTTCCATGTATTATCGATAATTATTCAAGGTATGTTCTAGCTTGGAAAGTATCTAGAGACTACGGTGGAGCCAGAACCAAAGAACTTATAGAGAGAGCTTTAGCAAAAGCTAGGTCATTGCGGCTAGAAGTGAAACCCAATGTTCTAGTTGATAGCGGATGTGCGAACATCAACGAAAAAGTAGATATACTTGTTGATTCAAGATCGATTTCAATGACGATTGCCCCAAAAAGATATCGAACAGAGTAACTCAATTGTAGAAATGCTTTTTCATAGAATGAAACACCGGTATTTGTTTACCATTCTCCTGTCTAATTTTGACTCGCTAGTAAAAGGTGCTGATTTCTATCTCACTGAAAGCAACACTTGTATTCCCCATTCCGCTTTGAAAGGGGCTACTCCAGAAGAAATCATCACAGGTAGCTGGACAGAAGAGAAAAAGATGGAACTAAAAGAGAAGATAATAGAAGCAAGACAATTAAGGATTGAGACCAACAAAGCGGTCCGCTCCTCTCCCTGCTTTGCCTAAATTCCCCGAACTAGGGAGTTGGAATACCTTTCTTAAATAGTCTTAAAATATCCTTGCAACCTATAGGAATTACTCAATCAATAGTTACCCACGCAACGAAAATTCGCATGCCAATTACACAAAGCTCATGAACTGACGCAGTGCGAGAGATTAATAAACTCCTCTGACTCGGCGCAGCGCAGTAATTCACAACATTTTATTCATTTATAATCGAAAATTCGTTTAGTCGAGTCTAAATTGTAAGAATTGGGCGTAGGGCGAATAATCACCAAGTTCACCCTACAATGCATTGAGCCAGCGTAGGGCATAGGATATATCGAAAAGTGAAATCTTCAAATGGAAAGCCAAACTCTTTGTTAGTAAAGGTCCCACTTCAAGAAGCTAGCCGTCCGGCAGCTTCAAGTTCCATCTTCACTCTATGACAAGGTTCGTAGCTAGCCCCGGAAATTCGACTAGCTTCAGCAGGCGTTTTGGCTCCTAGTTCGTAAGCGGATATGATATCTGCGCGCCATTGGGGGCCGTAGATCAATCGATTTCGATATTGATGATGAAACATGGCGAGCGACTTAACAGAGAGCACCCACTTAGTATTTGAAGAAATGACGCCTTTTGGCACCTTATATCCGCTACCCATGGCCCAGTTTTCTTCTCCGCGCAGCAACAGCAAAGAATCTGCCATATCCATTGGTCCAAGATGTCTAGGAGATTTCTCATGATAGGTAAAATTCTTGGCGATAGTGGACCACCGCCTATGCCTTTTGTGAAGTGCGAATTTTGCGACTAGTCCTGCAAGTGAAACATCTTGTTTGTTTTCTGCAAATTTTTTTAATATTTTAAGTAATTTTTCAATGATTACAGATGAACCGTGTACTTCTATCCAACTAAATACTGGCAAAAGGAGACGAAGATTTCTTTCTTCATTCAATGCAACGAAAACCTCCACAAGAGTGGATTCAATATCCACACTGGAAACCTCATTCTTGGTTATGGGTTTAGAGCTTATCAAGATTCCAATGGCAGCTAGCTTTTCATCCAGGCTAAGATTTCTAGTCACGTAGAAGCCTCCTTTTTAAGGCTTGTGCCATAGATTCCACATGTCTTGGCCAATCAGGATTCGCATCAAGAGGTTTTACCCACTGGACAGCAATTTCAATGCCTTCATCACTTGGGTTCATGGCAACGAGGTCATCCAAGTCTCGCATGCGATCACACATAGCCCAAAACTTCGTACGTATGAAGTTCAGTCGACTTATAGTTTTAAGGACAAGGCTCTCGCCTGTATCGAGCGGCGAGAGATCCGATCGCCAATTTGACGGAAGACTTTGAAGTAAATCGACAGGTCCTGAGTTGAACCAGTTTTCAGATAAACCATGCAAGCGTGCAAATGCAATCGCTGCATTTGCAATTGGTTTAGGTATTTCTATTTCGAGAAGGTCTACATCTCTGGTCGATCGTTCGATGATTTCCATTACCACAAGTGCAGCTCCACCGATTGCGACACCTTCAAACTTTAGCCCAAGGGATGTTAAATACTCATCAAATTTTTAAAGAATAGTCTTTGGGTTTAAAAGTGTTTTTGCCATGAAAGCCCCCATGACTTATGGTATCGGATACTATTGCTTGAAGCAATAGATATTTTAATAATACATTGATATTATTAGATTAATCTATAACCACGCCGGGCACAATGCGCCGCGAATCACCAAGAGATTTTAGGTCTTTTCCACTAAATATTCGTTTAATAAGTACTAAATTGATTTGAATTGACACAGGGGAACAAATTGTAAGGCTATTTGAAGGATTCAGTAGATACGACTTAATGGAAAGCATGAAATTGGTTCGATCCTTTAATGACAAACCCTCAGAGATTCAGAAACAGATACTATCGTTGGTAAGCCTCAAATTAGCCTCAACCTATTATTAGAAATTTCTGAGAAAATGCGAAAAACTTACATAGATTGACCGCGGAATGTAGGCCTAAACGGTCATCCAGCATCATTTAGAAACCATTTTCGCCAAATCCTCTAACCGCTTAGAAATCAGATGAGATTGCTGTATCAGGTCATTAAGTTCGTGCTGAAGTGGGGATTCTTTCGCTACTTCTTGAGCTTTTAAATATTCTTCCTTCTCTTGCTGCATCTCCTGCAGAGAGTTCATCATAACCCCGATAAAAAGGTTTAAAATGATCATAGTTCCCATAATAATAAAAGAGATAAAATAGATTGGTGCAACGATCGGCATGCCTCTCGAAGCAATGCACAAACCATTTGTGCCCGCTTGAACATACTGCCCACAGCCCCACATTTGAGTATGCATGATATCCGCCCATCCTTCCATGGTGACACATTGAAAGAGGGTCAAGAATGCAATGGGTAAGGAACCAAACCGCTCGGGATCGTTTTCACCCCAAAGAAATACTCCCAGTACGGCATAAATATAGAACAGTATCGACAGCAAGAGAGCCACATAACCAATGAACTACTCCACCCAATCCTCACAAGCCCTGGGGGCTTGCTCCGGTATGGGATGGAGTTTCGTGTTTCACAGGAAAAGAGTTCTTCTCCTCCACACCTGAGGCCGGTTCCCGACCCGTGACAAAGCCTGTCAAAGCA
>CAIMVM010000167.1 GCA_903844895.1 uncultured Pseudomonadota bacterium
AAAAGTTTTGAAAGTATAAAAAGTTTTGAAAGTATAAAAAGTTTTGAAAGTATAAAAAGTTTTGAAAGTATAAAAAGTTTTGAAAGTATAAAAAATTTTTAAAGTATAAAAAATTTTTAAAGTATAGAAAGTTCTCAAATCCAGAAATGTCTACTCACCTAGCATCTCCAGAAGAAGCTAAGCTCGAAGGTGCGAATTATAAGAGAGTTCTAAAATGGTTGCCCGGGTGGGTCGACTTTATGCTTGCCGAATCCCCAATAGATTTTAGAACAGAGTCGATCTCATCAGGGCTATAGGATCGAGATAGAAAATCTGCTCGCACGTATTTAATCCCGCAATTTGCTGCCCAAGGCCTCTCCTCAGAGATAGAAAACGCATTTTTTCCGATGACTACCGACTTACAGCTTTCGTGGATGACCTGAAATTCCTCTCCTTCGTCATTGACGATATCGAGTGTTCTGTATCCACAAACCTTTGCTGTAGGACATCCGCCGTGAAGGGCCGTCAAACTGCAGCTTTCTGCTATAAAAAGTGGGGTATCTTTATACAAAATCAGTTCTGGTTCGATGCCAGAAATCTGAGATGTTTTTAGCTGAGACTCTAGGCTTTCTTTGTCATTTTCAAGACTCAGGGCATAACGGCCAACGGAAAGACTCTTAAGTTCCTTCGTTGCAAATTGGTTTAAAGCGTAGAGGGTAAAATCGCTTGCGAGATCGATGTCTTTAAAACCTAAATCCGTTAAAAAAAGCATCGCACCGATATTGCCCACTTCAAAGCGTCTCACACCTAAATCATAGGCTACCTTGAGCCATCTCTTTAGAAGCGGTTCATCCCAAGCTCTTATGACAGTAGGAAGGGCCACTCGTAGAGAAACCCCCATCGTTTCCGTCCACCGAGTGAGGTCGCCAAAAAGTTCTTCAGGGGAAATTTTTCCTAAAAAAGCTCTCTTAGGTTCGAAGGAAATTTCATGGGGTATCAGTAGATTTTTAGATTTAAGACTTTCAAATGCCTGTTGAATGGGCTCAAGGTAGCTCATCCTGTCTATTTTAACTGTAAGACGCTGCTGGTTTTCTTTGACGGCAACATCAGCCAAGGAAATGCTGGAATTCCACACGACCCCATGAATTAAGGAACTTTCCCAATCCGCAAGGGCAGTCACAAGATGGGGTCCTAGTTTTGATTTGAACTCTTTGATCCGACGCCTTGGGACAAACCAAGTATAGTCTCCTGAAAAATCGAACTCTGTAATCTCAAGACCTTGATCCCCAAATATGTGGAGTTCTTGCCGCCATTCGTCTTGGAGCTCAAGGCTCGCGTCCTCTCCTTTGTTTGAGGGGACCGCAGGAACGACAAGCTGATCTCTAAAAATCTCATTGCCACCTTTGAAGGCGGTAAATTTTACTTCTAAGTTTTCACCCAGCAACGCCATGTGCAAACTTGCCTGAATCGGCACTAACTTTCTGAGGCGATCTGGAACATGGCTCAGCTCTTCGACTTTGTTTTTTAAGCTCGCAGATCTTGTTTTGTAAACCAAATCCCCTTTTTCAAGACGGCCACCTTCAGGTACCCACAATTCGACCAGGCTTTGAGCAGGAGCCTGAAAGCAGGGTTGTCCCTCTCTCGCCAGGTCGCGAAGAGAAAATTGGAGGGTTTGATTGGAATACTTGTTTTTGAGTTGTGAGGAAGGGTCCTGGAACGTCGAGCCGTGCTGGGGCTCCGCATGATAAATGCTTTCTTTGGGATCGATACGAATCCCATCATATTTTTCGAGGTCTACTGCTGTTTTTAGAAAAATGCGTCGACCTTTTACCGCCTCAATAGCACCTACAAGTTGGCCTTTGTGGGTAGGGTTATCAAGATCTATGACATTTTCATGATAGCGGCCATTGAGAAATAGGGATGTCTTATCTCTTTGAAAGGAATAGGCCATGAGAGATCTTGGATCCGACCATTCTGTTTTGGCGCGCTCTGGGGCCGAGGAACGAAGGGTCGACTCAGACGCTAACTCATTAAGCTTTTCGCGATAGGTTTTCACGACAGTGGCAACATATTGGGCGTCTTTTTTACGCCCTTCAATCTTGAGGGTGTCGATTCCGGCATCGACGAAGCTTTTAAGATCGTCGACTGTCTCAAGATCTTTCATGGAAAAGAGAAATCCCGCCCCCGGTTCGTTTAAAATTTTATAGGGCTTGCGGCACGTATAGGCACACTCTCCGCGGTTTCCGGAGCGGGCATCATCTTGACCTGAGAAAAAGCACAAGCCGGAATAGCTGTAACAAAGACTCCCATGACAAAACGCTTCTAGCTCCACCGGCTGCTCGGAAAGATCCTGGCGTATTTTCTTCATTTCTTGGGCCGTCAACTCTCGAGCTAAAACCACCCGCTTAGCTCCAAGTTTTTTCGCCATTTTGACGCCACTGAGGTTATGGACGGCAAGCTGGGTGGAGGCATGGATAGGAAGACTGGGAAAATACTCCCGCAAAAGTCTCATGAGCCCCAAGTCTTGAACAATAACGCCATCCACTTCCACGCGCGCTAAATCGGCTAAAGTGCTTAAAAGCGACTTGAGCTCGTTTTCTTTTATTAAAATATTAAGAGTAACTAAAACCTTCATGCCATAGCGATGGGCAAGAGGAACATAGATCTCAAGGTCGGCGATGTCGAAGTTTTGGGCCCTAGCTCGCGCATTAAAAGTCTTAAGTCCAAGGAATACAGCATCCGCTCCACTATTGAGGGCTGCTAAAAACTGTGCAGGTCCTCCCGCAGGCGCAAGTATTTCTGGAACTTTATTTAAACTCATGGTTCGACCCCAAGTATAACCGCCAAGCATAACCGCCGCGACCCTACCACCCCCATGAAAGATTGCCAACCGAGATTTAACCGAGGAATTACCCTCCTAGTATCGCGATATTACGCCTCACCAAAGCAAAGCTTTTTAAAGGCGCAAAGGCCATTCCCAAGCTAAAAGGTGAAATTACCATGGTATCGCCCCCTCAAATCGTTTAGGTTCCTTCCTTCTTTGACGCTTCCCAAATGGTCTAGGTTTCCTAGCGGGACTCTGGGCTCATACCTTTAAAAATCGAGATTCTATGAGCTCTCTTTACCATCTTACGACCCACTCAGGCCTGGAACCGCTTGTCATCAGAGAGCTTAAAAATCTCCATTTAGAAGGACGTCGAACTCGTGACCTTGCACCTGGTTATGTGGAGGTAGAGTCTTGCACGCTCTCCCCTTTGCTGACATTGAAAACCATCCATCACATTTTAAGTGTGAGAAACGATGTTACGACAGATACGCCTTGGACTCTGGAGGTGATTCGGGAGGCCGCGAAAGCCTGTGAGTTTCCAGAATTAGTGTCCGATTTAGAAGGATCGATGCGAGTTACTTGTAAACGGATAGATAAAAGTCTTCCTTTTACTTCCGAAACCATACAACTTGAAGTGGCTGAAGTCATTTTAGGGAGATTTCCCTATCCTGTGAAACTTAAAGATCCCAAGTATCTGGTAAGGGTGGATGTCCATAAGAAGCACTTAGTCATAAGCCTGCAGCTCACTCACCTTTCCCTCTCAAAGACCACCCCTAAACCCTACCACCCGGTAACCGCCATGAAGTCGAATCTTGCCCACAGCATGCTGCTTCTAGCTGACATTCCTCTAGGCGGAACTCTAATGGATCCTTTTTTAGGATCAGGAACCACTCTGATACAAGCCGCTAAACTATCTCCTACATTTAAGCTCATAGGTTTTGACTATGATGAAGCGGCTGCCCATGGGGCTCAATTAAATGTGGCCGCAGAAGGAATGGAAGGGGTAGACATTCGCTGCCTCAACGCTCTGGAAATGTCTAAGCATTTCCCCTGGCACAGCATCGATGCCATCGTCACAGATCCTCCTTACGGCATCCGCACTTCCAAGCAAAAAAAGTACTTTGAGTTTTACCTGACTTTTCTGGCGCAGGCGCGGCGGCTGTTGAAGGTCGGAGCCTCGCTCACGCTTGTGGTCGTGAAACGGTATTCGTTTGATGATGCTTTAAATACCATCAAAGGCTTCCAAGAGACCGATCGCCTTCAGATTAAGCTGGGAGGATTTACGGCTCATCTTATCAGGCTTGTCTATGTGGGGTTTCCTGGACGAGAAGAAGATGAGCCCAAAAAGAATTCCGAAGAAGAAACTTGCCCGTAAAAAAACGGATCAGGTAAGCCTGACTATCCACCGGAGCTCACTTCAGAGCTCACTTCAGAACTCACTTCAGAACTCACTTCTGTGTTTCCTTGGACAGCGCGGGAGTTAAGGCCTTTCACAGCCATCATTAACAAGGGGCCTAACACTTTTAAGTTATCGAGAGCTGCTTTTGTCGTGGCGGGCACTGCTACGGCTATGGTGTTTCCTTTAAGCCAGCCGCCACCGCGTTGCAGATAGGTTCCAAATCCATCCTGAACGGTCTCAAACCTCATCAGTTCCCCAAAACCTGGAATCGCTTGATCGCACCAGCTCTGTAGTCTCTCTGGGGCGTCATCTTGGGGGCCCAAAAAAGTTCCACCGACCACGACAATGAGCGACATATGACTCAGGGACGTTAACGTATTTTCGAGATCCCCATAGGGAACATCGACTTGCTCGGAAACTTGAAATCCGCAGCCTGTGATGTATCCGCCTACTAAAGATAAGGCCTGCCCAGAGTCTTTAGCTCCATAAGTAAGAATAGCCGCCTGGAAATTCATCATACACCTCTCTTATTTGTTCATAATTTTACCTCAGATCTTTCCATTCACAAAAACAAAAGGATTTTTTTTGGGGCTTGTAGGCCGATATCATGGAAAAATAGAGCGCCTTTCGCCCTTCCCCTTGCCAAGGAATTTAGACGCAATGCCCTCTACCCCTTCCCCCACTAGCAATGGGCTCCCCATTGCTTCTCTGGCGCCAGTCCGTTCGAAGGTGATATGGATCCCGTCCACAGTTTTTCATATTTTTTCAATTGAGAGTTATTCTATGCGCTTTCTTGCTGCTCAGGTCATTCTTTCCGCGCTATTCATGTCCACAGCGCTAATTGCGCACGCTGTAGTCTCTGAGCGAGCTTAGGAATGGAAGAGTTCTTCCGGCGCAACCTATAATAGCTCTTAAGTCCTTCACCGCAATGGTCTGCTCTAGATTCCCATTCTATTCTGCTGCGCTTTCCACGACTGAAATTCACGGGGGGTAATTTTGAACCGAGCAATGTTACCGTCATGCAAACTCATGATTTCAGTCTCGATAACTTTAAAAAGTTCGGTGTAATCTGTTACGGGAAGATTATGCACATGAATCAATCTTTGAATTCTTGATACAACCTGTGAACCTTCCACCATTTCCAGGACAATTGTGCGAATGATATCATGAATCTGAGCTCGGTATTTAAGCTTGAGCAAATTCGGTTCGCCCATTGCTTGCTGAATGGCGGAATATTTTTGCGAAGAGCGTGGGTACGCCCATAGATAGAAGTCGCGCATCAGGCTTACATCATTCCTCTCATAAACCCCTAAAAGAGCTTTCACATAAGCTCCTTGATCTACATCAACAAAAGAAAGAGGCCTCAAATTGTTTTTGATAAGTGGAATGTTCGCTACAATGCGAACAGTTCTTTTGTTCACATCTTCAAATGCTTGCATGTAGGAAAGGTGCACAAGCGCGAAAAAGGATTGCTCAAATGGGTCTTCAATTTGATTGAACTTTTCAATAAAGGTATCAAAGCATTCCCGAAGAACGTGGGGGTTGTCCAGAGGCAAATAGGTTGTTCCGCTTATCCCCACCGCGATCGTTCTTAAGCGGCCTGAAGCACTTGGATCACCTAAAAGGTTCTCGGATAAAAGCGCGTGGATGCTACGAACCTCGTGAGAAGAGATGGTATTTTCACTAGAAGATTCGACGATGTATTCGATTGCCGCCTTATGGTTCAGAATCATTTGCGTTTCAGAGGCGTCTTTTCCGCTTGCGGCTTCCCCAAGCTCAATGAGTCACTTAGTCTCAAGCAGAGAATAAGTATTCCCTTCAAGACGGCTTGAGTTCCAGGAGAGGTCGATGAGAAGCCTGCTTAGGATATCTCGCGCATACGTTCCTGCGGGACGTTTTTGAACTTCCACACGTCCCACGGTCAGAAGTTGTTTCTTTGTTTTTGCACTTAAATATAACGTCTCATTGGGAATATACGCGCGCAGAAAGTCTTGATTAAAGCCTACAGGTTTTCGCACCCTAAGGGATCTCGAAATGGAGCGAAGTAGACTTTTCGCTTCTATTGATAGAGGAATATTTTTTAATCCATCCCGCTCCGAGGTCGTGGCAAATGAAGCGACGGTTATTCCAGCGGATGCGGTTTGTGGGCGAACATAAACACGCGATCGTCCCGCACCTTTGGGTTCAACGGCATGGCGATTTTCGAGAGCAAGTAAAGCCCGACGAATTGCTTTTCGTTTCGTTGGGTCTTCCTCAGTAAATCCTGCTGCGCTTGCAATGAACTACTCCACCCAATCCTCACAAGCCCTGGGGGCTTGCTCCGGTATGGGATGGAGTTTCGTGTTTCACAGGAAAAGAGTTCTTCTCCTCCACACCTGAGGCCGGTTCCCGACCCGTGACAAAGCCTGTCAAAGCA